>JAHIVO010000077.1 GCA_018816445.1 Patescibacteria group bacterium
CAGCAGAGAATGGCAATGTAATCCTTTTTACCCCGTTGAATAACGGGGTGGAGGTGGTTATCCAGGTTCGCCGTGTCCGCCGAAGTCTAACGAAGGCGGAAATCCTGGTCCGGGCAGAATTGTGGAGAAACTAGTAAATTTTCCTGCTTGTAATATTTATTTAGTTTCGTTTGCGCCGCTAAACCCTGTACTTGTTGCGAGGGGAGCCGGGCAGCCCTTCTCTAACAATTTATTTATGCTTAGTTACCAGCAAAAACAATTTAAATTATTTGAAGAGCTTGAAAAAAAGTACAGCCAAGGTTTAAAGCCGACAGAGATTGTTGACAAAATTAAAGACTATCCAAACGATAAACGCTTGTGTTTAACCAGTGTTGCTTTTTTACCGGATGGTATACAGAGAAAAATTATTGAAACTTTGATCAAGCCTTTGCGCCAAGCCGATCCGCGCCATTATTATTTTGTGCCTGAATCTTTGCATATTACTATAAAAAATATTCGGGTAATAAATGACCCGCCGTATTTTAATAGCCACGACATCGAAAAAGTGAGACAGGTTTTTCAAAATGTTTTAAATAATTTTAAGCCTATCAGTTTTGAATTAAAAGGCTTATTTACAATGCCTACCAGTTTATCAATCAGAGGATATTCTGATAAGGCTCTTAAAGATTTGGTATTATCTTTAGATAAAGGATTAAATGGCGCTGGAGTACCAGATGACAAAAAGTATGCTTCAGAGGAAATATTTTTTGGCAATACCAATATTTGCCGCTATACTACCACACCCCATGAAGAATTTATAACAAAGGTAAATCAACTAAAAGAAATTGAAATTGGTCAATTTGAAGTAAAAAAAATAAATTTAATCACCACTAACGTAGCTTGCCATCCGGCTAAAACAAAGGTATTGTCGCAATACAGGTTGGTATAAAAAAATAGGGTGAGGGATGACCGTCACTCTTTCAGACCACACTGGCCCTGTCAAGAAAGCACGGCTTTCTTTTCAGGTGCCGTCAATGCCACCGCCTCGGGCGGTGTGCCTGCCGTCCGTCCCGCACCGCCTAGCAAGGCGCCGGGCGAGCAATCGCTGCCTGCTTCATGTGCGTTGAACACGCACCGCCTTTCCCTTTACGTTACGCAGGGGGAACTCGTAATGGATCTGCAAAAAGAAAGGAACTGGCAGAGCAGGAGCTTATTTATTGCAACCGGACATTTAATTTTGTCAATTTTTTATACGAACACAAACATATCGCCATAAGATAACCCTCAGCATTTACACAAGCTTTCATCTTTTTTTACAAAGGTGTATAATACATATTAAATAATATTATTCAATAAGATGTTAATTCATGTTTCTCTCCTAATTATCGGGCTGGGAGTGTTGGTTTTGGCCGCTGAATTTTTGGTACGTGGCGCTTCTTCCCTGGCCAGAAAAATTGGAGTTAAGCCCTTGGTTATCGGTCTGACTGCGGTGGCTTTTGGCACTTCTATGCCGGAATTGGTGGTCAATATATATTCAGCGTTCCGGGGCACGGCGGATATAGCTATCGGAAATGTCATTGGCAGCAATATTGCAAATATTCTTTTAATATTAGGCTTATCAGCTGCGATTGTGCCTTTGATTGTCAAGCATAGCACTGTTTGGAAAGAAGTTCCCCTGGCTCTGCTGGCCATGGTACTGGTTTTTTTTATGGGCAATGATATTTGGCTGGATGGGGCCAGCCGGGATTTGCTAAGCAGAACTGACGGGTTTTTACTGATCAGTGTTTTTATAATTTTTCTTTATTATACTTTTGGCATGGCGAAGGCGGACGCGGATTCAGAAGCTTCCGGGAATGTCCGTATTTATAAGAATAAATATTCCATAATATTCATGGTAGCGGGTATAGTCGGTTTGTATTTAGGCGGTAAGCTGTTAGTGGACCAGGCGGTAATTATGGCGCGCTTGGCAGGTATGTCGGAAGCTTTGATAGGTTTGACCATCGTGGCGGTAGGCACTTCGTTGCCTGAACTGGCCACTTCGGTGGTGGCGGCAGTGCACCGCCAGAGCGATCTGGCCGTGGGCAATATTGTGGGTTCCAATATTTTTAATGTCTTCTGGATTTTGGGCCTGACCAGCACTATTTTACCCTTGTCTTTCAATGCCGCTGTCAATACAGACGTGGCAGTCGGGATAGGCGCCACTTTTTTGTTGTTCCTGGCCATGTTTGTCGGACAGCGGCACAAGCTGGAACGGTGGCAGGGAATATTATTTATCCTGCTTTATTTTTCATATCTTGCTTATATCGTCGTTCGCGGATAAAAAATACCCGCACTTTGTAATGGGCGGGTATGCCAAAACGAATATTATTCATTTATCGGCGTTAGGCCAGATATTGTACGGATTGATGATCCTCTCTTTTAGAGGTTTTTTGGGATCACGTGATTGATTTGCTTGCCATACAACCGCAGTATCACTTCTGGTCAGTAAGCCAGTGTCGTCATTAGTGGTTTGTGGTTCCTCGTTTTGTTCTGTCGTGCGCTTGGGGAGCCCGACTCTGCTGAAAATTCTCACACAGTCCCTCCTTGGACGGTAAAGGGCTATAACTTTTTGTTTAATAACCTAAATATTATTATATTGGCGATATTTTGTCAATTGGTTTTTTCCTGATGACATGAGGGCAAAAAAATTGTACAATAAGGCATATGGTAAAAAAGCTAATTATAGCCATAATAGTAATAGTGATTCATGCAGTAATTGGTATATATTTTTGGAGTGAATCAGCTGTCTGGTCTGATTCGCAGCAGGAATTGATTGATACCTTTGGTTCGCCACAGATGTTTACTGTATCCTATCTGCCGCATGGGGAAGGGGAGAATTTGACCCTAGTGAGGCACGAGACGTGGGTCTATCCAGACCACCAGCAGGAAATTACGTTTATTGGCGGAGAAATATTTTCCATGGATGATTATACGCCTGAACAAGGGGATTATACCTATACTTCACTGACCCCGGCTGATTTTGATTTTGAGTAAGGCTAATACTAATGAAGATAATGATGCCATTGACGAGCTACTAGAATTTGAAGAAGATGGTGATGAGAATAAAAATACCAAGAAGACATTACTCGTAGATGAGCACGGTTGTTTACCTGGCTATAAATGGGATCGCTTAACAGGCTGTATTCAGACAAATTGTTATAACGAGGCAATTCCCCATGCCCACTGGAGCCACATAGGCAAGTGCGTCTGCGGCTCATCAGGATCGATTGATGAAGATCCAAAAGATTACAATCAGGAATGCGCATATGGAGCAGATTATGAATCATGCCCTGGCTGCGTTTACAAATGCGATAAACTTAATGGGGATTGCGTAGAAGACTGATTGTAATTATTAATTTATAATGTATAATTTGTATATATAATTATTAATTTAAGATTATGAAAAAAATCCAAATTTTAGCAGTATGTTTACTGCTGATTGGTGTAGCAGCCTTTACTAGCGGGTGCGGGGAAAAAGCAGCGGAAAAAACCGCGGAAAAAATTATCGAAACTTCAACCGGCGGTCAGGTAGATGTGGATATTGATGACGACAGCGTAAGTATTAATACGAACTCCGGTTCAATGTCAACCTCAGACGAGGGGGTAAGCTTGCCTGATGGTTTTCCAAGCGATGTATATGTGGTAGATGGCACGATTGTTACGGCCATAACCAATACAGAATCAGACGGCTATTCTTTAAGTATTGTAACGAACAAATCCGTAGCTGAAACAAAAGAAGAGTATGAAGCGGATTTAGAAGCAGAAGGCTGGACAATTACCATGACACTGAATATCTTAGATGGCGCAAGTATAGCAGCAGAAAAAGACGATCGTTCAGTTTCTGTCAGCATTAGCCAGGGTGATGATGGAACAACCGTTATGCTGGGTACGTCTAATAATTCAAATTAATAACAAATTTTTAAAATAGGGAGTGTTGTATTCTCCCTATTTTTATTTTCTTTTGTAATTTTTTAAGTGTTCATCAAACAGCTTGAGAGCCGGGAAATACCGAGTGCAGGTATATGACCGCCATTTGCGCTGGCTGAATTTCTTTTTCCAGGCAGCACCGCCAGAAGCCAGGCAGATATTATTTTTTTCAGCATAGTCCAGTAATTTTTTGTAGTAAGACGGAGATTCTATATTAGTATAAGTTTTTGAAACAACAATAATATTGGGCTTGATTTTCTTTGTTGCTTTTATTAATTCTGTAATGTTTATATTGACACCAAGTATAAAGGTGCGCCAGCCGTTTTGTTTGAAAATCAGGGCTACTAATTGCAGCGGCAGTTCGTGGTATTCACCCGGAGCGCAGGCTAAAATGGCAGCTGGCGATTTAAGGCTGGATTTATCAGGAATGTACTGGTCAAGTTTTAATAAGTGGGAACGAATATGAAAACTTATGCGGTGCTCCTCATACACTGTGATATTTCCTTTGGACCATTCCTTACCCATATGGCGGAGAGTAGGGGTAATGACAATTTTCAAAATTTTTAATATTGGCGTACCGCTTAAATAAAGCTTATCAATCAGCTGAACTGCGGCATCAGTATTATTTTTAAGTAAATATCCATAATATTTTTTCCAGCAATCCGGTTCTGGGCAATATTCTTGTTTTTTTAAGCGGTGGAGGACATAGGATTTTTTTGCATACTTAGGGTATTTTTTTGTAAATTGTAGCAGCTGCTCACGGTTAATCCTGCGATGGCCGCCGGGCGTGACCTCGGATTTGAGAAAACCCTGATTTATCCATCTTTTTATGGTGGAAACATTGACTCCAAATAGGGGAGCTAATTGCGGAGGTGTAAAATGCACGTTTTGCATGATTTAAGTTTATCACGGTTAAAATAAAAAAGCAAGTAAAAAAACCAGGCTCGTCTCAATTTGACGAGCCTGCAATGTACTAATTACTTTTTTCCGTACCGGGTAATAAAGCCTTCAGTTAAACCTCGGGCTTTATCATCCGGATGTTGTGTGGGCGGCGTCTTCATAAAATATGAAGATGGCGCACTCAGAGCTCCGGCCAGGCCATGATTCATGGCTAGCTTGCAGCAACGAACCGCATCAATAACCACGCCGGCAGAATTGGGTGAATCCCAGACTTCCATCTTCAGTTCAATATTCAGCGGAACATCACCGAAAGTGGTTCCTTCCATCCTGATGTAAGCCCATTTCCGGTCATGCAACCAGGGTATATAATCGGATGGGCCGATATGAATATTATCCGGTCCGAGATCGTAGTCAAGCTGTGATGTGACCGCGTTGGTTTTGGAAATCTTTTTTGATTCCAGGCGCGACCTTTCCAGCATGTTGAGGAAGTCAGTGTTGCCGCCGACATTCAGCTGGCTGGTTCTTTCCAGTTTAACGCCACGATTTCTGAAAAGGCGGGTTAAGATCCGGTGAGTAATTGTTGCACCCACTTGAGACTTAATGTCATCCCCAATAATGGGAACACCCGCTTTTCTGAAGCGTCTGTGCCAGTACGGCTGGCTGGCAATGAAAACCGGAATGCAGTTGACAAATCCGCAGCCAGCAGCCAAGGCCTGCTCCACATACCATTTGGTGGCTTCTTCAGAGCCAACCGGCAGATAACTGACTACGACATCAGTATGTGTGTCCTTAAGCAGCTGGACAATGTCAACCGTATCACCAGAAGCCACGGTAATGACCTGTGACAGGTATTGGCCCAGACCATCGTGGGTCATGCCGCGCTGTACCTTAAGACTCATTTTCGGCACTTCACAGAATTTGAAAGTGTTGTTGAGTGAAGCGAAAATGGCTTCTGATAGGTCATGACCAACCTTAAGCGTGTCAATGTCAATGGCTGCAGAGAATTCAATATCACTGATATGATAGCCGCCTAAGTTGACATGCATCAGGCCAGGTACGAATTCGTCAGGTTTTGCATTACGGTAGTAATGTACGCCCTGAATAAACGATGAAGCGCAATTACCAACCCCAATGATGGCTACGCGTACCGTTTTTCGTTGTCTTCTAGACATGGATCCTCCAAATCTATTGCAGAAGTTTCATATTATTTCTTTGGTTAAAGTGCAAATTATCATCATTATGATAATAGTATATTATAGGTCTTATTTAGCTTAGTAGTCAATAGATTAAAAGTATTGCAAGATAATGTCCTTAGGTTGGAGTAATATTAAATGAATTTTTGACTTAATTCAATTATTATGTTATTTTAAAGGTATATTAATAGTGGCGAAATAGCCATGAATTCAAAAACAACTGTAATTATACTTATCTTAGTAATGCTTTTAGCAGGTGCTTTATTTACTAAGATTTTTTTAATAGATGATGAGAACGGCATAGATAGTGTCAGCGCTATTGAAATAAAAAATATTAATGTAAACAGGAGCAGCCAGTCTGGCCAAAGATTTACGGGCGGTGATTTTAGTGTGCCGCCTACATTCCCGCCAACTGAAGATACCTGTGATGATGATGGCTGCTGGGTTACATTTTATATTGAAGTTCAGGATCCAATCAATACGATTATTGGCCAGCCAAACACCTGGATTTATGTCCAGAATTCTGATGCAGTAGATCGATTTGAAATATCTAACTGGAATTTTTTTGATAATCAATATTCTCTGGAGACTTTAAATCACCTTCCTTGTATATTAGATTTTGATGGGCAAGGATGGTCCGGAAGTTGTGATAGTATGGCCATCTTAAATCACACAGGTAAGTTTTTTGGCATCCGGGCTTTTAAAGGTGATAATCCTGATCCGGTTGCTCTAAAGCACCATACGGATGATTCTAATTTGCCAGTAGGTAATGCGGGTGAAGGATTTGTTAATATTCCGCTGTTCGGGCCTTATGTCATTAATAATACTGGAGCAGTGGCTTTTACCCCACAACATGATATTCGAGGGGATGGGTCTTTACTTACAATTC
>JAHIVO010000078.1 GCA_018816445.1 Patescibacteria group bacterium
ACAGATTTAGGTGAGTTTATATCACCACCGGTGCCGGCTGAAGTGGTAAAGCAAATACAGAAGCAATTAAATATTAGAACAGTAATTGCCGTACCAATTTATTCAGAAGAAGGTATAGTGGGCGTAATTGATTTTATGCTGGATAAGGATCCTGGCGCGCTTAAGGAAACTGATCTGTCTATGATGAAAGCCCTGTGCAACCAGACCGGCATTGTGTACAGGAATATTGAATTGTATAAGCAATTGCAGGATTCAAATAAGGAACTAGGCGAGGCTAATAAGCATCTGCAGCAATTAGACCAGGCCAAGTCTGAATTTGTGTCAATCACTTCGCATCAGTTGCGCACCCCGATGACAGGCATCATGGGCTACTTGTCTATGATTCTGCAGGGTGATTTCGGCAAAGTGCCTATTGATCAGAAAAAAGTATTGTCCAACCTGCTGGAAGAATCACAGCGCATGATCAGGATTATTAATTTATTCCTGAATGTATCAAAAATTGAATCAGGCAGGCTTGAATTAAACTTTGCTGACGTGCAATTTGAGGGCGTTATTAACAAAGTCTACGCCATAGTCAAGCAAGCAGCGGATGATAAAAAAGTTAAGCTTGTCTTTAAAAAACCAGCTAAGCTTTTACCAATAGTATATGCTGACAGAGATAAACTAGGCGACATTGTCCTGAATCTGACTGATAATGCCATAAAATATACGGATAAAGGTTCGGTTACCCTAGAAGCCAAGCTGGATAAAAATAATATTCATTTTTCTGTCCATGATACGGGGCGAGGTATTGAGCCGGATGAAGCAAAAAGGTTATTCACAAAATTTGTGCGCGGTTATGGCATTGCCCAGGTGAACCCTGACGGCTCAGGTTTGGGATTATATGTGGCTCGGCGTTTGACTGAGGCGCACCATGGCAAGATCTGGGTGGATTCAAAAGGAGTGGGCAAGGGTTCCACATTCCATTTCACGATTCCTGTAGCCAAGAAATAAAAACCATTTAAACTTATCAGGAAACACAATTGTGAATTGCGTTGATTTATGTTATAATATTTAGTGCAACTATGACAAAAACGACTTTAAATAAATTCATAGAATACTTAAAACAAACATATAAAATTTATGCTCCGGTCAGGGACGGAAGCGAGTTGTATGTTAAGCCGATAAATGATGAATCAGAAATTGCGGAGATAGATTTTACCAACCAAATACCAATTAATACTTTTAAGCCCGTTTTACTGCCAAAACGGGATGTTTTATTTGATTTTAAAAAAGGTAAGTTTGAAAAAAAGAATATTAAATACGACCCAGAATGCGCTTTTCTGATGTCGGTTATGGACTTAAAAGCAGTCGGGCTTTTTCACCAGACTTTTGAGCGCGACCCGTATTACCAGAAAAAAAGGCAGTCAAATTTACTGATCGGCCAGGCTTTTTTCGAAGGCACGGGGTTTACCGGACATTTACGCGAAAGATACGAGGAGGACATTCTGGAGCATATAATTTTTGATATTATGCTGGTTAAAGCCGGTCCGAATAAATGGAAATTTTATACCGGTTCAGAAAAGGGGCAGGTAATTTTAGAAGCATTTGGGTTTAAGGATTTTGAACATATTGAATTTGCCGGGTTAATTAAAGAGGAAGGTATTGATCCTGAGCTTGAGCGCCATCGTAAAGAGATAGTTGAGGCTGACAATTCAGCCTGGGGGCATTGGGGAGATATTTGTACGGCCTGCGGTAAGTGCGCCATTGATTGCCCAACCTGCTATTGCTTTAACATAGAAGATGAGCAGGATACAAAAGAAAAAGGCAGTGGCCAAAGGGTCAGAAGCTGGACCACCTGTTTTTATAATGATTTTTCAGAAGTTGGCGGCGGAGCTAAGTTTTTAAAAACCAACGCGCGGCGCATCCAAAACTGGTATACGCATAAATGGGTGCGCACGCCAAAAGAATTCCAAATAATGGGCTGTGTCAACTGCGGACGCTGCGATAAAGTCTGCCCGGTTGGCATTAAAAGAGCAGATGTTTTTAAGTGGCTGGAAGAGCATAAGAAGAGTAAATAGTTTATAGTTAATAGTTAAGAATGATTAATCCCTACGAACATAAGGAAGCGCAAGTTATTAAAGTCAGTGACCAGGGAACTGACATAAAATCTTTTGATTTTAAAATCAAGGACGGCGGTTTGCTGGATTATACTCCTGGCCAGTTTTTTGTTTTTTCATTGCCAGGATATGGGGAGTCAGTTTTTGTGCCAGCGGAGAAAGTCGGTAAAAAGAATGTCTATGATATTGCCGTGCACAAGCTGGGTCGTGTGACCAGCCGGTTTCATCAGTTAAAAACAGGCGATACTTTTGGGATAAGGGGTCCGTATGGAAATGGTTTTGATTTAAATAAATTCAAAGGCAAGAATATTTTATTAATTGCAGGTGGTATTGGCTTGGTACCTTTAAGATGTTTATTAAATTATTACATTAATAGGAATGAGCTGGATTTAAAAAACCGTAGCATCCAGTTATTATACGGCTGCCGCAGTTTTGGAGTTATGATTTTTAAGGATGAACTTAAAAAGTGGAATAGGGATTTTGATATTCAGATATCGCTTGATGAAGGTGATCACCCGGCTGGTACAGGCATGAATTGTTATAAAGGCGTGATTACAGTGTTATTTAATAAAATTGACATTATTAAAAACGGCGTGGCAATTTTATGCGGCCCGCCGGTTATATATAAGTTTGTAGTGCCGGAAGTGAAGCAGGTGGGCTATAACGACGAAGATATTTATCTATCACTAGAACGCCGCATGCACTGCGCTGGTTTGGGTACTTGCCAGCATTGCGCTGTTGGCCCGTATTATGTGTGCAAGGATGGGCCGGTTTTTTCGTACGCGCAACTCAAGGATACGGTACAGTATTTTTAAGCACGAAGCACAAAATTAGAAATCCTAAACAAATACTAAATTCCAATGATCTAAATTTTAAACCAGTTGAAAAAGAGCATTTAATACATTAGAATTTTTAATTTATATATTGTTTAGAATTTCGATATTGAAAATTAGGATTTAATAATTATGAATCAAAATAAAGGATTATTATTAGTACTGAGTACTGCCATTATTTCCGGTGCTTCAATTTACGTCAACTCATTGGCTGTTAAATTTGGTAATCCCTACGTCTTTACCGGACTGAAAAATTTGTTGGTTGGAGTAGCGTTTTTGTCATTGATATTAGTTTTAAAAGAATGGAAGTCAATAAAAAAACTAACCCAGCGTCAGTGGTGGCAGTTAGTTTTGATCGGTTTGATTGGCGGAGCAATTCCGTTTTTGTTATTTTTCAAAGGCTTATCTCTGACTATCGCGGCTCAAGGTTCGTTTATCCATAAAACGTTATTTATTTTTGTTAGCTTTCTAGCTATTGCATTCCTCAAAGAAAAATTGAATAAAAGTTTATTAATTGGTTTAGGAGCACTTTTAGTTGGCAACTTTTTATTCCTGGGCATTGAGCCTAAAGGAATTGGCTGGGGTGACGGGTTAGTTTTATTGGCTACGTTGTTTTGGGCAGCGGAAGTAATTATAGCTAAAAAAGCATTGCAAAAATTATCAGCGCGTCTGGTTATCTGGGGCAGGATGTTTTTTGGTTCAGTATTTATTTTCATTTTTTTAGCTAGTATTGGACAGGCCCAGGCAGTTTTTGCTTATAATCCAGAACAATGGAAGTGGGTTTTAATTACCAGTGTATTTTTATTCGGTTATGTATTTACTTTTTATCACGGATTAAAATACGTACGTGCTTCAGTAGCTACTTCGGTTTTGGCTTTGGGCGCGCCAATTACGGGTTTAATTACCTTAGTGGCCAATGAAGGAATAGTTTGGGCCCCGCAAAAAGCTGGTGGTTTGGTTTTAATATTTATTGGCACCATGCTGGTTATTGGCTTTAAATCCTTGAAAAGTTTATTGATAAATAAATATGCAGACGCAAAAGATAATTGAAAATCTAGAAACCGTCCGTCGTTTATCTTGGCCTGGTTTTGAAAAAATTGTTTTAGAACCTGAAGCAGTAAAAATATTAGTTAACTTGTTTCTACACCCGGGTTGTAAGTCTGATATTAATCTAGCTAAGTTTTTAACCGGTCAATCAGTTTCTTTAACAGATATTTCACCGCATATTATTACTGCTTTTCCTTCACAAGTGGCAGCTTATGCTAGTGCGCACGGGCTAAAGAAAATAACCGGCCCAGATCTGTTAGAATGCTTTGCTCTGGACCACGCCGATGCAGTTGAAGAAAGCCAAGACGCGCTCCAGTTTGAACCTTCATACGCACTAGCTCATGTATTAACTGTTGGTAAAGTTGTGACTACGCGTTCAGTTGCTAATCGCCAAATTGCTGACATCAAGGTTAAGGTTTGCCAGCAGGATGTTAATTTTACCAATGTCTTGGTACCAACAGCCATGTTAGTAAAAACAGATACCATGGTATTCCACCACTTTGGCGTGATTGTCGCCGTGGCCAGCAATAAAAAAATGAAGAGTTTAGCAGTCAACTTGCAAACTAAGCAGGACCAGAAGCGGTTTATGCAAAGAGTTATTAAACAGGTTATGGGTCAGAATAAGCAAGAGATTAACTATGCACGGATTGCCATTTTCAAAACCGACATGACTGGCAAGATTATTGAACAAGCTAATAAAGATTTTGATTTTAGCAGACTGTGGCAGGAAGAGGATCTTAAGAAGATTAAGATACCGAAAGAGGCAAGAGTAATGTTTCAGAGTTAATAAGTTGTCAAAATAAATTTCATCATTTTTTTAACTTGTCATTCCGGACTTGATCCGGAATCTGGAAAAGTAACGAGATCCTGAAACGAGTTCAGGATGACGAAGATAGAAAACAGAAATTTATTTATAAATCACTTCAATTACTATGTGCTTAGCTATACCCCACAAAATAATCAAGATAAGAGATACGATAGCCACTGTTGAGTGTGGCCAAAAAACGCATACCCTGGATATTCGTTTAACACCAAAAGTAAAAGTAGGTGACTATTTAATGAACGAGAATAACTTTGCTATATATAAAATGACAAAAAAAGAAGCGCAAGAAACCTTAAAATTATTCAAGCATGCCAAATAAGAAAACTAAAAAAGAAATTCGCCCAAGGCGAACCCGTCTCGGACGGGAAAAACTCAAAGTCGCTATTGTCGGATTAACTTCATGCGACGGGTGTTCGGTATCAATATTAGATATGGGATTGGAATTTATCGCTTCGATAGACCATTTTGAATTGGGAGACTTTTTCATTGTCATGGACGAAAAAGATAAGAAGGTTGAATATGACGTAGCCATTGTCGAAGGAGCACCCTTGACCAAAAAGAATATTGAATCGTTAAAAGCTATTCGTCAGCGAGCAAAGTTTTTGGTCGGCATAGGCGCTTGTGCTCATTTTGGCGTTATTCCAAATATTAAAAATTATATCGATAAAGGCAAAGCGGTTAAATATCAGTATCCAAAAACTTACAAAAAAGTGGAAAACCCAGACATTAAGCCAATCAGTGAATTTGTAAAAGTGGATTTTATAATTCCAGGATGTCCTCCAGAAGGTAAGGATATTATCAGCGTTTTGAATACAATCAGGCAGGGGATTTTGCCTAAGCTTTTGGAAAATCCAGTTTGTTATGAATGCCAGATGAATGGCAACGAATGTTTACTGCAAAAGGGAGAGCCATGTTTAGGCCCAGTTATTCGCGGTGGCTGTAGGGCGGTTTGTTTAAATTCAAAATTTTATTGCAAAGGCTGCCGGGGTATTTTGCCGGGCTACAATACCAAGCAATTAGAAAATAAATTACTTAAGTTAATAAGCCGTGAGCAATTAAATCATATCCTGCAAGTTTTTGGCATACAAAAAGATTGGTATAGAGTTCAGAAGGGTAATAAGTAATTCGTAATAGGTAACGTATAATTATAATGAGAATTAAAATAACAGAGTTAAGAAAAATATTAGAGCAAAAGCTTCGTTTGGTAAATTTAACTGCCTCAGAAGCCAGAATTATCGCTGATGAATATTTGATTGGTGAATTAAAAGGAAAAAAATCTCACGGTATTTATGGTTTTATTCATAGCTACAAAAAGAGAAAAACTAAGAAGCGAGGCCATTTTAAAGTGTTTAAAAATAAACCAGCCTTTGCCTATATTAAAGGCAATAAAGATTATGGTCAGCTGGTTGCGGATTATGCTATAAAACTCGCTATTAAAAAAGCGAAAAAGTCTGGGGTATTCACAGTCGGCGGAGGAGATGTTTACGCATTTTTACGTCCAGCTACTTGGGCTGAAATGGCCGCTAAGCAGGGAATGATCGCTTTATGCTTTAATTATGGCGGCGGTCCATTAATTGCACCAACAGGAGCACGTGAGCCAATATTATCAACCAATCCGATTGGCATTGGCATACCATATAAGCCTTTTCCGTTTGTCATAGATATGGCCACTTCCAATCGCGCGTTTTGGAATGTTCGTATGGCGCGGGCGTTTAAAAAGAAAATTAGCAAGGACTGGGGAATTGATGCGCAAGGTAAGCCCACAACAGATCCAAATAAGTTAATAGCTGTTTTGCCTTTTGGCGGATACAAAGGCTATATTCTGGCAACAGCCATTGAGATTTTAACCGGCCCATTGGTTCGCACAAAAGTAGGTAAGAGCACCAGAAAATTACGCGGGTTTTTATTTATGGTTATAGATCCGACTGCCTTTACTAGTAGAAAAGAATTTAACAAAGATGTAAAAAAATTAATCAGAGATATAAAGACAGCTAAAAAAGTTAAGGGAGTTAAAGAAATTTTAATTCCAGGAGAACGAGCGTATAAAATTGAGCAGAAAAATCTCAAGCGCGGTTGGCTGGAAATAGAAGATAGTATAATTAAAGATATTCGTAATTTGTAATGAGTAATCCGTAAATCGTAAAATGTAAATTGTAACTTATGACCGGACAAATAAAATCATTTAAAGATCTAGATGCTTGGAAAGAAGGACATAAATTTGTATTAGGAATATATACTATAGCCAGCAAATTACCCAAAAAAGAACAATTTGGATTAATATCTCAAATGGAGCGGGCGGCTGTCTCAATAACATCGAACATTGCCGAGGGTTTTTCAAGATATTATTTTAAAGATAAAATCAGATTTTATTATATGGCACGAGGTTCAGTTAGTGAATTACAAAATTTACTGACAATAGCTTTGGATCTAGATTATATTAAAGAAAAGCTGTATAAGGAGTTATTTGACCAAAGTACTAGAATATTATCTTTAATTAATGGATTGATTAATTCAATTTCAAAACAAATTAATAAATAACATTTGTAATTACTGACTATTTACGATTTACTAATTACATATTACCAATTACCAACTTATGAAAACCGTTACCATAAAACACGTTACGCGCATTGAAGGCCACGCTACATTTTGGGGAGCTTTGAAGTCCGGTAAAATGGCTGAAGCGCGGTATCATACATTAGAAGGCGCTAGGTTGATGGAAGGTGTATTGGTTGGCCGCAACTACATGGACGCACCCTTGGTTACTTCCAGAATTTGCGGTGTATGTCCTGTAGTCCACAATCTAACAGCCATTCAGGGCATAGAAAGAGCTATGAAGGTAAAAGTTGAGCCATCAACCACCGTTCTGCGTAAAATAATGATGATCGGGCAGATGCTGACCAGCCACGGTGTGCATGCGTATTTTATGTGTATTCCGGATTTTTATGGACGTGATTCATCTTTGGATTTATTAAAAATTGCTCCAAAGCATTCTATCTTGGCAGTAAAAGTCAGAGAGTATGGTAATCAATTAAATCGAGTCATTGGCGGTCGGGCTTTACATCCTGTAAATTCACAGGTAGGCGGGTTTTTACAACTGCCGGATAAAAGGAAGATTAAAAAATTATTAGATGATAGCCAGGAAATTCTACAAGCTACGGTTGAGCTAGCTCACTTTGTTTCTCATTTAAA
>JAHIVO010000079.1 GCA_018816445.1 Patescibacteria group bacterium
CAAATGTGTTAGCCTCTGCAATAGGTATGGATAAAGTAATCCAAAAACAGGTATTTCAGAACATTGGTTTACCTATAGTAAGTTATATATCATTTACCACCAATGATTATAAAAACAGACAATCAGCTATCAATAAACAAATTTCAACGCTTGGTTTACCTGTATTTGTAAAGCCAGCCAATCTAGGATCTTCGGTTGGCATTTCTAAGGTTAAAAAACAAAATGAACTTGCTTCTGCAATCAAATACGCTGGCAATTTTGATAATAAAATAATAATTGAAAAAGCAGTAATCAACCCACGTGAAATTGAAATAGCCGTTTTAGGCAATGAATCGCCAATTGCCTCTGTACCGGGAGAAATTATTGCTAGTAATGATTTTTATGATTATGACGCTAAATATATTGATGGAAAATCCAAAGATGTAATTCCGGCTAAATTACCGAATGTCGTATCAAATAAAATCAAAACTATGGCTATTAAGGCATTTAAAGCCATAAATTGCACCGGCATGGCCCGAGTAGACTTCCTTTTAGGAATAAACAACAAGATATTCATTTCCGAGCTAAACACCATACCTGGTTTTACTAAAATTTCTATGTACCCAAAACTCTGGCAAGCCAGTGGCCTGCCATATGCAAAGCTTATTGATAAACTTATAAAACTTGGCTTAGAAAGACATAAAAATAGATCAAAACTATTAACCTCCTATAAACCAAAATCAAAATGGTATGAGTAAGCTAAACTGGGATTTTAGACAAAAACGAATTTCAAAAAAAATTCAAAATGAACCAAAATACAGGAATCCTCTGTATACAAAAAATTCATGGCAGTCTTTTGTCATTGCCAGATTCAGTATTTTTAGCTGGCTGGTCATACTTGTACTGCTAGTTTTCTTTTATATAATATTTTATTCGCCTCTTTTCCAAATTACAAAAATTACAATTGCAGGGATCAGTGCTAAAGAATCCAAGGTCCTGGATGAAAAATTTGTAAGATGGCAGCTGCAGCAGAATAAATGGAAAATATTCAAGCAATCAAATATTTTAATTTTCAGTAAAGATTGGCTAAGAGAAAATATTGAAAGTAAATATAATCCTGAATTTGTGGACATTAATAAATCAATTCCGCATACATTAAGCATTACCATTAAGGAAAAAAATCCTGTCTTTATTTGGATTACAGATAATAGCTATTATTACCTGGAAGAAACAGGGATAATTTCCGAAAAAATTGATAACCCGGAAAATCTGCCAGCCATGCCTGCCTTATATGACGGGTCAAATACCCCCGTTAAGCCAGGTGATCAAGTCCTGGCAACCGAAAGAATGGATGTTTTAAACAACTTTGTTAATCGCTTAAATGCACTTCCTGAAGTTACGGTTATTGGCTATACTATCCCTCACATTTTAGGGGCCAGGATAAACGTCCAAACAGAAGCCGGATATGATATTTACTTTGACTTAAGCAGAGATCTAGATTCACAAATTAATAAGCTTACTGCCACCCTCAATGAATTGAATCCGGAAGAAATTCCTCGGGAATACATTGACGTCAGAATAGGGGATAGGGTTTATACAAAATAAAAAATGTTACTTTTATCACATACATTAACCGGAGCAGTAATTGGCCAGAAAATTGACAGCCAGGCAATAATAATTCCACTAGCTTTAATCTCACATTTTATTCTTGATCACATACCGCATTGGAATTATGACGTACCGGATAAATATGATGGCTGGACTTTTTTAAAAACCTTACCGGATATTATTTCATCAGCTATTGTTTATCTCACTTTTATATTCATCTTTCCAGATCAATGGCTTAATATTACTCTGGGTGTGGGATTCGCCATATTACCAGATCTAATAACCTTATCAAAATACATATCCGGACTAAAAAAAATATTTTATTATTTCAACTGGCTGCACACTAAAGTCCAGGCCGATATTGAAAAAGGATATAAAAGAACTGTCGGATTATTCATCCAAACAATATATATTGGTTTAATCATCATAACATTTTTATTATTATAAAATTATGCCACAAGAAAAACCAAAAAAAATATGGCTTTCTCCAACCGGACTGGGAAATTCAAAAAGATGCCCACGTTGTTTCTGGCTTCGTTATCATAAAAAAATCTACCAACCCGAGGGTATTGTGTCGCGCTTAGCAAATAGGTTTGACGGAGTAATTAAACGATATTTTGACCTGTATCGGCCGGCAGGGGAGTTGCCACCAATGATTGAAGGCCAAGTAGAGGGCAAGCTCCAGCATCCTTTTCAGGAAACTTACTTTTATTCATATAATGAAAAATACGGTTTTTTAGGCAAGCTAGACGAATGCTTAATAACTGACAAGGGAAAATACACGCCTATTGACCACAAAACATCCAGTTCTGATCCAAATGTTAAACCAATGATACCAGCTTACCAAACCCAGCTTGATAGTTATGCCTTTTTATTGGATAAAAATAACCGGCCAAGTTCTGGTATTGGCCATCTAATTTATTTCTACCCGAGTGAAGGTAAAAATCTGCACCAGGGATTTCCTATGGAAATTACAGTTAAAACATTAAAGACCAATCCCAGGAGTGCTTTTACTGAATTGTTAAAAGCTATTAAAATACTGGAGGGGAAAATGCCAAAATCATCAAAAGACTGCCCGTTCTGCAATTGGCATTCGGACATGAAAAAATTAGCAAAATAATATTAATTAATCACTAACCGCGCATAAAAACTATGGAACCATGCCCAAATTGCGGTAATGAACCGTGCACCTGCGGATAATATTGTTCATAAATAACAAAAGACCCCGCCTTAATGGTTGGGTCTTTTGTATTAAATCTGTTGCTTGTTTTTAGAGTACAGCTTCTTTTGCTGCCTTGGCAACTCTGAATTTTACAACTGTTTTGGCAGGAATCTGAATGGTTTCGCCAGTCGCCGGATTGCGGCCTTGTCTGGCAGCGCGGTTCTTTTTTACCAGCTTGCCAATACCTGGAATAACGAACTCACCGCTATTCATTACTTCGCTATAGGCTGTTTCTGTCATAACTTCCAAGAAGTTCTTAACATCCTTTTTAGCGAGACCTGATTTTTCAGCTAAATGATTCAATAGCTGAGACTTGGTCATTTTTGCCATGATGTTTATTCCTTATCTTATTAGTTTTTTAAGCAACCTTTATGTTATGCAGATATTATAGCAAACTGTCAGAAAAACACCATGTTTATTGGATAAAATCACTGTGGACAAGTAATTAGTATTATTTTTGAGCTAATGTTAGCATAAAATTTAACAAATAAATAATAAATACTTGAATTAATTAAATATAAATACTAAGATGGCCATATTAGATATGTTCTTTTTTGGAGGTTAGGATGGGCAAAAAACACTCCGGCAAAGTAAGTCAATTCAACCACAAAGCTGGTTTTCCTGGCCGGCCTAAAAGCTGTGATTGTACACCTGGTACAGGCGCATGCAAGAAAAAACAGAGAAAAAGTTCATTATGTTTAAATTGCAAATCGCCTGAGAGGTAAAAAGACACTAATTTATCATCACACTAGCAGCCAAGCCAACGGCTGCTTTTTAATAGGGGGGATATAATAAAAAAGCAGACTAATATCTAGCCTGCCCTCAAGTTGATCACTGGCATGATCGCCAGAAAGATCAGCACTACTAAGCCGCCGAAAAAAAGTAAACATCCGCCTACCCTGATCCAAAGCGGTAATGGCTTAGTGTTAACCCAGACGTCCCAGTATGTAGCTTGATCATTAATTAAATCTCGCGGGGATTTGTCAGCTATAGTAATCTGCCTGTCTACTGCACGATGAAATAACCGCATTGCTAAAGCCACATCATTGGTATTGAAATATGGCCTGAGACTAAATGCCTGACGAAGTTTTTCTTCAAGCTGATCAGCTTTTCTTATCAGCAGCAATCCGATTATTACTACACCAGATCCAAATGTTAAAAAAACTATTACTGGTAACACGATAAACCTCCATTAAATGAACTGTATTATTTAAACTTAAGCTTTTTATATAATAATTGTCAATAGTACTGGAATGATATTTACAAACTTGTTATAATTACCAACACCTCAGCTATTAACCATTAACTATAAAAAATATGTCTAATGAAAAAACTTTTAAAGAGGAAATGAAAGTAACTGGTGACCAGCTGGTAGCAACAATAAAAAAACTAGTCAAAGAAGCTAATGTACGCAGCCTTATAATCAAGAATGAAAAAGGGGAGCAGTTGATTGAAATCCCAGTGACTGCTGCTACTGTGGGTGCAATTCTATTACCTGTTTTAGCTGCTATAGGAGCTATTGCCGCTTTAGTAACTAACTGCACCATCGACGTTATTAAAGTAAAAGAATAACAAAATATTTAATAAAAGCAGGGGACGCACCTCTACTTTTTATTGACATTGTATTTTAAAGTCTTATTATAAAAATAGATAAAAATTCATTCATAGTTTGGGGTAGCACATGAATTCAAAACAATATTTATTCAGAGTATGCCTATCCGTATTGCTAGGCAACGCGCTCTTTCTAGTAATTTGCTTTTCTATGTATCTAGCGGCAGGGATCTTTCATCCACCCTGGTTGACACATTTCCTGTTATCCTTTTTCGGCTCAATTTCAGTGATACGAATACTCATAATTAAGAATGCATTCCACTGCGATTTAGCTGATTGGATAATAGGCAAAGTTTACTAAAACAAAGAAGCAGATACTCATTACCAGGTTCTCTTCACCGAGAGCCTGTTTTATTTATACACAAATAAAGTCTTGACCCCCCCAAAAGGCCTATGTTATCATATTGGTATAACTGGGTATAATATCTCTTACACTCAGTTATAATAGGGCAAAACTCCCCTATATAATATTTATATACCATTAAGTATAAACCCTAAACTATATGCTCCCACACCTAGATGACTATCTCTTAAACCTCCAGACAAACAACTACTCTGAAGAGACTATTTACAACTACGAGCGGGATCTGCAGGTATTTCAACACTACATTGATAATGAGGCGAAAAGAGCCTTTAAAGCCCTCCAGAGGCGCGATATTGAGCTGTATAAGGCCTTTCTTACCTCACGCGACAGATTCACTGCCAAGGACCATAAAAGCCTAAAAAAGCTCAATTCTTACTCAATTAATCGTATGCTATCAGTCTTACGGTCATATTTGAAATACCTCATAGAGAATGACTACAAACCCTCAATTTCACCTCAAATGGTAAAGCTGACCAAGACCACAAAGACGCATCCCCAGGTAGCGGAACTTAAGGATATTATCCGCCTGATTGAATCCCCTACGGAATTTGAAAAAAACAAAGACGTGGCCCTGCGCAACCGCGTCATGATGGAAGTCCTGTTTGCTACTGGCATGAGAATTTCAGAACTGATAAACTTAAATAGAAACCAGATTGATGATTCCGGTAAAATATTTATTGAAGGCAAAGGCCGTAAACAACGTTTTGTTTATCTGACAGAGCGTGCCAAAGCGCATCTGGAAAAATACTTACGCACAAGAGCGGACAACCACCCGGCGCTGTTTATCCCCTACCGCGGAGCTAATGCCTCATCCGGCACAGCCAGAATATCTGACAATTATCTGCAAATGAAAATAAAAAAATACCGCGAGCGTTTAAAAATAAATGTACCAACATCAGCCCACAGCCTTCGTCATGGATTCGCTACGTATCTTGCAGAAAATGGAGCCAACCCCGCCGCCATTCAGATCCTCTTAGGCCATGAATCGCTAGATACTACCACCAGGTATGTAAATGCCTCTGACAGGTATGCAGAAAGAACACATAAGAAGTATCATCCACTTGAAAAATAAAAAAAGCCCTGGTCCCTCAGTAGTGTACAATGTTAGACTACTGAAGGACCTTAATAGGGCTGTATACAGGACAGGTTGTTATTAATAGTTCGTGCCGTCTAGGCTGTCTCTTGTTTCTTCATTCCAACACATGGTTGCAGTACAATGAAATCCCTCACTTCTTTTGACGGCTGCTACCATCACTCCTTAAACGAACTAAGAACCCTGTATATGGTAGTGCAATATAGACTATCATGTTATACAAACACTGTCAAGAGTAATTATCCACATTATAAAATGTAATTGACTACAACGCCGAAAAACACATCGCAAATTTCATCCCTTAAAAAATAATTAACTCCTAAAATTTATGACTAGTAATAAAAAAACCAACTTAGATAGTTTACGGATTAAAAGAGACGCTTTACTCGATAAAAAACGTATAATCGATAATATCGATAAATTAATACAAAGAAATCCATCCGGATCAGGTTTAATTAAAACTAATCTTAATTTTTTAACTTCTAATCTTCCTTCAATAGAATGGGATACACTTAACGGAATTCTAGACCAATTAAAATTAGATAAAATTGCTGCCATAATAATTCATAAAACAGCAACTTCCTGGGGAGAATATGATGCTGAAGTATATATAAATAAAGATTTTGTACCCCGAGCAAATAAAATTAGAGACCAATATCACAAATTAAATGATATTCTAAATCAAACTAGACCAGATATAAAAGAATCCAGCGATGGCAATGCTAAAACAAAATCAAAAAAAGTATTTATCGTTCATGGCCACGACAATGAACTAAAAGAAGCGACAGCACGCCTAATCCAACAATTGTCTCTTAAACCGATTATTTTACATGAACAACCTAATAAAGGAAATACCTTAATCGAAAAATTAGAATCAAATTCTGTTGATATTGGTTATTCAATAGTATTATTAACACCAGACGATAAAATTACTGTTCAACAAGGTACGGATGAATACCGAACAAGACAAAATGTAATCTTAGAATTAGGATATTTTTTTGGAAAATTAGGTAGAAAAAATGTTTGTGCAATATATAAAAAGAATGTGAAATTACCAAGTGATTTTCAAGGTATTGTATACATTCCTTTTGATGATCAAGGTGCTTGGCAATATCAATTAGCAAAGGAACTAAAAGCTGCTGGACTTAATATAGATATGAATAAATTAGCCTAATACTGTACCTCTTAAAAAATACTCCCCACCTCATTTATTTCCTTAAATAATCATTAAACCAAATAATATGACAGCAAAACAACATTTCACCGCTGACGAAGCAAAAAACATCGGCGAACAGCTAGGCGTTGACTGGGCTAAATATGACGTGGAACAATTCCGCTCCGGCATGGATGTGGAGCTTGAGCATGGCACGGAAAATTCATTAACAAACGTTACTAACGACGATCCTCTGATGACTGGTAAAATCGCTATGGCTCATCTTAATGAATTTCCAGATTATTACACCCGGCTAAAAAAAATGGAAAACGAGGCAGAGGCATACTGGGAGAAATAATAATATTCCCTCCTCAACCCCATTCATTTCCTGAACATATTAAATTACTATAAAACTATGGATACAAAACCGCTACCAAAAAAACTTTCGGTCCGCGCTAAAATTTTGCTCGGCATTGCGGCAATAGCAATAATCGTCGCAGCACTGTTGATAGTTTACCCGGATGTAATTAACGAAAGTAATAATAATCAACAAATAGTTATTGATAACAACAATACCGGCAATGTAAATACTGCCACTGTTCAAAATGATATTAATAATAGTAATGATACGAATCAGGCAGCAGCCAATAACCAAAACGCTGCGCAAGTGGTGATGACTAATCAGGCTAACACTAATCAGATTGCTGACGATTCAGACACCAACACCAACCAGGCAGTCAACCAGCAAATAGTAGTAACTACAGCCATTACTATTGACGACACAGCCACCCAGTTAGTACCCAAACAAACCGGGTATTGCGAAGCTCTGGCACCGGCCGACTGGTCTTTTGTAACCAATGCGGAAAGCACGGGCGCGGACCTTTTCTCGCCTGACCGGTCCCAACACGCCGGCTGGGGCATTTCCGCAGTCTATAATTATATGTATCCTGACGTAGATTCATTTTTAACAGCCTGGCTTAGCTATGCTTTTACCGGTTCTTTTGAAAGCAGCGGTTTTACTCTTGGAAAAACTCAGAATATTTACGAAGGCTTTATTCAGCGTGACTTTACGACTTCTACCGGACGGAAAGGAATGATAATTTATAAAACATATAATTATGATGATCCCACTATGTACGTAGTTTCTGTATACATGGCAGATACAGTTAATAAACAATGGGAGTCAAACGGCGCGCTCCCCTTTTCTGCAGCCATATCCATTCGCTGTGTTTCCCAGATGCGACCAACTACTTCTAGCGTGAACGTATCTACCTCAGACCCATCAAATAGCTCTGATAACCCAGAAGTGTCTTTATCAGACAGATGGACCGAAGCTATCATGGGCTATGAAAATGTTTACTCCCCTACTACTGGGGATCACTATGAAGCTCCGCTTACTTCACAATGGGATACCGGTCCGGAGGGAGCGGGTTACTATCGTTCTCTGCCCGGTGGCGGATATGAAAAATTGGAACGTGGATTTGGCAGCTACTGATCCCCCACCCCATTCATTGCCTGATGATAATTAAATGCGAAGCATCAAATCTGAAATTCGAAACAAATTATTAATGTTTAAATATTTAAAAATTATAAATTTATTATTGTTTCGTGCTTCGATATTTGAATTTAGAATTTAAATATGTACACCAAACACTCCATCCAAGTGAATAACGAACGCGTAGCGTATTTTGAATACCCCACGCAAAAAGAATTAAAAGGCATTATACTTTTTTGCCACGGGTTTCCTGGTACATGGAGACTTACTACCATGGCGCCACAGCTGAATGAGCATGGTTACACGCTGGAAGAAATTAATTACCGCGGCGATCAAGATAGTGACGGCGCTTTCAGCTTCTTAGGCAGCGTTCAGGACGTAGAAACGCTGGCAAAACATCTCAAACAACAATACCCGAACGTTCCGCTAACGGCGCTTGGTTATTCAGCTGGTGGTTTTTATGTGCTTTGTAGTATACGAAAAAACCCAGATCTGTTTGATAACATAGTGTTACTCAATTCCCTACTGGACGTATCTTTCACCCAAACACCCATTATGGAAGATTTATGGGCAGACGCCCAGCAAACCATTCGACTCAAGGATAAAGAATTTTACCAAGCCGAGATTAACAAAATGAATGAATTATTCAATCCTATAAAATTTGTGTCCGAACTAACACCGCGGATCTCAATCATACAGTCCGCTAGCGACGAACTGCTACCTATAGAAGTTGTTAAAGATTTCTTTGGCAAGCTGCAAAATCCAGAAGAGCTCATCTGGATACCTGACGCTGGTCATGCGTTACGGGGTGATGAAAAAGAACTTATCAATGTATTGATAAAATGAATTTGACTTTATTCCCACTTTAGATAAGATATAAAAATCAACTATCATCTCACGAACCTTTAAAAACAGGAGGGGTAGCATGCGACCCTTATTTTTGATGTTAATTGTTGCTTTGATCAGCACACCATTGTTCGGACAGGTAGATGCAGTCCAGCAAACCGAGGAAATGGAAAAAATCGACTACTACGTCTGTAAGGCGGTCGAAGCGACTGACAATGACTCCTGCTGGTTAGCAGCGAGTTATATTATTGATTCGCTAGTTTATGGCCTCCCCCCAGAAGATAATACCTGGGAGGAAACACACTTTGATGACGTAGATCACATATTTGAGCACTGCGGTGTATATATAGAAATATGCTTTGCCGAGACCCGGCTCAAGATGCATCTGATGATAAATAATTTAATGGAAGCAAAGATAGCTTTGGATCAAGCTGGATACCTGATGAAAGCAAATGGCATAGAGATACCAGCCCGATTTAATGAGTACAAAAAACAACTCATTTCCAAAGCATTAGAACCTACCTATTGAGGTTGATATCACAGCTCATCAAGCCTTGCTCGTCCCAAGTGGACTAGGCAAGGTTTTTTTATACCCACTCTTCTTGCTCTTATGCTAAAAATGGGGTATTTTTAGTGTAATAATAATTTGTAGCTGAAAAATGGATACGAAAAAATTTGCCATCAACCTCGCTAATCAAGCTGGTGATATAATTACCAAATATTTTAATGCTGAATATAAAGTTGAACTTAAAGAACATGACTCCCCTGTCACCATTGTTGATAAAACTATTAACCAGCTGGTTCTAGACGGCATAAAAAAAGAATTCCCAGGGCATGGTTTTATTGGTGAAGAAGGTGGGAGTTTTAATATAAAAAATGAATATGTCTGGGTTTGTGATCCTCTCGACGGCACTATCCCCTACGCTAGCGGTTTACCCATTATTGCTTTTTCCTTAGCTTTAGTTCAGAAAGGTTTTCCAATTCTTGGTGTAATTCATAATCCTTTTGCAGACCGTTTGTATATTGCGGAAAAAGGCAAGGGTGCCTTTTTAAATGATAAGCTAATCCAGGTTTCAAAAAGTAATAAAATCACGCGGGAGCTGGTCGGTATTTGCGTGTGGAACAAATCACATATTGATTTTATACCTCTGGTTAGTGAGCTACTTAAACTTGGTATAGATATGGAAACTGGCTCTACAGCTTATCTGGGTGCAGTGGTAGCTAGCGGCGAATCTGTAGCTAATATCTTCCCCAATAACAATCCTTGGGATTTTGCCGCAGTTGATATTATTGTCAAAGAAGCTGGTGGTAAAGTAACAGATATTTATGGCCAGGAACAAAAATATGATAGAAAAACTAAGGGGGCTTTGGCTACCAACGGTCTGGTACACGATCAACTTATTGAAATAATCCAAAAAAAAATTAAATAGAAAATACCATTATGCGAGAAAATATAGAACAACATCCTAATATTCACGGCTTAGAAAATACTACACGTGAACAGCCTATTAAAAGTAATGATATTCCCCCGCTGGAAAATGAAAGTCCGGCAACGCGTATTGCCACAGCTGAATTAAGAGATGGTGACAAACAGGAAATTGCTGAAGTTGATCAAGAAGTTCGAACTGGCTTGGGCGCTCTTTATGAAACCCTGCACCGCCAAGGCAGCAAAATAGAAGTTGAAACAATTAAAAAAGCAATTGATGATATAGAGCGGCTCCGTGCTTTAGGCCCGGCTGTCAAAATTGCGGTTGCCGGAACAATCAATAAAAACAGATATAATGAAAAAGGGAGAGATGAATTCATAAGAGAACTACTTAAAATTGAACCACTAAGCTTATGGATACACATGGAAGGGCTAAACCGGGCAGACGATAAAAGACTCGCTAAAATTCGTCGTGATATCCAGTTAGAAAATTAAAGGTGGCATTTCAAGTAGTGGCCTAGTACATGATCAATTACTAAAAATAATTCAAAAAACAATAAAATTATAATTTTATGAAAAATCAAGCAACAATTAATAAATATGATAGGCCCATCTTGAAATGGATTGTATTCATACCAATAATCGTTTCTATTATTTTCCTACTTATTGTCCTTTTTATGGGTTCTTACCCAAATTGGGGAATTTTTGAATTGCTGCTTTGGACAATAATTATGTTCATGGTGCTGATGTCAATAATATTAATCATCCTAAGTAGCGGGAATAACAAAAAAATTTATATAGCATGTACAATCATTTATTTGATCCTAACTTTCTTATTGGCACCTAGATTAATAGTAGATTAATTTTATTTTTTAACATTTGTAAATATAAATAATACATTTAAAAAACTTATGAAAAAAATCACCATTCCCATCATCATAATTATAATTATTATCATCGGACTTTGGATCTTCGCAATCTATTTACCCTGCCAAAGCAATATTTACGGCTCTATGCGGCTGATTAATAAATGTTCCTGCCCATTAGAATTTACTTTTCAGTATTTTAAGGGATGTGAAAAAATGAACAATCCATTTCCGGAATATGATACTAATACAAACGCAACTGCTTGCCAGAGATTTTTTGATGGTTGTAATACATGTACCAGGGATTATGATGGCCAAGTAATATGTTCAGAACGAGAATGCACACCTGAAGAACGAGAGCCATATAGATGTTTGGATGATGACAATGATACTAAAACCAACACTAATAGGATAAATGCAAATATTGATATCAACGGAAACACCAATACCGCTAATACAAATCAATTGCCAAATATGGTTTCTTTAGCCAGTGGTGATGTCGATACGACTTGCACTTTTAACGCTGATTGTTTATTGGTAAACAAGCAAGCAAAAATAAATGAATGCTGTCCTGCTCCCTATTGCCAGGACTATGCCAAAGATTACTATACAGCTGTCCAAAAAAATTCTTTTGATGATTTAGCTGCTTCTATTGATCCATGTTCATCACTAATTGAATGTCCGCAGTACATCGATGCCTACTGTCCGAATCCTAAGCGTAATTACGAAGCACGCTGTGTCAGTGGATACTGCCAAAAAACTGAAATTGACCTAACTACCCAGGCAGGTATTGTTGAATATATTGAAACTCGCGATCCGACTCATGCTTTAGGTGACTGTAAAACACTTATTTCTGCAGAGCAGCGTGATGATAATGTGACTATTAACTGCGTATCGAAAAACACCGGCACATTCGAAGTTACTATAGACATTTTCGGAACAATCAAAGGTAACCCGAAATATACCGTTACCACAAGCAATGAAATATCAACCGAAGAGGATTGCCTACAGGCCAACGGCGAATGGGGCATCTTTTCTCATGATGTGCAGGAATATCGCTGTAACCTACCAACCACGGACGGCGGACAAGAGTGCAGTAACGGTGACAATTGTGAGGTTGGGGTTTGTTTTGCCGATCTGACCGATGATGAAGTAACGCAGTTTTATAATAACGAAGAGATTGAAAAAACCGGCACCTGTCCTGAATGGCAATTATACTCCAGCGGCTATACAGTTGAAAATGGTATTGTTAACGGTGAATTAATAGTTGATTAATTATATGCCTACACCTGAGGATCTCCAAAATCAAATAAATGAAATAAAAAAACGCAACCAACGTGTGGAAGCGGACAAAGCCTGGGAAACCAGCTGGATGCGCCGCATCATTATTTTTACTCTAACCTATTTAGTTATTGTGGTATTTTTTTACATTGCTAAACTTCCCAAACCTTGGCTTAATTCAATCGTACCTGCCTTAGCTTTTATGCTTTCAACACTTACACTATCATTGCTTAAAAAAGCTTGGCTAAAAAATAAAAAATGAACACCAGCAACTTTCCTCAAGAAAAGCAAAACACTGGTTGGGTGATAGTATTACACTTCCTTGTAATAATAATATTATGGTCTTCCCCTTTTCTCTTCCGCTGGCCATTAATAATCCTTGGTATTATTGCATATTATTTACAGCTAATTTTTATTGGGGATTGCATTTTAACCCGCCAGCAATTTGACGTAAAAAAACGCAGTATTACTTTTTATTACTTTCTACTTAAAAAAATTGGCTTTAACCCCAGCCAATATCGCGTTCGTTTTGCCTCTGACTATATAATGCCCTGGATAATCCTAGGAATCGCATTTATTTGGCAAATTATCTTAAATAAAAACCCATTAATAATTTAAATAATAATAAATAACTATAAAAAATAATGAAAAGTAAAGCAGTTCCAATCCTAATAATTACTGTGGTAGTAGTGGCAATAATTATTGCCGTGGTAGTTGTTATTGTTGAAACAAATAAAAATACCAACACCACAACATCAAACACAAACACTACAACCAACACAAACGCAACAGCATCGGGCGGCGGGCCAATAATTTCCTTTGCGGATTGTGAAGATATGGGTTTTCCAGTGGCTGAATCATACCCGCGCCAATGCACTACTCCAGAAGGAGAAACATTTACCGAGAATATTGGCAATGAATTAGAAAAAATCGATTTAATTACCATTTCCACTCCCCGTCCGAATGATGTACTAACCAGTCCAATAATCATAACTGGCCAAGCACGCGGAACCTGGTTTTGTGAAGGCTCATTTGCGATTCAACTCAAAGATGTCTTGGGTGTAGAAATTGGCACAGCCATAGCTACTTCCTCATCTGACTGGATGACTGAAGATTTCATCCCATTTGAAGCAACTCTTACTTTTACAGAACCCGCCTATGGTCCGGGTAATCTATACTTAAATAAAAGCAACCCATCTGATAACATTGATTTGAGTGATCAATTAATTGTGCCGGTTGATCTTCCGCTTAACTGATTTATTTCAAAACAATAATTAAAAATGGCACAAAAAATATTTGACTTTTCTGACACTAAAAAACTGTTCCAGGATTTTACTGACCGGGAAAAACTGCTAAAACGAGTGACCAGGTACGATATGTATAAGCCAATGTTTTATCGTTCCAACCTTTTTACGCACTCCCAGCACGTAGCCTGGATAATTCACGATTTAGCGCCTAACCTGCAGCAAGCGTTTGGTGATTCTATTAATATTGCCAAGGCAATAATCATGGCCTTGGTGCATGATGATCTGGAAATTATCATGGGTGACGTCATGTCCTCACACAAAGAAAATATGAACCCTGAACAAACTAAAGAACTGCACCAAACTGAAAAAAAAGCAATCCAGGAAATATCCAAAAAATTTCCAGAAAAAGTAGGACCATATAATTATATTAAACTCCAGCTGGAAGCTAATGATTTAACCACGCTAGAAGCGCAAGTATTCAAATATGCTGATTGGACTGATGCTTTAGCAGAGGCCTTACATGAAGTTTACGCCGGCAACACCGCCTTTGCCATTAATGTAAGTGATAAGTATGGGAAAAACTCCACTGCTTTTGAATACTATATCCCCCGTTTAACTGACTTTGCGCAAACTTATCCAAAAACTGCTGCGCTTTTTCAAACCGAATCACCATTTTTAGAAAAACCAAAAATGCTAAATTTCTTAGAAATAGCCAAAAACAATTCACCGCATACCATCAATTCCATAATCAATTCGGTAAATTATCCGCTTTATGACCATTGGAAACAAATTA
This sequence comes from Patescibacteria group bacterium, assembly GCA_018816445.1. GTDB lineage: Bacteria > Patescibacteriota > Patescibacteriia > UBA10025 > JAHIVO01 > JAHIVO01. Next base: position 14,985 of record JAHIVO010000079.1, read on the forward strand.
TTAAACAATATGCTGCTCCTGAAATTGCCAAACTCTTATATAAACAAATTGAATTTAAATAATCATGAAAACTTACTGGGATAGACTACACAAACTTTATACTAAGGAAGATTGGATAAACAGGCCGACTCTTTTCGCCCAATGGGTAATAAAATATTTCCCGCCCAGCGGTCATATTTTAGACATTGGCGGCGGGCAGGGCCAGGATGCGATATATTTTTCAGGCAAAGGTTATCAATATACTCTCACGGATATTTCAAAAACCGGATTGGATTATGCTAGAAAAAAAATCCCTAATAACATGAAAAATAGGATTAAGCTTGTTAAACACGATGTGGCTAATCCCCTGCCCTTCAATAAAGAAATATTTGATATTGTGTATTCCCATTTATCACTTCATTATTTTGATAAAAAAACTACCAAAAAAATATTTAGTCAAATATACAAAGTCCTTAAACCGCATGGTTTCATTGCTATTATGCTTAATTCGACAAAAGATCCTGAATACGGACAAGGGAAAAAGCTAGAACAAGATTTTTACCAAATTGGCGAAATTACCAAGCGTTACTTCAGTCCGAAATCAATTAAGGAATTTGTTCAGCCCTACCATACTATTATGCTGGACAATAGAGGTGAAACCTATAAAGACCGACGTATTGGGGTGCATAATTTAATCCGTTTTGTGGGAAAAAAATAGGTTTTTTGATACTTTTCCACATCTCACGCTTGATTTAACATCTAGCTTGATATATAATACCTGCGGAAACGGAAACAGAAGAAAACTAAAAAGCACAAAAAGAGCAGATTAAAATAGCCTTGGTGCCAATTTGTGCTGTTTTGACATGGCGCAACAAACTCTTTAGAGCATCAAACAAAAGACACTTTGGAAGGAGTGATGTAAATGTCAAAACTAACAAGCGCAATGAGCGCAACTCAACTTGGGCATCCGCGCGGAAGCTAAGTTACCTCTTTTGGTTCTTAGTAGCGTGGACGCTGACACAGTTTGCCATGTGCGTGGTTGAATTCTTCAAAATTGACCAGTTCACTGTACCGAAGAATATGCCTTTTGCTTATTTCATGTTAATCCTAATTTATGTCATGCGCAAAGAAGTAAGTCGCTGGCTAAAGGAAAATATGAAAAAACGCAGAGGAGAAATATTCCTGATAGGTTGGTGGCTGTCATTACTGGTGATGTTTGTTATTGAATTCAACACCCACGGCAAATACTGTGTTCCCAAACGCATGATGGAGACATGCATTTGGATACTATTGCCATACATTGGCACGTTAATTTCCAGAATAGCGTATTTCTATGTAGAAAAACGCACCGCTGGAAAAAAGAAAATGATCATTAAATGAAAGGATGAACCGCGATGTCTCATTTAGAGTGCGTCTTAGATGAATACCTGTTTTGTCCGTCATGAAGCACAACTCCAGGGCTTTTCAAAACAGAGGGTGGATTGGTCCCCCTCTGTTATTTAATTGATTTTTCTGAAATTTTATGCTATAATGATTACATGAAAACAAAAACCATTACGAATATAGAGTTATATTTTGCATGCCTTGGTTTAATCTTAGGCATTTTTATTTTTTATATACCAACGGTAAATGCTTCTGATATTAGGGATATGATTTTCCCGGTTATTGGTGAAACGCTTTTTTCCAATGATTTTGGTGCTCCCCGTTCCGGTGGTCGTACTCATGAAGGCATTGATGTATTTGGTAATAAAATGCAGCGGTTAATTTGCCCGGTTGATGGCTATGTTAACTATGTGGCTTATCCTGAACCATATTATGGCTATGGCGCTTTTATTCAGGGTGATGATGGCTATGAATATTGGTTTTTGCATATGAACAATGACAACCCAGGTACAGATGACGGACTCGGAGGTGGCATTAATGCTTATGCTATTGATGTATATAACGGCAACCCGGTAACCCAGGGTCAGTTAATTGGTTATATAGGTGATTCTGGAAATGCTGAAAATACCTCACCGCACTTGCATTTTGAAATCCACCGGCCTGATGAAAATATTATTAATCCGTATGAAAGCCTTCTTAGCGCACAAAAAATCGCTGGACCGATTTTTCATCCGCCTTTGCCGGATGAAATACTTCCCTACACAAAATTTGAAGGAGGCGCTTCCGTGGCTCGCGGCAATGTAGATTCACGCTACAGCGGCCAGGAAATTATTATTGGTGCTGGTGCAGGCGGCGGCCCGCATGTAAAAATATATTCGGCTAATGGTTTACGCTTGTCAGATTTCTTTCCATATCCAACAGGCTTCCGCGGAGGAGTTGACGTAGCAACTGGTGATGTTGATGGCAATGGCATAGACGAAATTATTACCGGAGCCGGGCCAGGCGGCGGACC
>JAHIVO010000086.1 GCA_018816445.1 Patescibacteria group bacterium
AACTATAGCAACCAATTATGCTAACAAGGGTAATTTTGCGGGGTATACATGGAAGAGAGATATGATTAATGATGCTGTTTATACTTGTGTAAGGTACGCTCATAATTTTGATCCAAACAAACAGAAAGTTCCCAATCCCTTTGCGTATTTTACACAAATTTGTTATCATTCCTTCCTTAACTATATTAAAAAACAGAACAAATTCTCAAAAATTAAGGATACTTTATATAATAATGTATATATGTTAGATGAAAATGACCAATATATGGAAAAAAGTATTGACTATGAAAGTTTAAAGTAAAAAGAAGGAGGATAAAAATATGGACTACCACGGAATTTTTATGGTAGGAGATTTTGAAACTGATAACATTAAAGCTAAAGATGCTAACGGTGTCAAAATATATAGTGATAGTGGTACAATAGGTTTTACAGTTGATGATAATGCCTATATCAAAGCTTACCAAGGAGCAAGTATTAATGAGTTTTCTATTGATGGTACTCTTGCAGGTAACAGTGATTTAGCATTATCGACAGAAAAGGCAGTAAAAACCTATGTTGATACTAAAGTCACAGCATTAGCACTTGGCACTATGTCTATACAGAATGCCAATGCTGTAGCAATAACTGGTGGTTCTGTTGTTGGTATTACTGATATAACTGTAGTTGATGGTGGTACAGGTGCAAGCTCTGCAGCTGATGCAAGAACTAATTTAGGATTAACAGGTGATAGTAATACAACTCATTATCATGATAGCAGATATTATACTGAATCTGAATTGACTAATGGTGCTACAGATTTAATATTAGGTAGGTTGAAGATTGATAACTCTACGAAGGCTGATGGTTATCTTTATGATAGTACATTAGATCCAACCAATACTACCAGATTGAATTATGATGGTTATTTCTATGCAACAAGGGTATATAATGCTGTATATAATGATGTGGCAGACTTCCAAGATTTGAATGATGAAATGGTATTCGGTAAATGCTACTTCGATACTAACCTTGGAGCAGAGATATGTAATCAAAGATGTCAAATGGGTATAATGGGTATAGCTACAGATACATTTGGATTAAGTTGCGGTACTGATAGTAGAAAGAAGCAAGTACCAATATCTATATCAGGATGGGTATTAGCTTATGTAGACAAAATATATCCAATAGGAACACCACTGACAAATGATGAAAACGGCAATCTTACTATAATAACACTTGAAGAAAAAGGTTATTATCCAGAAAGATTAATTGCCACATATAAAAAGCCTGAAAAGGAAATTATGTGGAATGGTGTTGTAGTTAATAACAGGCATTGGGTAAAAGTTAAGGGATAAAATATTACCTTTTTATATAAATAAGTTTACTTCTATACCAAAATGGTATAGTATAGGTAAATGAATTAATATAATAAAGGAGAAATAATATGAGTTGTCCAGCGTATTGTGTTAAGTTTTCCACCTGTATCAATGACCAAGAAGCAAGAGAAACAGAAAAAAAGCTAAAGGCTTGTTGGGATAATATAAAGGACATTAAATTAGATAAAAGAAGAGGTTGTTATTATAAATATATCAACGGTGTAGCAAATTACTATAATTTTGGTATATGCCCAGAGTGTGGTGAAGTGTATATTGATAAGACCGATGATTTCCCACCTATATATAAAGAACTAATAGAAATATGTAGAAGTTGTAAAAATGAGGAGGAGGATGTATAAGTATGGAAGAATTTAAAGAAGCTTTTGAAAAGATGTGTACGGAGAATGTTATTGAAGCATCACTATTTGCTCTATCAGCATTAGCATTAAGACATATTCAAAAAACTGAGGAAGAAAGGTACAATATCATAAAAGGTATAATTGATAGTAAAGATTTTGATACACCTGAAATGAAAAGAGTACAAGATATTTATAGTAAAGTAGGTAATTATGATGAGCAGTTGATAAAATGCTTAAAGGATATTGAAGTTGATATAGCTAAAAATTTAAGAGGTGAGCAAAAACAAAATACCAATTGCTGTACTGATAATAAAGAGATAGAAAAACAACGCCAAGAAATCAAAAAGTGGTGGGAATAAAAGGAGGAAGATGTTATAAAATGAAACTATATCAAATA
>JAHIVO010000015.1 GCA_018816445.1 Patescibacteria group bacterium
AACTTTTTGTCAAACAGCTTTTTTCGCCTTTACATCCCTCCCTTCAAGGCAATAAATTTTGGGTTATTGTTTTGGTTTTTTAACTAACCAATTTAGCATAACTTTTTTAATTTGTCAAGGGTTCAGGCCAAAAAACCGGCCTTTCAGAGAAGAAAGCCAGCATAAAAATGCCATTTCTTGCGCATAATAAATAAACTCTCTCCTCTCCAATTACACCTTAGCATAAAGCTAATTTATTCGTCAATATACATCATCTAGGTGAATTCAGTACCACAAACAGTTCTAAATTTTCAAATATAAAAAAACGCCTGAAGTTGCCTTCAGGCGTATGTACAAAAAAGGTGCAAATGTTATTCTTTGGCTTCTACCTTGGCCTCCGCGGGAGCATCGGTCGCCGGAGCATCGGCTGCGGGTTGCATAGCCGCACGGCGCTTGGCGATCCGGTCCTTGGCCTGCAGGGCCACCATGTCCACATCCAGCTGATCAGTCATCGAACCGATAGCCAGATCCATGCGAGCACGCGCCCGGGTGGAGCGATCCTTGATGCGATTGGCGACATTGTCGACTGACGCCTCGGCAGCACCAGAGGCGACATCAGCCACGGCTTCCATGGCGCTGGCCGCTTTTTCCTGGGCCTTGGCCGATTTGTCGAGCATGATCAGTTCGTTCATGCGCTTCAAGGCTTTTTGGTACTCGGCTGAAACACGTTCTGCCGCCTTGGCCAGCTGCTCTGCCAACAGCTTGCCTTGCTCCAGCTCGGCCTCTTCGTTCTTCAGTTCGGCTTCCAGGGCGATCATCTTGGCTTCCAAAGGTTCAGCCATATGATCATTGCTGGGGTCGTTGTCCTCCAACACCAGATTGATGCTGTCGTCAACGGTCTGGATCTGAACCTTAAGATTAGCAATTCCCCTGGTTTTCTCCTTGACTGCCGACTTAGCGACAGCCGATTCCACGGAAATGTTCTTCTGGGCTTCGCCCATGTCCCGGACCCTCTGCTTGACTGAACCGATCGCATTCCAGTCGGTTACAGCATCGAGCAACGTATGAATGTTGCCCAGCGTAATGTTACGCAGCTTGTCAAAGATTCCTGCCATTTCTGTAACTCCTTTGGCATTGTGACGCTTTGATAGCGTCGGTTTACGGTTTCCTGTTTGTTCTGTTGATTTGTGTTATCAATCTCAAAAAATAGTTTACCACTTGCCACCGCCGCCGCCGCGGGATGAAGAGCCCCAGCTACCGCCGCCGCCATGGCTACCGCCGCCGCCACCAAAATTAAATCCGGTGGAATGACTGGTAGAATGAAAAATCGGGGTGGTAGAATTGCGCGTGCCCCAATTAAAGCTGAGGTCGTCGTCATCATCATCGCTACTGTAGCTAGCCGCTTCACGCGCTTCTCTTTCTCTTCGGAGACGCTCACGCTTTTCACGAGCCAGTCTTTCCTGCTCACGGCGCCGGGCAGCTTCAGCTTTAGCTTCACTAACATCAGCTTCAGCCATTTCCAGAGCCCGGTCAGCTTTCTGGTCAGAGGCGTCAGCCCATTTGACTATCTCAGCAGCATTAACCGCTGATTTAGCCCGAAGTAAAAACGTTTCTGCTTCGTTGATGAGTGACTCGGTGGTAGACTCAGTGTTTGCCCTGATATCGTGACGATGGTCTTCGATATACTCCTTGGACGCGGAAATCGAACGCTCTGCTTCACGCAGTGAAGTTCTAGCGCGCTGACGCAACCGTTCGGCCGCTTCATGTTCATCTTCCGCTTCATCCAGAATTCTGTCAGCCGTGGCGTTGACCTGCCTGGCCAATTTCACCACCTGAATATAATCAGGTTTTTCCGCGGCCAGCATAGCCTTTGCCTGTTCAAGAGAAGACTGGGCTTGGGCTAGGTCGGTCTCAAGGGATTCGCGGATGTCACCATCGTACTCGGCGATATACTTAACCGCCTTGTCAATATCTGACTGGGCAGCCTCGATTTCGCCGGCGACGTCGCGCTTGGCCGCCTCGAGATTGGTCTTGAGTGCGGTAATAGAACGCATAAACGATTCAGCCTGATCCAGCCAATGCCCGACTTCCTCGAGAATCTCCAGGCCCTGGGCAAAACCCTGGACTTCCATAGTCGCCAGCCTTTCGGCTTCGGCAATGGCTTGTCCTGACCAATCAATCCTGTTTTCAGCTTCGGTTCCATTGCCTTGGACAGTACGCCAGGACGATTCCGCATAAGCTGCGGAGATTTCCAGAAACAGAGCGTGCCCTGCGTCAATAGCTTTGTCCACTACGGGGATACGTTCCTTGCTCAAGGAAATTCCCTGCTTCAGTTCGGTCTTCAGCTCAGGGAGCCTTTCGGCCGTCTGCTGCGCCTCATTAGCTTTGGCAATAACCTGCTGGCTCAAATCAATGGCCGCAAAAAAATGCTTATCACCCAAAGCTGCGCTAGCTTCCGAGTGCAGCCGCCTGGCTTCGGTTAAAACCGACTGGGCAGCTTCAACTTTGAAGTCCTGTCCAGCGACAGCATTTATTGCCGTGCCTGATAGCTCAATTGCCGCCTGGGCTTCTGACACCACCGTTGGAGCGCGATCGATTTGCCGTTTGAATTCTGCGATGTCTTCAACCAAACGGCCCATCTTGCGCCTCACCTGCGTCAAATCTGACTCCACTTTCTGATATGATTCAGTCATGGCGTCATACTCGTCAACCGATAGCCCGTCAGTTTCCGGATCATTGTCCGATTTTTTCAGGTTACCGAAATTAAGAAGGGCGGTGTCATACGATGCCTTGAGTTCATCATAACACTGACGGTATGGTTCGGCGTCATCAGCTGATGATTTGCTCTCCAGATCATTCATATTGATCTTCAGCAATTCAATCGGCTGCTCTAACTCATTAATCAAGTCCGAACCGGAAGCGATTTTCAGCTTGGCCTGCTGCTGAGCGGCTCGGCGTTTTTCTCTTTCCCGACGCCGCCTCAACAGCGTCTGAGGAATGTAAATCACCAGAAAAATAAAAAGCCCTACCACCAGTATCCATAGGAACACCGTACCAAAGCCAACCGGCTCATACTCCAGCGTGTCTTTGATCCCAGTGAGTCCGGCCACTAATCCAGCTGCGGTCTTGCCGTCACGCAATTTGGGGCCCATTACGTCCGCTCGGATAGAATTCCACTTGTTATCCAGCTTCTTGGCCCATTCCGATCCGTAAGTAATGTAGCTCTCATGATCTTCCATAAAAAGCCAGATAACGATCAGGTTGTTGCGAGTGCCCGAATTGCCTGCCCGCCATGATGGACATTCGCGCCCCATGGCATCCTGATACCGATCAATATTGCCATAAGGCTGCTTGTTGCGCAGTACCATGACGCGGACTTCAGCGCCGGAATTAACTAGCCGTTGGGCGGCTTCTGCTACTTGGCTTTTATCGGTGCCAAGATAGTTGCCTTCGTCAACGACCACCTGATCACAGGGTTGCGGTTGCGCCTGAACGGCACTAGTTGCTGCTAATAAAACAGCTAACATTATGCCGACCAGCACAATCTTACTGATACTCATCTGCCAGTCCTCCCGTTACGTTAAAGGGTTAATTTTATTGACCTTTATTATTACTTTTTTCAATGTACCAAATAACCATATATCTTTTCATAAAACACATTTTTTGTCAATAGTAACCTACAAAAAAACGGCTCAAGAAAAGAGAGCCGGAAAAAAATGGCTAATTTCAACTATAATAACAATAACACTGCTCTCCTCTTCAATTGCACTTTATATTAAAATAAAAAAAGCGTCAAGTACAACGCCAATCATCAAAGGTTTGACATTTTTTCATTTACCTGTATACTATAACAATTAATTAGAAAAATCAGAGATAAAAATAAACACCAACAGGAGGTAAATTTGGCAAACAACAATAGAAAAGGAGCGACTGGGTTTGAGTTATTGCTGATACTCATTTCGGAATGGGGGAGGCAAGTAAATCGACCTGATCTCGGAGTATTCCTTGCAGCTCGGATAAAGGATGATTTTTCCGAAGACCTATCTGCTGAGCAAGAAATGCTCACTAGGATGAAAATCTGCGTGAATGGAATGCCCACCAACTATAGCGGTATTATCACCAACATCAGTACCGAAGTTGGCGGCAGTAACAGCGAACCAGTCATCACCTTCAGAGTGACAATCTGCCTAGACTCAGGTACGGAAACGCTGAAATTCACATCCACCAACCTGGTCAGCATGACCAATGAGAATGGTCATGTACAGCGCAACTGGTACAGTGTAGACAATAACGGCAAACTACTGTACCGGGATCCGGAAGAAACGACTGACAGCGGCGAAATATCCGCTGCAGAAGAGGCCCAAGGGGAAATCCATGATTCCCCGGTTGTCTGCGCTGTTACGGCTCACGCGTCATCCATCAGGGATACCACAAGGATAGAATAATATCCACATCCAATGAATCCAATTGACACCAACGAATCGTAACTGTCAAGTTATAAGCTCATCCAAGACCGCCTTAAATGTTTGATATTCTCAGACAGGCAAGGCGGTTTTTTTCATATAAAAAAAGCTGCCGACATAATTGCCAGCAGCTGTATAACGATCAAGCTTTATATGAAGTTCCTCCGAAACTTCATAAAGATCAGCTTAGTTTCCACTGAATTCCAGTTCACCCAGAGCATCAGCGCCTTTCTCGGAGAACGTAGTCATGCACAACTTGGTATTAGCCATCGGGAACAGCTTTGCTTCAGTGGCTGTAACCAGAGCGGTGAGCTTGTCCATCGGATACACCAGATCAACAAGCGCCAGCTCAAGCATCCGACCCTCATTAACCGCAGCCGGCGGCAGGCCAGCCAGGTCAACAGCATATTCCCAGGCCCGGAATAGGACTTCCTCAGGCTCAACAACTTCGTGAACAAGACCGTCACGGTGCACTTCTGCCGCACTGAACTTGCGATTCGGTTGTGAACCGTACTTCTGTAGTACAGTCAGACTGCCGGTACGACGAAGTATACGTTCATAGGCACCCCATCCTGGCTTGATATTCAGTGCACCTTCAGCCAGCCAGTAGCGTGCGCCACTGGAACTGATGATATAGTGGCCAGCCAGAACATTTTCCCAGCCGCCGCCAACAGCCATGCCGTTTACCGCCATAATCCAGGTCATGGACTTGCTCCGCTCAATGAGGTTGAATACCTCATGGCCAAAGTCAAGATACCTCATAGCTTCAAACGGGGTCATGCTGGCCATGGCTTTGACATCAGCACCAACCACGAATGCAGGTCCGACTCCGGTCAGAATGACAGACCGGCAGCCGCGACTTTCCAGATCAGCAATGGCGTCTTTCAAAGCCTGAAGGACACGTTCGGAGTGGAACATCACCTTCTTGGGACAGAAAGTAACCTGCGCAGTCCCGGTTTCCTCGTCAAACATCACCTGCAGATCATAAGGCGCAAATGCCTTATCAAAATCTTCAGGGATGGTGACTTCCGGCACAGTCTCAAACCGATTACAATAAGCCTTTACTAGATCAACAACCTTATCGCGACCGAGCTTCGCCATCATTTCCGAAGGTCCTATTTTCCAGCCAAAGCTAGTGCGCATCAGGCGATCAAGATTCCACCAGCTACCTTCAACGTCTCCGACCACACGGCAAGCATGGTAAAGGATACAGCCCCGCAGAAGTTCGACGATCTCCAGAACCTGGGCTTCGTTGACTTCACCAGAGAAGTCAAAGTCATTGCCGGAATCACACTGGGCAATCAAAACCTGCGGTACTTTACAGGTATCACCGAGTGCCTCGCAGGACATTATCTCGGCAATATTCTTGGCTGTTGCCAAGCCGACCATGTTCGCCAGTTTAAACATTCCCATCTTCAGGAATGTCGTGGCTCTCTTGCATGCCTCTTCAATAGTGGCCATGTCGTACTTAGCCAGCAGTTCAACAGCCAGCATAGCCAGCGGCACAAAAATACCGTTACCGACAAATCCAGGCTGGTTCCCCTTGACCTTGGTCGGCACCAGACCAATACTCTGGGCAAAAACCCACAGATTGATCAAAGTGCGCTGCGGAGTATCATCATCCCAGATCAGTTCAAAGCCAGCATTCATGTGCGGTGGAAGGAAGGGATGGAACCCTACAACCTTCACACCGATGTCCTTGAGCAACAGCGAAGACGTAGTGGAAGCCACAATTGTCTTGGACGAGTCAGCCAGATTCTCACGGATAATCTGATGAACCTGCTGTTTGAGCGTCAGCAGTTCAAAGACCGATTCAATCACCAGCTCGATTTCCGGATCAGCTACCGCGACAGCCAAATCCGTAACCCAGGTTATCCGCTCCGTAATTGCTCTCTGTTCATCAACATCCACAATCTTGTGAATCTTGAACAGAAAAGCAAAGGCATCCTGGACAATCTTTTTTGAACGTTCCAGGCCCTCTGCGGTTTCACAGATAACCATTTTTCGCTTCCCATAAAATGCGCATCGTACGGCGATTTGGCCTCCAATTTTGCCACCGCCGACAATGAGAATTTTCAAGAAGCGCATCAATTGTCTAAATTTCACGCTTACCTCCTGATAAGTATGGAGTTTGTGGTTTAAAGCACCTATCGTGCACCCATAGGCACCCACTATTTATTAAAAAACAAAACTAACCAAAATAAAGTTAGTATATTAACATACCATTTTGCTAATATTAGTCAAGCCCAAAAAATTAAAAACATGGGCTTGATGCTGAACCAAGTTGAAGTGTCAAGCTCATTATTGTATTTTAATTCCGAGCTTAATGCTGAACAGGGCCGAAGCGTCAAGTGAAAAACTAATTATCAATTCCGAACCAGATGCCGAGCTTAGCTAAAATATCAAACGAAATGAACGATTTGACCACCTATGCCATATAATGTATACTTTTTATGGAGGAAAAATAAACAAAAATATAAATAAAACGCTCTGAAACTGTGGAAGGAGGTGATTTTTGATGAAAAACCTCAGAGCATTTAAACAGTTCTTTGAAAGAGTTCGCGATTACGTTTCTAACGCCTCACGAAATGGCCATTTTGGCATATGGCTACTAAACCAGCTCCCTTCTCCTGACGAGAAGATCGCTGGTACTGAGTTCATGGTTCAAGACCAAGGCTCAGACGGATTATTTGAAGTCCACGTAAACTACTACGGACAGATTTTAATCGGTAGGGTTTCCAAAATCTTAAAGTGTGGGAATTTCTTATTCTTAGATGTTCGCACTGACTCACAAGGATTTAGGGAGCTCAAGTTTCCATTTTCACATCTTGCACAAGCCCGCTTCGAATGTGAAAATTCTAGTACACTAATTCTAGTAATAGAAAAAAGTGTACTATCCACGAACCTTAAAATCCGGAAGGGATCGCCAGATGACCAATCCGCAAATACCGCCAAACGCGAACTCAGGGCTTGAAATTAGCCTAAACAAGCCGCCTGCATACCAATCCAACATCCTGTGTGTTTCTAAGGCGGCTTTATTTTATCTAAAAACGACTTGTCATCCTGACACTGAACATTACTGTAAGCCTTTCTATTCAGTCATTCTGAACTTGTTTCAGAATCTCCAACATCCCCTACTCATACAACACCTCTTTGTCTTTGGGAATAATATGTATCCAGGCATTTCCACGATTAAACTCTATCTCATTACCATCAATGTCATAAAACAGCGTCCTATCAGTACGGGACTCTTTTTTCCAGGTGGCGGGAATTGCCTGACCATCACGGAAAAACCAGGCAACACCCTCTCCGCCCACGAATATTTCCAGTCTCCCCTTGCCCCCGTCAAAAACCGGCTCTTCAACCAGTTGGACAATAACATTTTTTGCCTCAATTTGCTCGCCGGTATTTTTATCTAAAAACGGCTGGTCAGCATTAAACCGCAAATAGCTGTTTTTCCCCTGATTATACTGGAAATCAACTTTATATGTTAAGCCATATGAAAAATTAAAAGACGCTTTTTTACCGTCCTCTCCCCGCTCTTCCAGCTCAGCTTCATCCTTGAATTTCCAGGATTTTATTTCTGCCTCTTTATCAATTAACTTCTTATCGTAAAGGGCAAAATTCATTTTTTCTGAAGAAGTTACCAGATTGTGCGGTGCGGATTTACTGGTATCCCGCCAAAAATATTTTGCATCACTTGATAATGCTTCTAGATCAATAATATCAGGATTTTCCCTGATCACTGTCAAAGCCTTGGGACTGCCGCCAGCGTGGGCGTACATGGCCCCGTATTCAGAAGACCATTCCAAATAATACGGCCGGGCAGAACGCACCGGCATGATTTCTGGAATTATTTCCGAAGGATCATAAACAGCCATAAACCTAGTAGCTCCGCCCTCTACTAATGATTCATACACAACAGCAGCCTGAGACAATCCGCTCTGTGGCCTAACTGACAATAAATTTTCCATCATCACCGCATACGGCCAAAACCTATCCTTGTCATCATCAACCAATACGCCATCTATTAAACGGTACGGATCTGCTTCCTGTTCCTGCGTAGTAGCCGCTCCTTGGCCCTTGGTAATTACTGACTGACCGGAAAAATCTATGAAGAATTCAAAACTCTTTACCTGCCAGGAAATGATATTAAAAATATACCACCAGCAGATGAGCATGCCCACCATAAAAAAACCGACCACCCATAAAATTTGGTGCTTAGGTGGAATTTTTATCCAATTCGAACTAGCCTGATTTTTGTTTTGCTTTTTCATTTTACATTAATTGCTTCTATTTACCTAATTGTATTCTACATCCCTATCTGTAGGAATTACTTCCACCCAGGTTGTGCCGGCGTTGAATTCAATCTCATCACCATCATCATCATAAAATATTGTACGACTGGTTTTTGATTCTTTTTCCCAGTGCCCTGTTATGGCCAGACCATCCCTAAATACAATAGATTCGCCCTCACCTACCGTATCCATACCTAAACGATTATCATCAATAAGATATGTTTTTACTTTTTGCACAGCTACATTCTTGGCCCTAATTTCAGATTCATCCTTATCTATGTGAATCTCGCCTGCCTGATACCTTAAATAATCATTTTTTTCCTTATTATACTTATAACCGACATCGTAATTAAAGGATGAGAATTTAATATCAATACTTTTATCTTCAGCTGGTCTATCGGATACATCAACCTCATCTTTAAACTTCCATGAATCAAAGTCAGATGTTTCATCTGCTTCCAAATCCCGCAAGGCAAAGGCTAATTTTTCACCTGAAGTATACAAATTATGGGGAGCTAAGCGCTCACTGTCACGCCAAAAGTACTGAGAACTATAAAATTGGTTTAAATCAAACACGCTATACTCCCTGATATCAGCAAAAGCCTGTGGGCTCCCACCAACATGAGTATACAGAGCATTATATTCTAAGGCCCAGTCAATATAATATGATCGGGCAGAACGTACGGGTCCGATCTCTGGCATAGTTACAAACTGACCTGCATATACGGCCATAAACCGAGTGATGCCACCTTCAGCTAATGCCTCATATACCAAATTTGCCTTTGATAAGCCTGAGGGCGGACGAGAAGAAACTAAATTCTCTATCATTACTGCCACAGGATAAATATTTGCCTGGTCGGCTGGCACATAAACACCATCAATAGCCCGGCGTTCAAGGCCCTGGCTACTCTTAGTTTTTGTAGTGAACAGGCTATCTGAGCTATCATTAAGATTTAAACCAAAAACAATATAGCCAAGCGCCGCGCCAACTACCACAACAATGGCGACAATAATATAAATCCATTTCCTGTTTTTTCGCTTTCCCCAAATGTATTCTTTTGAGCTATCCTTATTTTTGAACGACATATAATTATATGCTATTTTTTCTCTTCCAATTTTTTGGCTTTATCATCTTTTGGCTTATCTTTGACCTCATCATCTCCGGTGGCTTCAGCTTCTTCTCCTTCTTCTTTCTTTTCACCTATCTTTTCAATATCATCAACCTTTTCTTCCGGTTTCTCTTCAAGCGCCTTTAATTCTTCCTCAGTCCTAGGAGGTTGTACTTTCACTACTACTCTATCCATTTTTTCCTTAATTGTAATCCCGGGAGGAAATTTTAAATCTTTAACTCTAATTATATCTTCAAATGTTTTTAACGAAGTAATATCAACTTCAATTTCTTTTACTAAGTCCTGGGGTAAGGCTTCAATTTTTGCAGAGGTTAAATTCTTGACCATTATTCCGCCGGATTCCTTTACTGCCCTGGATTCGCCAATAAAAGATATGGCTACTTCAGCTGTAATTTTTTCAGTCATCTTAACCTGATAAAAATCGGCGTGAATATAATTATTAGTCACTGGATCGCGCTGGATATCATGTATCAGAACCTTAACTGGCTTCTGTTTGTCTATTTGCAGGTCAACCAAGCTGCTACCGCCAACTTCTTTGTAAATAATTTCAAAAGTCCGGTAATCTAAGAATAAATTTACATTTTTTATTTCACGGCCATATAAAACAGCCGGAATCTTCCCTTGCTGGCGCACTGTATCAACTTTTTTGCCTACTGACTGCCTAAGTTCTGCCCGGAGGACAGCAACTTCACTATTTGGCGACATATAAACTGCTTATTTATTGGATATAAAAGTATTACCCTCCTTAAAATACAATTATATTACAGACATTAAATTAAATCAAATATCCTATTTTCAACGTTGAATATTCCATGTAGTCCAATTACATCATCGCTGGAAACGTAATCACTGTGCGAAAAACGACATATATCCTGTTGTGTCAGGTCTGTTACCAAACCAACTGATCGTACGCCGATATCACCTACTACCAGCAGTATTACTGCGGCACTTGAACAGTACTGGCAGGTGGCGTGCAATAATTGAATATTATCACCCTCACTAATGATTGACACATTGCGGGGATGGAATGAAGAGTTGCATAGCGGACAATACGAAATCAATCCCGAAACGTTTGCTAACAGCTCATTTTGCTTTTTCTTTTTGTTTTCCATGATATTTTTTTTATATTATGGCTTATATTTCTTATCTTGTATATTATATCACAATTTACCCTAAAAAGTCAAATATTAACATTATAATACCTGCCAGGGCCACGTCTGCTTATAAGAGTGTTTTTTTATTCCTGATATAAATACTTTGAGCAATACCTAAGATTAAAAATGTGGTAATCAATGAACTGCCCCCATAACTGACTAAAGGCAAAGGCACACCGGCAATAGGCAGTATGCCGACATTCATACCAATATTCATAACTGTTTGTGCAAATAAATAAATAATAATACCGCTCATTAATAAACGTCCAAAATCATCCCGGGTCTGCCGGGTTATCTTAAATAATCTGTATATCAAGATTGTAAAGAAAATTAACAGCAAGGTGGCGCCAATAAATCCCAATTCCTCGGCGATTACAGCAAAAATAAAATCAGTTTCTTGGGCTGGCAAAAAATTCAAGCGGCTTTGCGGGCCTAAACCTAAACCCCTCCCGAATAAATTTCCAGAGCCTACTGCAATTATTGATTGCTTGATATTATAGCCGCTCCCCCACGGATCACGCGCGGGGTCAAGAAATGTAAGCACGCGTTCCTTTTGATAGTCTTTCAAAACAAAAAGCCAGCTGGTTACCACTATTATCACTAATAATATAAAAATGCCAACTACATAAGTTTTTTTAATTTTTGTCAGCAATAAAATACCTAAAAAAATTGCAATCAAAATCGCCGCCGATCCGAAATCAGGCTGAAACAATACTAAAATAATTATTGGCGAAGCCACTAAAAATATTTTTACTAAATTCTTTAAATTAGTCACTGCTACCTGCCAATCCGAAAAAAATTTAGCTAATACGATAATTAAGATTATCTTCATGATTTCCACTGGCTGGAAACCCTGCTCTCCAAAAATAAAAAGCCAGCCCCTGGTGCCGCGTATAGTAGTGCCGGTAAATAAAACTAATAATAAAACGATGATCCCGAAACCCAGCAGTACTAAACTATAGCTTTTCAGATAGCGGTAGTCCAGCAAGCTGAAAAATATTAAGAAAATTATGCCCACTCCGACAAAAATTAACTGCTTGCTGAAATTCTCAAAATTTGGATCTTCGGATACTGATTCAATGCTATACAGAGCCATTAAGCCAAAAGCAACTAAAAAAATAACTATCAATGATAGTATCCAATCTGTTCTTCTAAAATATATTAAATATTTTTTAAACATTGAAAGAAGGGAAATTTTAATGCCAGCATTACATTATATTATCACTGTCAAACACGTTGACATAAGGTTTTATCTCAGCCTTTGACACATAACCACCTACCCTCTCCCATTGAACCAGCAATGACTCAGTGGTGTTCCTTTTAAATGGATTAAAATGAGTATACTCTATGCCTACTATATTTTCTGCAGCATCATATAAAATTACTGCAAATTCTGTTTCCCAAAAACCCAAATAACTGTCATTCGTAATACTAGCGGTAACTTGATGGAATACTTCAGCGCCAGTGGCGGTAGTCGTTGTGTATCGTGGGTTTTCAATTAAAAAATCAATAGCTTCAAGACGTGAAGGGTCATCAATTCTTTTCCAATCCACATCCTCAATTACCATACTCATATCCAGGGAACTGCTGTATTCTCCAAGGCCTACATTAAAAGCTGTTAAATATTTACCTTCATTAGGCAAAATAAAAGTTGAATATGAATCTGTTTCCTGCCCACTAATGGTATACTTATACTGAACCTTTTCAGCCATCCATAAACCATTATTATTCTGAACTAAAGCAATAAGATTTAATTTATTATTCGAACCTGGCAAGGCTTTTGCTTCCACAATTTCCAGATTAATTGGGATATTTTTTAACCGTATGGCTGAATATTCAACCTGGTTTTGCGCCATAGCAACCATCAGCTTGCTTTCCCGGGGAATACTGACAAGATAAACAATCAGGTTAGTAAAAGTGAAAATTATCACAAAAACATCCAGGGCAATTAAAGTTATTGCCCACCATTTCTTAAAATAATCTTTATTTGACAGTAAGAAATAACTAGTTTTTAGCCAAATATTGCTGGTATCTACCATATATTATCTACATAATTATATCCGAATTTTACCACAATTTCCAATTATTGGAAATTATTTGTTTACCCGGAGTCCTTTATGTTATAATTAACAAGTCACCAATAACTAATTAATAAGCTAAAAGACGCTCATGTTTGAATCAAGCAAGGACATTCTCTATGTCTCACTATCTGCCTGCACTGTCATCTTCACTTTCTTTTTATGCTGGGGGCTGTATTATATCGTTATGATTTTAAAACGCGGCAATGAAGCAGTCAAACAGGTTACCGGCCTAATCTCAACTATCAAGGATAAAGTTGACCGCTTAGAAAATCTTATTAAAACCCTGGAGGAAAAAATCAGTCACACAGCTTCGTACCTGCCGCTCCTCTTCAAGGGGATGACCGAACTCTTAGACTTCCTAAAAAAAAGAAAACAAAGAAAGACAAGCAACAAGGCAGCTAAAAAACAATAAAGACGAATCAATCGTCATCATTTATGTCGGACTTCATACACCTTCATGTCCATAGTCATTATAGTCTATTGGATGGTTTAGCAAAAATTGACGGCTTAGTAAAAAAAGCGCAGGATTTAAAAATGCCAGCGCTAGCTTTGACAGATCATGGGGTAATGTATGGTGCTATTGAATTTTATCAAAAAGCAAAAAAAGCCGGAATTAAGCCGATTATCGGTATGGAAGCCTACACTGCCCGCAACGGTATGCATAATAAAAGGGCAAAAATTGATGAACGTCCGTATCACTTAGTGCTACTGGCAAAAAACCATGAGGGCTATCAAAACCTAATTTCACTTACTTCCGCGGCGCACCTGGAAGGTTTTTATTATAAACCCCGTATTGATTTGGATTTGCTAAAAAAACACTCGTCTGGTTTAATCGGCTTATCTTCATGTCTGCAAGGACAAGTTGGCCAGTCAATTATTGCTGGCGATGAAAACAAAATTAAACGAGCTGCACTTGATTTAAAAAATATTTTTGAGAAAGGTGATTTCTACCTTGAAGTACAGGACCACCCAAATGTCCCATATCAAAATGAAATTAATGAGAAAATCTTCAAACTCAGTCAGGAATTAAACATTCCAGTAGTCGCTACCAATGACGTCCATTATATAGATAAGGAAGATGATACTTATCACGATATTTTAATCTGCCTGCAGACAAAAAGGAAACAGTCTGAAAAAAACCGTATGAGCTATATGGGTGAGGATTTTTCTTTTAAAAGTTCCGAGGAAATGGAACGAGTTTTCAAGGACCACCCCCAGGCCATTGCCAATACTAAAAAAATTGCTGATCAATGCAATCTGGAGATTGAATTGGGTAAAATAACTCTTCCTCATTTTGAAGTACCCAGCGGAAAAAACGCTGATGATTACTTGCATGAGCTATGCACCAAAGGACTGCCGGCCAGGTACCCCGGCAGGGAAAACGACAAGGAGGTAGCCAAACGACTAGAGTACGAACTATCCGTAATTAAGAGAACTGGATTTGCTCCCTATTTCCTGATTGTCCAGGATTTTGTAAACTGGGCAAAAAATGAAGGGATTGTAGTCGGACCAGGCCGCGGTTCAGCTGCCGGCAGTATTGTTTCTTATTTAACTAATATCACTAATATTGATCCGCTAAAATATGACCTGCTATTTGAGAGGTTCCTTAACCCGGAAAGGATCTCTATGCCGGACATAGATCTTGATTTTGCTGATGCCAGACGTGATGAAGTAATCCAGTACGTTGAAAATAAATACGGAAAAAATCATGTAGCTCAGATTATAACTTTTGGTACCATGGCTGCGCGCGCAGCAGTCAGGGATGTCGGCCGAGTGCTTGACTTGCCCTACACCTATTGCGATAAGGTGGCCAAGCTGATCCCGATGTTTTCAAGTATTGACCAGGCACTTAAAGTTAACCCTGAATTCAAGGATATATACACTAATGACCAGGACGGTCAAAAATTAATTGAAGCGGCTAAAAAACTTGAAGGGGTAGCCCGGCACGCCTCAACTCACGCCTGTGGCGTGGTCATCACAAAGGAACCGCTAACACATTATGTACCGCTTCAGTACTCTACCCAGGGTGAAAATATTGTGGTTTCACAATATTCCCTACATCCTATTGAAGACCTTGGTTTGCTAAAAATGGATTTTCTGGGCTTAAAAAACCTGACTATACTGGAAAATACCATTGATATTATTAAGAAAGCCAGGGGCTTGAATATTGCCATTGACAAATTGCCGCTAGATGATAAAAAATCTTTTCAACTGCTCAAAAAAGGAGAAACTACCGGCGTTTTCCAGCTTGAATCATCCGGCATGAAGAGATACTTAAAACAGCTAAAGCCCACCGAATTGGAAGATATTATTGCCATGGTAGCGCTTTACCGTCCCGGGCCCATGGAATTTATTCCTGATTTTATTGCCGGCAAACATGGTTTAAAAAGGATTACTTATCTTCATGAAAAACTTGAGCCCATACTGGCCAAAACACACGGCGTGGCAGTATACCAAGAACAGCTCATGCAAATTGCCAGGGACCTGGCTGGTTTTTCCCTGTCTGAAGCTGATATCCTCAGGAAAGCGGTAGGCAAAAAGATTAAAAAACTGCTCAACGAACAGCATGATAAGATGGTTAAAGGCATGATAAAAAATAAAATCAGCAAACGCGTGGCTGAACAAATATGGAAAATGGTAGAGCCATTTGCGCGTTATGGGTTTGTCAGGGCACACGCCGCCTGCTATGCCTTTATTGCCTATCAAACTGCCTATTTCAAAGCTAACTACCCTGATGAATTTATGGCTTCATTATTAACCTCTGATTACGGCGATATTGACCGCATTGCTATTGAAGTTGAGGAATGCGAAAGAATGGGCATTAAAGTTCTACCGCCCGATATAAATGAAAGTTTTTCCACCTTTACCGCTGTCTTCAATTCTAAAACAAAACTGCCTGAAAAAAAGATCAGATTCGGCTTGTTGGCTATAAAAAACGTTGGTGCCAATATTGTAAAAATTATTATAAAAGAACGAAAAGAAAACGGGCCGTATCAAAACCTGGAAGATTTTTTAATGCGCGTCAAAACCAAGGACTTAAATAAAAAATCCCTGGAAAGCCTGATAAAAACTGGCGCCTTGGAAATATTCGGCGAGAGAAAACAGCTGCTTAATAACATGGACTCATTATTAAGTTTTGCCAAGTCGGCGGAAAGAGAAGCGCTTAACGGACAAGCAAATTTATTTGGGGTGCTGCCTACGCAAAACATACCCAAGCTCCGCCTGCAACCTGCTGATCCGGCTTCAAAAAAACAAAAACTCTCCTGGGAAAAAGAATTATTAGGCTTGTATATTTCTGAACATCCCCTGCAGGAGTATAAGGATGAACTGAAAAAAATCTCCACTCCCATTAACGAATTAAAAAATAATCTTAATAATAATGATGTTGTAGTCAGCGGCGTGATTACCTCAATACAAAAAGTTATTACGCGCAGCAACCAACCGATGATCTTTGCAAAAATTGAAGATATGACCGGCCGTACCGAGGTCCTGGTTTTCCCGACTATCCTGACAGCAAATCCTGAAATATGGCAGGAGGAAAAAATTATTATAATTAAGGGAAAGATTTCCGACAAGGAAGGCACCATAAAATTATTATGCAACGAGGTAAAGGAATTAGACGTAAGTAAGCTGAATTCAAATGTCCAACATAGATTTTCCAATGGAAATAAGGTATATTTAACACTGCCATCTAAAATTCAAAAGGTCACCTTTGAAAAATTAAAAAATACCTTTGAGCGCTATCCTGGGGATTACCAGGTAAACCTGAAAATCTCATCAAACAACAAAACAAAAATTATCAACACTAGATTTCGTGTTAGCCGGGAATGCCTTGACGAAATTGAAAATATTTTAAGTCCCGACAGCATTTCAATCAATTAATACCATACGGCATGCAAATATCAAAAATTCAAACAACTAAACTATACAGAAAAATCGTTATAATTTTTTCTATTTGCGTTGTGCTACTGGCGGCTGTGATAATTTATTTTTCTTTTTCTAATACCATAGTTACAGTTAGTCTGGTTCCGCAGGATGAAACTACTACGTTTAACATTGCTGTGAAAAAAGAAATGACAGAGGTAAATTCAACGCTTACTTACCTGCCAGGCTATTTAGTGACTACTACAATTTCCGACACTAAAGAATTTACCAATGATGCTGTGGGAGAAACAGTAGACGCCCAAGCTACAGGCACTGTGACAATATTCAATAATTGGTCCCAGGAACAACCGTTAGCCGCAACAACCAGACTGCTAACATCTGACGACATTCTTTTCAGGATTAAAGACAGGGTTGACGTCCCGGTTGGCGGCCAGCTGGATAATGTGGAAGTCTATGCTGACCAGCCAGGCATATCCGGCAATATTGAACCGACAAAATTTACAATTCCGGGTTTATGGCCAGGTCTGCAGGAACAGATCTATGCTGAAAGTGAATCTGTTATGACCGGCGGCGTACGTAGTGCAAAAACTATTACCCTACAAACCATTAATAATGCTGAAAATACACTACGCCAGGAACTGATCCAAAAATCAGTTGCCCAATTAGAACAAACTGATGAAATAAAAGCTGCTGAAGATACTGTTTTAAAACAAGCCATAACCTCAGTTATCCTAAAAAAATCATCTGATGTTGAAATCGATCAGGAAGCTGACGCATTCAATGTCAGTATGAGCATCAAAGCTATAGGCATAATTTTTAATGAAGATGAATTATTAAATTATTCCGTCAATAAAATTGAAGAGGCCCTATCGGCTGATGAAAAAATATATTCTTATGATAATAAAAATCTAGTCTACAATGTTGAAGAGTATAACATTGACGACCAGACTGCTTCTCTGGAAGTAGAATTTTCAGCTAAAAAGATTCCGCGCTTATCCAGTTCCATATTCAACCGGGAAAATATTACCAATCGTGATGAACAGGAAATCAAGGCTTATTTTTCCAATTACGATGAAGTGGGCGAAGTGCAAATCCATTTTTCGCCATTTTGGGTAACTAAAGCTCCCAGCCTCAAAGACCATATTGAAATTAGAATCCAAGAATAATTAAAATAAAAAAAGAGGAGACATTGTGCTTGTCTCCCCCTCCGATGAGCTTAAAGCTCTATTTTTGCATTCGCAAAAAACTTTCCGAGTGCATTCCGGGCTGCATTCAGCCTTGCCCTGGCTGGATCCTTGCTAGCTCCCTGGCAACTGAACTCCCTGCCTAAAGAAACTCTGACTGTAAAAACCTCGTTTGGTGCAGTTCCAGTTTTCTGAACAATTCGGTATACTGGTTGTTTTTTGTATTGCAAAAGACAAAGGTATGCCAGCTTTTCCCTGGATTTCTGCAGACATGCATTTATCAGCCTATCTACCCTGGGGAAAAGAGTTCTGGCTAAAAAAGCTATAACAACTTTTTTTCCAGAATCATCCTTCATGGCGTATACCAATGCCTCAAAACAGTTTCCTATTCTGTTTATCTGACCGGGAGACAGTGATTTCAGATTAGCGGGATATTTTCCTAAATATCTCACCAAACCGAGCTTATACATGATACGAGCAAATTCTACGTTTTTTACAGCATCATTACAACATGATGCTAGTAAACAACCAGCCTCTGGGTGATTGGTATGTACATAATCCCTGACTAAATACAGTACCAAGGCATCTCCAACAAAAGCAAATGTTCTGCAATTGTTAAAAGCTCGTCTCAATAAGCTACGATTCTGAAATCTTACCCTTAGAACTCCTTCCACTTCCGTGTACGAAAAATCGTTCATAAACAACCCCTCTTGTTTAAAGAACATTCCTTGTTTGTTTGATTAAGATACCTTAGCAAAAAACCTAACTTTAAGTCAAGTGGTAATATTACTTATAACCCTGTTCTCTAGTCAATAGCTTCTGACCACTTGCATAGGTGTTTTCATATTCAAGCCCATATGAGGCCTCTCAGTATTGTAAAAATGAAGGTATTCAGTAATTTCTTTTTGGTAGCGTTTAACTGTCCGCGGGACTCTGTTTAGGCACTCTTCCTGTATTGTCCTGTTAAACCGTTCCAGGTGTCCATTATCAGATGGGGTTCTGACTCTGCTATGGCGATGGGATAATCCATGCTCATTAAGTTTCTCAGTCAGCCACTTCGAGAATTCGCTGCCATGATCTGACTGTAGGGTTTGAAAAGGG
>JAHIVO010000091.1 GCA_018816445.1 Patescibacteria group bacterium
ATCATTTGATACCATTTAATCACTCTCCTTATTCATCTGCCTTCACCGTCGTGCTTCGGGGTTTTAGCCCGTGGTTATTGACTTTAATCGCTAACATACGCATCCTTTGTAAATCTACACACATCCATAATATCCATTCTTAGGTTCAAAAATACTCCCGTCTAGTTTCAACTGCTTAATGTATTCCATCGTGTCGTCTTCGGATATACCCACACTTCCTGCCTGGGTGATCAGATCGTCTATTTTTGTCAGGCCGTTGATTTTTCGATTGATAATGATATTTCTTATAGTTTTTGCTGTGGATTGTTGAGATGATACCTCCTGCGTATCCTCAGCTTTAAGAAACCATTTAATTTCATTCAATCTTTTTACTTCCTCTTTCACATGTGATGCATGGGGTTTCCATACCTGCTCGTGAGCATCACAGAATCCAAGAGTAAACTGATCCACATCAACAAACTTTGTCATTGAATAGTGTGCTTTCTTGAACTTTACCAGGTCACTGGTTAATTGCAATTGAGCATTATGTGGCAATTTTGGTAATATACCCCCCTGCTTATTGTCGATATTACCTTGCTCTTTCATTATCGGCTGAGGCGTTATTACCTTATTACCCTGTTTTTCGGTTTTCAGAGAGGGATATTTTATTTCATCTGAATCAGTGACAGTTACCTTCTCTATTAACTTATTACTTATATTGTTATTATAATAGGTAATATAGGTAATATAGTAACTTGGTAATGCGTTTTTTTCTGGTAATATACGGGTAATGGGGGGGTAATGTGATATGAACCGTTCTTCCGCTCCTTCTTTTAGGGTAATTATGGTTTTATAATGATCGAACGGATTAAAATTATGTAACGAACACACATTTTTATAAACCGTTGTGTCATCGTCTGTTTTGACGCTTCGTTTTTCAACAATTAAACCACGGACTTTATTAATTAATCCGGAATCACCCTTTCCTTTGCCGTGTATGATCTGGCTTATACGTCCTTGTGATACGTTCATTGATTTTTGTAAAACATTATAATCCAACTCCCCCGCTCCATTTAAAAGATTACAAAATTTCAGTTCGGCGTCTGTAAGTTTAGTACCTTGATTCCTAGCCCTCCCGATATACAATTCTTTTGCATCATTAAAATCATCTATGTTTGCGATGATTTCGTTATTTTCAGTATGATATCTTTGCCGATGCCTTAATGCTGCAAAGGCTTTGATAATATCCGCAAAAATTAAAAAGTTCCTTCTATTGTTAATATCTACCCAGTCCATATCATCCGCGAATGGGACTATCACCGTATATAGTTGATGTTTAATATCTTCTACAATACATCTGCAAATCTTAACCTCTCGGCTTTCAGGTAATCCAACCTCACCAGAGAGTAATAATTTTTTTTGGAATTCATAAACTGCCCGATCTTGTATATCAGATTCATCCACTCCACCACCAAACTGTCTATTGAGCAACTGCAAACTCTGATCATCATCGACGGACGTAAGCCACCATGCCACCCTCGGGGGTATGGTAAGCTCCTGTTTGGCTCTGTTTATATCAATGGTTGTGTATGTGTCCCCATCTTGAAAGTTAGATGTGGCCCGTTTTATAATCCCCTGCAGCCCGTCTGATAAATCAACATCATCCGAGAATATAACCGCACCTTCCGGGATATCCATATAGTAAATTGCCTTATCAGATAATGTGGTACTGAATTTATATTTTTTTGGTAATAGGTGCATCATTGCTTTGCAGCAGTGAGTTTTGCCTTTACCAGAATCTCCGGATACTTTTGGGTGTATGCCATCACTGTTTTTAACGGATTGAATACCTATTGATACCAGTAACGCTTTTGCCAGTGGTTCATCTCCCACATGCAGTGAAGAATGAACTTTTAAAATTTCTCCGACAGGATCTCCTGTAAATATTATTTGCCTGGCTGCTTCAATTATATCATCTGGTATGATTTCTTGTGGATCCGTCAGGATAGTGTCCTGAAAATCCATTTTATCTTGTTGCTTTTTTTCTTTTACATTAGATTTCATTTCAGATATGATTTCTGAAATAATCTTTGATGAAAATCCAAAATGATTTTTAATATGTGTTTCCACAAAAGCCACTTTATAAGGCATCAATTGTCCGTTAAGTCCTGTTTTTACAAAATCCGTAGCAGTAATTACATTATTAAGAGGATCATCAGATACAGGCAGGCCGTTTAATTTTACCCTGACAATAGGCACAGCGGTATTAATCAGCACATTGAAATCTTCCACTTGATGAATCTTTAAGTATTCTGCCAAATCAATTTTATCTATGTTATCTGGTTTTGGTAATTCTATTAATTTAACATTTACCCCGTTGTGCTCGAGATATTCGGCGGTATCCATTGCGCCTTTTTTACCAGAGTCATTATCCTCATTATCATTACAGATAATTACCTGTTTTAATTTACTTACCAATGATAATATTTTATCATAATCATCTGCCCTAAACCTGGTAGTGACTGGACTTATACATGGTATTCCGCTTTGCAATGCCATTATGCAATCCGTGACACCTTCAGTAATAATACAGTAGTCCGCGCCTCTTAATGAATCTTCACCATAAAAATATTTGTTTGATATAATATCACTGATATAAGGTTTTGAATCCTTTTTAACTTGCAATTTTTTATATTTTCCTTGATCGAATTTTTTATCGGGGGTCCATTCTGTTTTTCTGCCGATGAAATATACAACTTTTCCACTTTTCCAATATGGAAACATGATCCTGCCAGCG
>JAHIVO010000080.1 GCA_018816445.1 Patescibacteria group bacterium
AAATACGCGGCTTCCCCAAGTCAGCCCGCTCCTGATAACGGAAAAAATAGTGTTTAATATTTTGGATTTATAATTTTGAGTTTTGGATTTGCTTACCCCAAGCGTAGTCGAGGGTTTAGGATTTTCCGCCAGAGGTGGATCTGCCTTTGGCATGAAGGAATTAGGATTTCGAATTTAATAAAAATCGGCGCGCTGTTTTTGGTGTACTATTATAAATATATATAGGCGTTGAAGTAATAATTAAGAATAAAATTTATAAGATATGGATTTGTACAATTTGTTTAAAGGTGTAGGTATTTTTAGTTGATTTTTTGGCAAATTTAGGTTATAATAATTTTATAAGACTAAAAATTAATTTAATCATTAATTAAAAAAATTATGAAAAAGAAAATTTTAATCCTTGTTTTTATTTTTTTGTTTTCCTTTGTCTTCGTATCTTCAGTTAATGCCGTTAGTTCTACAGAAAAATTACCTGGAAAATTTACTTACGCCTGGGAATGGGCAGATTTACATCTTTTTTCCTGGAGTGCGGAAAGTAAAGTGGAAAAACTTAACGAATATGCCACCAAACGAGCAGAAAATATGGCCACAGCTGTAGAAATTGATAAAACCGAAGCTATTGATGATCTTTCTCAACGCTATTCAAATCTTACCGAGACACTTAATAAAACAATTAGTGAAAAGGAAATAAAAAATAAAGCTACGATAGTAGAAACTGTACAAAAAGATGTTCTAGAACAGCAAAGAGTTCTTTCCGGAGTTCGGCAAAATCTGACCAATGAATCGCAAAAAAATACAGTGGCCAATATTCAGGAAACTGCCGTCAATCAGTTAAAAAATAATATCATTGTAGTTAATGACGAGACAACCGCAGAAAATTTTACTAACCAAGTAGTCAATGTTTGGCGTGATCCGGATGGCATTGTTACTGAAGAAAAAGCCACTCGTGTTTATGCCGTTGGCACAGAAAGCACGGATAATACCGGTAACAACAAAGTAATTATTGACGGCGGCCAGGCGATTATTAACCAAGATAATTCAGGTGATTTATTAATTGAATACGCGCCTGGCACTGGTCCCAATTCCGTGACTACAGATAGTGGTCAAAAAATTTGGAAAATTCAATTAGACAATGGAACAACGGTAGATAGTTATACTGCTGGTAGCAATGTTGTCATTGGTGGAACCAATGGCACTGCTAGTAATGTTATTGTTAATACTATTTCTGATGTAGTGAGTGGTCAAATAAATGTGGTAGTTGATAATAAAATAGAGATTTCCAATATTAAAGTTGAGGGAGGTTTGCCAAATGTAGTTAGTGACGACATAGAAGCAAATAATATGGAAGTGAAAGAAAACATTAATAGTAATAGTGGTAACTCAGGAACCAACAGTGTAGAGGTGGAAGACAGCACTATTAGTGATACAGTAATAGAGTAGGTACTTTAGGAAAAAATGAGACATTTTTGATTCGTTGGAAGGTGAAATATATAATGAAAATATCTTATTAACTTAATAAAATTTATGAAAAAACCGTTAATTATCATTGTTATCGCCATTGTAATCATTGGAGCTGGGGTGGCAGTCTATTTAGTAACTCAAAGTGAAGACACTAATACTAATGCGCCAACTAATTCAGCCATTCAAACCAACACCTCCGCGGCTACCAACACCTCCGCCGATACCAACACAGAGTCAGCAGATAGGTATATTGGCGACGATTTCACAATTCTCCAACCAGCCGATTGGACACAGAGCCAAATATCGGGAACACTGGTTAGTTTTCATAATACCAGTGAGGTGAATCCGGAAGGCAGTGCCGCTAAGAAGATTAATTTTCAAAGCTATATGGCCGTATCGTTTGATATGGTTAATGAAAGGTCATTGGCCGAAATCAACGATTTAACAATAGACCAGATAAAGGCGTCTATTCCTTCGGCTGAAGTAATCGCTTCCAGTGATGAGACGATTAACGGCCGGCCAGCTAAGTTTAGCGTTTTAACTCTGAGCCAGCAGGAAGTTGATTACACTGTTTTTATAGCGGTAACTTCAAAGGGGGATAAGTATTATGCAATTTCCGGCAATACCACCACTGATAAATGGACGGATTATGAGGATTTGTTTTACCAAACCGCCAGAAGCTTTGTTTTTAAAAATTTTTAATACTGCGTTGAAGCAAGTTAAAGAATTTTGAATTTGTTTAGGATTTTCCGCCAGAGGCGGATCTACCTTTGGCATGAAGAATTTAAAATAAGATTGGTGCACTATTATAAATATCAAAAAGAAATGAAAGAGTCTGCCACTAAAGTTTAAATATATGAATGATCAACATAGCGTCTGCCCTATGGAAAAAGCCGTCTCATTGGAAAAGGGCTGGCGTAAATGGCTGCACCATCCTAAGAAAATATTAAAGCCGTATGTTCGTGAAGGCATGACCGTGCTAGACGTGGGATGTGGTCCTGGCTTTTTTACGATTCCATTGGCAGAGATGGTCGGTCAAAATGGTAAAGTGATCGCCACGGATATACAGCAGGGTATGCTGGATAAAGTTAGTAGTAAAATTAATGGAACTGAGCTAGAAAACCGCGTTGACCTTCAATTGACTCCGCAAGACAGTCTCGGCGTCACCACGCCGGTTGATTTTGTACTGGCCTTTTATGTGCTTCACGAGTTGCCGGATATAGAAAAGTTTTTGCGGGAAATTAAAACCATTCTAAAGCCGGACGGCAAGATATTGGTAACTGATCCGACCTTCCACGTTTCCAAAGAGGAATTCGCCCGCACCCTTGAACTAATCAAGCGGGCTGGTTTTACCGTTATCAGCCAGCCACGGATTTGGTTTTCCCGAACCGCGCTTCTGGAAAGCTGATTGTAGTAGGGGATTAAAACTAATGAGATGTTTTTTTAGAATAAAAAAGACCCAGTATAAAATCAGGTCCAGTATTTAAGTTATGTGCTAACCAGTTAAGCTGGCACTACTTTTTCAATCCGATAATTGTTTTGCTGTAGCGTTGTGATATCATCATCAGTTCCGTCAGCCAGTTCACCGGTCATCCAGCCGTCTTGTTCCGTGCAATTGTCAAATAGCAAGCTTTTCTGAACAAGGATTAGAACCCGGCTAAGAAATGCTGGCGTATTGAATCCAGCATCAGCTACATAAATCTTGACTTTCATTTGACCCTCACTGTGCAATTTAGTTTTTTTTGGTTTTACTAAACTTAGCAAAGGTCACTGATTTTGTCAATATATGGTATTTGATTCTTGGCTAAGATAAGAGTAGGATGGAAGTATGTAAAATAAATTAATTTATATAATATGCTTTTTGGTTTTTCTACAGGTGTTCTGCATAAAGAAACAGACGCCAAGCATGCACTATATATCATGAAACAACTAGGCTGTCAGGCCGTAGAGCTTGGGTTTATTCGTAAATCAAGGATTGATGATGGCTGGCTTGAGAGTATAGAGGCTAAAGATTTAGTAGGTTTTAAATATGTTAGTTTTCATGCGCCAAAAATGTATTATAAAAATAATGAGGAAACGCATGAAATACTTAATCTGATTGAAAATTTTTATAAAAAAGTTTATCCCCTTGATATGGTTGTATTTCACCCGGACAACGTAATAGAGCTTGAAGTTTTTAATAACCTACCATTTCCTGTTGGCTTTGAAAACATGGATAACCGAAAACCTTTTGGTAAAACTTCGTCAGATTTGCTTAAACTTTTGAAAAAAAACTCAAAGTTTCATTTTATTTTGGATGTTAATCATTTAAAAACTAATAATCAAGATATGCCTCAGCTGGATGAATTTTATAACAAACTTGGCACCCGACTAGCTCACTATCATGTAAGCGGTTTAACATCAAAGTTGACTCATGCCCCTTTGTACCTAACAAAGCAGCTTGACCTTTTGGCCGCTGTTCGTGACACCAGTAAGCCTATTATTTGTGAAAGCCTTTTAACTTCTGGCAATATTGAGAAGGAGAAAAAGTATATAGAAGGACAATTATTAAGTTTAAAAAAATAACCCCCCAAATCCTGAGAGGAAAAAATATTAAAAAAAGCAGACAAGGCGCCGTGGTATGAGAGCATGATTGACGGATAATAAATTGAGGGTTACAGTAAGCATACAACCTTCCCCGGTTAACCCTTGGGAATTTTTTGTATGACTCAATGTAGAATATATCAAAACGAATGCCCGTATTCCATAACCTGGCGTACCAGGGAGAATTATCCCTTGTTTGAGGAAAGGAAATATGCGGAATTGTTGTCGGAGGTAATATTCGGTGCCGCGGGATTAAAAAATTCGATATATTTGCGTATCAAATCATGTCCGATCATGTGCATTTATTAACGCGATGTAAAATCACCGATCACATGGATTTAAAAACGGATCGCACGTTGGAAAACGTGCGCTCGGGTGGGTGTAATGGCCGTTCCATACACACCGAGCGCACCCTTTCAAGGGTGCGGTCCAATCCACATAACATGCGATCGGCAA
>JAHIVO010000093.1 GCA_018816445.1 Patescibacteria group bacterium
GCAGACAAGTAAACGTTGTCGTCATTCCAATAGACGGTGTTAGGCTTGTCCGGGTCTATCTCCCACCCTTGGGCAAGTGCTATCAGGGGGAGTAGAAGAGGGATTGCCAGTGCCAGTAGGATTGCTATTGATAATAGTCGTTTCATACTCTTGGCTCCCAATGGCTATTCTCTTTGACGCTCCGTTGCATTTTAGTGTCAACCACGGTTAGTAACTCACCATCAGGCGAGAGAACACAAAGTTGTGCTCCATATTCCAGTCGCCTTTGCTTTTTAGTCACAGCCTTGTAGTTCTCGCTGTTGGGGAGTGGCTTGACTCTTGCCGATGTATTAAGTTTGAAGCCTACCCTCACCTGAACAATCCGGCCGACCAGATCCGCCGTGACCTCAAAGGGAGGTAGGAGCAGGGGCAGTAGCTCGCTCCCATTCGACACTTTTCTTAGCGATGTAGTCATTTCCTCTCCCTCGGTTTCCTCTTTGGCTTAACAGTCCGCCTCTTGCAGTCCCGGCAATAGTACCTTTGCTTCTTGCCAGTGCTGACGTACACGAACCCATCTTTGTTGAGTTTCCGTTCGCTTCTGCAAAATGGGCAAATCATCATCACCTCGCCTATTGTAGTCTGGTATAGACTATACCACACTTTTTATCTCTTGTCAAGTTTGATTTTCTGTTAAACCTTTAACTTGGCTAATCTCGCCTCCATCTTACACACTGACTCTACCAGCTCCTCAGCCATATCCAACATCTCCATTCGCTCCTCTCCAGGGTTTAGAGGCGATGCCAGTAGACGCCATACACTAGCCGACTTGCCACATATCCCGCACTTAAATCTGTCCTTCCCCCCGGCTGGAAGGATAATCGTATTCTCGCATTTAGGACACCTGAGCCAGTTACCCTTCTCATCTGTCGCTACGTGGGTTACTGGATCCACGCTGACAGTCTTGGTGTAGGTGTAGACTCTAATCTGTTCCCGCTTTTCCCTCGATTCCGTCATTGTGTGCCTCCTCAGCTAAAGATCACTGGCTCAGAGTGATATTTCTTGCCCGACAACAGCACCCTCCCAGTCTTGGGAAGTCGATTGAATACCCGGTTCTGCTCCATCTCCAGACCAATCAACTCAAAATTGACTGTGGTTTCCCTTAATTCGCCGACCGTGTGTATGGCATTGTCGTCAATAGCCTGTTGCAATGTGACCCTATACCTCTCCGGCTCGCACCATCTCTCATCTTTCGGATTACCAGACACCATATTCAAGATGTTCTGGTATGTCACCCGATACGGGCGTTTGTCCAGTGTGTATACTTTGCGTGGCGACACCACCAGCACCGGATCAGAGCCATTGCATCGCCAGCTCCCCATACCATTGTGCTTTGGAGTGAATACCCGTCTGGTCAAGCGCGCCCCATCTGTTTGAACCACCACTAATTCATTCGCCTTTATCTCGTTGCCAACAAGGAAACTAGAGATTTCACACCTGGCACCAGCCGTAATCAGGGCGTGACACACATCATTTCGTATTTCTCCGAGACTGCCGTCAGTTCTCTCCTCGATTAGCTTACCGACTATGGAATTGGCGATTACCTTCGCTATACCAGCCCTCATTGGTGATCCCCTCCGCAGCTCATATAGGCGCTCCATAACGTCCTTATAGGGCTTACCTGGAGCTGTGCCACCAATCCTACTTGCAAACCAGCCATCGGTCATATCGAATGCTCCGATTCCCCGCCCTACTACATATCGCACCTCATCCAGCGTGTAAATATCTTCCGGTAGTGCCCCTACCGGATTGCCATATAGTCCATTCCCGGTGTGAGCCATTATTGGCGAACAGTGGGCATACTCCCCACCTGGGTCAATCCAGAATTTACCTTTGATAAACCCAAACAATGCTCCCTGCTCCGCTTTACCCATAGACTCGGCTTTCCAGAACACCAGCTCGCGGGGGTCAGTGAGTCTAGATGCCAACCACGCATAGCAGGCTGTCTGGTCGTAGTCAAATATCGTGCCATCCAGCCAGTGCCCTATCTGGTAAGCGGATACCCAGTCCTTGCGATCTGACAGATAGGCATATTGAGTAGCGCCATCATATCTCTCAGGTAGGTCTGAGTTCTTTGGCAACCGGGCAAACAACTCCTTTCCCATAGGGCTATCAGCAAATACCGCTATGCCACTGGTCAACTTGCGCGGGCTGTCGATCCCCAAACCAGTCAAGGCAGCCACAATAGCATCCACCAGCCTTTGCGTCTCATCCAGCGATGGCGATGGAGCAAACCCTGACAGATTCAGGAATTGCTTTACCCCATAGAAATGGGTATGACCGACCTCAAACATCTTGCCAGGGAGGTAAAACAGATGATGCCCCCTGTGTTCCACATTCGGCTCGTTCTGAGCCAGCCGGAGGAGGACATTCTCTGGCAGCTTACGCAACAACGGTGCCACAAACTCATCAAGATCGTATGCCACTCGTATGGTGTCTTTCAAACCGTACCGAAGGAAACAGAGCAAATCCGCTACATCGGTGGACCCGACGATACCCCCTCTGGAGTTCCTCAAGACAACTACATCTGTACCAAATGATTCGTGTGCTGTGGCTGTATCCATCTTATGCCTTCCCTCCCAGATTGCGTATTTGCTGCCTAAACTGCGCCTTCCGCTCAGGGTCGTCGGTAGCAGCTATGCTCTTCCGCAACTCTGCTATGTAGCGCTGGTTCCGTGTCTTCTCGGCCAGCTCTCTAGCCTTCTTCCTCTTCTCGCCCTCCCGTTTGGCAGCAGCATTGATTTTTTTCAACTCAGTAGGGTACCGCTCCTCCGGCGGTAGCTTCTGTGACACACTGCCGAACCAATCCCACGGATCTGGCACTCTCCTGAAACGAATATCGATAGTGGTGTGCCCAGACCTGCGGTACCACTTATTGATGAACTTGCGCCACTCCAGATTGAATCTCCGGGTCCCCGGCTCCAATTCCTCCTTGTTTCTGTGAACGAAGTCACTGTATTGCCTGCTGCGCTTTGCCCGCATAACAGTCATTTCAGTGTAATCTAGTCTGCGGAGACAGCTGAACTTCCGTGCTTCTTCCCTGGTAAAGTGCCATTTGATGAGTTGATTAAACTTCTTCTGCTTCGGCGAACGAGCGACACGGTAGCCTTTTATGAAATATTTTACGGACATTTGTTCTAATTCTCCCCTTGTGCTGACCGTAGGATGCCGTCAGCAGCCCGCAGAATGGATGGTGTTTCTTCCAGTTCGTATGCCTGCTCGCCACTCAGTTTGGAGACATCACTAGCGAGACGCACGAGCCACTCGGATAGCACATCTCGGAGGTAAGCGACATCATCAGGAACCTCAGTTGGATAATCTGGAAGGTCGGCACAAATAGGCGCATCGGGGTTGCGTTCTTGAAGATATTTTAGTTGGCCACACGCCACTTCTAAATTCTCTTCAGCCTCTCTCAGACTGTGGGCGATGGTGTCCAGCCTCTTTGCCCGTGCGATTACCTGCTCCATTGTCATTGTCATTGTCCCTGTCCCCTTTTTTTTATTACTTAGTAGTAGTATTAGTATTAGTATTAGTATTATATACTGGGCGATATATCGCCCATTGTACCTAGCCTCAAACGAGGCTAAAAAACTCGGAAATTCGCTGTTTTTCTCCCATTACCCAAGCCTCCCATTTTCTCACCTCCCCCTCCAAGACCGGACGCCACGCCTCAAGGTCTACGGAACTACTGGATAACACCACCTTGCTTGAGTAAATAATAAGAAGCAACCTAGCCGTTATCTTGTAGTTATCTCTTGCCGAACTGACAAACCACCCACGAACCCGCTTATCCCAGATAGGGAACTTTCTCCTGTCACCAGACGATGACATAGTCAGCACATATTTAGGTCGCATATTCAACCATAATAGACCAGCCTCGTTGCCAGTCCTGCGACATTGAGCCTTCGCCTCTGTTCTCACCTTAGCCCATCCATTCAACTCAGGGCAAGATGATACCAGACAATGCGCATACAGAAATACATGGCTACGTGGGAGACGCAACATACATTCGTCCCATATGTCGGGGACATTGCGTAAATCCAAGTAGTCATCCCACTCCGGAGCAGGGGCTATATACTTCGCCACGAAATCATCAAATGGCATTTTATGAATAGCACCAACCAGTTTCTTGTCTGTGAGACAAAGAGGCACTTGAGCGTCTGAAAACTCAGACGGCTTCAGTGGTGTATTAGTCATTGTAAACTCCTATATTATAATTTTCCCTTTGGCTTAATAGTAGTGCGCTCACACCGATAACAGAAATATCTCTGCTTTCCCTTCACAATTCCATTCATACAAAGCCTTGTGCTATTACAGTGCGGGCACTTCAATCTACCTGCGTTCTTAAACACTTTCGGTTCCTCCAAATATTACCTATCTATACTCATCATACACCATAATCTATACTCTGTCAACCCCCTTTTACACTTTTTTTCAATCAATTTTTATTTACTTTAATCAACTACACTTGATTGCCTACTTGACAACCCCCCCCTGGAAGTGGTATACTGGAGGTGTCATTGTAAATGCCTGTATCCCCAGGTAGAGTGTGAGCCGGAGCAGTTCGGCTCTCATTCATTTTATGATGTCTGCCAGTCAAGCCCCCTTGACAAGCAGTCAGTGTTTGTGCTACAATACCAGTATGAGCGTCGCTACCAGAAAAGCCAATCGTGGGTGCATCGATAGGCTCATCACCACTCCCGTCCTGCGGGACACCGGGGAAGTCTACGACATACACGGTGCCAGAGTAGAATGTTACCATTGCCACGACCCCCATCAACTCGTGTCCAAATGGCCTGCGGGAGGACGCCCCCACACATACCTCTGCTGGGCGTGTGGACTGACCTTCGTTCTGCCCCCAGACCAGCTACCGACCTATACCGTTCCCTGGCCTGATAGACCTGCCATCAGAGTGGTGCTCTCCTGGTAAACAGCCATAACCATCACCTTAGCCAGATACTGCTCCCTGGTCATCCGCTTCTGCTCCGCCGCCTTGTCAAACTCCCTCAATAGCGCCGTGTCCACCATAAAAATAATCGGCTTTTTCCCGTTCTTATTCATCCTCACCCCCTAACCATTAAATGACGCCCAATATCCAGCCGTCCCAGCCGTCCCTGCCATCTCTTTCCCGGCAACGGTCACAACCTCCTCCATATTCCTGCGATGGCACTTGGGGCACCACCTCGGATCTTTCCTCGGCACCCACTTGTGCCCGCACACACGGCAAACCACCATCGGCACCGTCAACCCCAACCTTTTAGTCTTACCCATATTTATCCCCCTTTACACATAAGTAAAGCACATCGTTATCCCTTTGTCAACCTTCACTTTACATAATATGTATACCATTTCAGTCAACAATCCCTTACTTTACATAATATGTTGACCATTTCAGTCAACAATGTAAGTCCACGTAAGTCTCATTCCACAAGGTAAGTCTCATTCCATTCCCCCTTGTGCAACTCCC
>JAHIVO010000016.1 GCA_018816445.1 Patescibacteria group bacterium
CCTAGTTATAATCCACTTCCAGGATCGGAAAAAGATTTCAAAGCTGCCTGGAGATTATTCAAGCGTCAAATTTCAACGGATCAATACGAAGTTTGGTCTGTCATCAGTTTGCCATTTAAACAGTTTGATCCTGATTCGCTGAATAATATTAACTTCATTGTTAAATTCGTAATTTGGTCATTGGACGGAATATTACCTGAGATTGTTGCTGAAGATACGGTTTGTAACGTGACAACGGCATATTCCTTTGATATGAAAGGTGGCCAGTACTTGACATCTTTTAAGACAGTCTTATCGCCTGGCCGGTGGAAATTGGTTATAACACCAACGGAAGGGAAAAATAAAACTATCTACTCAATGGAAGTGGAAGTGCCGAATGGAATGCCGCAAAACGGTTTGAGTGATATTTTATTATTCGTTGATCAGCTGATCAACGAGCCAGTCAGGATAGGGCAGGATTGCTATAGTGGACTACCTTTTTCCACATTCAGATCAGAACATGTAATTAATGCTTTAGTGACGCCGTATGGTAAATTCGAAAGTGATTCATCTTTAGTAGTTTGGTACCTGCATCCGGTCGAGAAGAGAATCAGGCGCGTTGGTCGAATTAAAGAAAACAATTACACTGATTCACTTAAATGGATTCATTCGGACGAACGTAATTTTTCTTGGGAGGAGCAGGAATTTCCACTGTTGAAATTCATGGATCCGGATGATATTATTCTGGGTTATTGTAAGACAGCTAATCGAGATGTTCTAGAACTGCATGCTTCTTTACAAAGGATCCCATCTGGTGAATATGACCTGACCTGTCTGGTGGTGGATCCCAAGTTACGAGGAGTCGCCAGACAAAGCTCTAAAAGAATTAGCGTAAAATAACATGACATTTTGCATAACGAAAATATGCATAATGATCAAATAGTAGTACTTTCAAAAAAAGATCCCCTCTGCATAAACATTTGCAGAGGGGTTTTTTATCTGTGGATAACTGTATCTTGACCTTCGGTTTTTCTTCGGTTATAATTAGTTTATAGTATATAGTGCATAGTATATGGTTTAATATCAATAATAAATTCCCTACTATAAACTATTAACAATCAACCATAAACTAATAAGACACTCCCCTCTTGAAAACCCTAAATACTAAGCTAATTAACAATAATAATATCAGGCTGAACATAGCAAACACAATGCCATATGTAATAAATGAAGCGGCCATGAATAGAGGTTTAGCCAGCCACTGTACAACCGTCCAGGTCACCGGAACCTGCAGCCACTGATCAAACATTAATATTAAGGTAAAGACTACGAGTAAACCTAAGATTCCGTAATATGTATGTTTCAAATCTGCTTTTGACGGAGCTGCATGCGAACTTAAAGTCAACATTAGATAAATAAATATGTATGTTTGCCAGGAGAAAAAGTCCAGGCTGGATAACAGATCTTTAATATAATTCACATATTGTATAAAAAAATCCTGGCTAAAGGCAAAAAAGTTCTTAAAGGATGAGAAATCTGTCAGGGCCGCTTGAATGCCTGATACCTGATTGACATACAGATCCGGCCATAAAAATTTTGTCAGCAGCCAGATTACCGCCGTCACCCCAAAAAGCGGAGCGATAGAAATTATAATATTTTTTATCGGGTTATGGCTTTTAGCGTGCTGCACAAAACCAAGTGAATCGCCTGAGGGATAAAACAAGCGTACTTTATAAACTTTTGTAAGAGTAATTAAGCAGGCTACAAAATGCGCCAGTTCATGAATCATCACACCTGGCCACATAGTGGCTAAATACCAGCCTTTACCCAGGCGGCGAATAACCAACCTATCAATAATTCGCGAAAGGCTGTATAAAATAAGTATCTGGATAATCAGCGGTAAAAATATATTAATAATACCCACCATAGACAATAGTATTAATTATATCGTTAATTATACATTATTCACTAAAAACTATAAATTAATAAAAATATGACAACTATCCTGCCAAAGAAAAAACAAAAGATCCTCCAGTTTTTGAAAAATTACATTAAAGATAATGGCTATGCACCTACCTTAACAGAGGTAGCTAAGCAATTTAAACTCTCATCTTTAGCTACCGTACATGAGCACTTGCAGTTCCTGGAAAAAAATAATTTTATTAAAAGGGATAAAGATCAAGCGCGCGGTATAATAATCCCAGACCTGGAAAAAGAAGCAAAACAAGAAGCCTCGGTATTAGTTCCCATAGTTGGTACAATTACTGCGGGCGCGCCGATTGAGGCTATTGAAGACCGCGAAATGGAAATCCCTATTCCCAAAGAAATGGTCAAGGATAAAAATTCATATATCCTGAAAGTTAAAGGTGATTCCATGATTGAGAGCCTGATCTCGGATGGAGATTTTGTTGTCTGCGAAAAAACTGATTATGCAAAAGACGGAGATACAGTTGTTGCTATGCTGGAAGATGGTACTGCCACGCTGAAAAAGTTTTTTAAAACTAAAAGCTATATCAGGCTTCAGCCAGCTAATAAAAAGTACAAACCTCTTTACACAAAGAATGTAATTGTTCAAGGAAAAGTACTGGGAATTATCAGGAAATTCTAGTTTGTTTGTAGTTTATCCCCCTACGGGGGATCACCCGAAGGGTGATGGTTGATAATTAATTGCAGATGACTATTTTTTGAATATCCAATAACTATCAAACATTATCCATTAACTATAAACTATTTCACTATACTTACTATCTTCGGTTTTTATTCGGCTTTATACTAAAAACCACTAACCATTTACTATAAACCACCTACTATTAACCATTAACTAATTAATCCTATGTCCAGAAAAAAAACTATACGAACGATATTACACGTAAGCTTAGATGCTTTTTTTGTGGCAGTTGAACAAGCCTTAAAACCAAGTTTGCGTGGCCAGCCTATTGTTGTCTGCGGCCGTCTGGTAAATAAACAAATCGTTGCCTGCCCAAATTATGAAGCCAGACGATTAGGTATCAGGCAGGCTATGTCTATAAGCCAGGCTCGCCTAATAGTACCACAGATAATTATTTTAAATGCCTCATACAATTATTATGAAAAATTTTCAGAAGAATTCTTCAAAATACTTTCCCGCTTCACTGATCATATAGAACCGGTCTCGCTAGACCAAGCATATATAGATATAACTGATCAGCAAGAAAATTGGATCTCTCCTGAATTTATGGCAAATGAAATAAAAAAAGCCATTTATAAAGAGCTGGAAATTACATCGTCTATCGGCATAGCTAATAATAAAGTATGCGCTTTTATCGCTTCCCAGATTAATAAACCCAATGGTATTATATACGTCCCTTGGGGAAAAGAAAAAACCTGGCTGCAAAATAAGCCCATTGCCTACTTACCCGGCATTGGGCCAAGAACACGAGCTATACTGGCTAAAACCAACATCAATACAATTGGCCAGCTGGCCTGCTTATCAAAAGAATTACTAATTCAGACATTCGGCTCTTGCGGGCAGACTATTTGGTATTTTGCCAATGGTATTGATAATCGTCAGGTAATAACTCCAGGTCAGTCAAAATCAGTTAGTCGTACTTTTTCATACAAATATCCTACCACTGATCGGGATCTGGTGCTATCAACTTTTGATAACATGCTGGCTAAAGTTTGCGGCCACCTCCGGAAAAACCATAAAAAAGGTCAGACTATATTCATCCGTTTGGTTAATGCCAATGGTGTTACTTATTCCCGCCAGAAAAAACTGGACTTTACTGCATTCAACGAATTGGATTTTTATCCGACTTTTCGCAAATTAATTTATGAAATCTGGCCCATGTCCAGGGAATTTAAGACAATCAGCGTGGGGGTATCCTGCCTAACCCGCCAGTCAAAACAGGATAATATATTTGAACACTCATTTTACAAACTAAAACAAATCCAGTCCGCAATTAATAAGATACGGTATCATTACGGGTTTTCTCCGGCCCAATCCGGTTTTTCTTTATAATTATTTTATTTTTGGTTTGGTAATATTTGGTTCGCGCCCATAAAAAGGAGCCACGGAGTGTATTTTTGATTTTGTAATTTTTTTTGCGCATTTTTTTGCCAAATCAGGCAGGCCGTTGAATTGATCCTTTTTAAAACCGATTATCGGAATTTTTAAGGCATAACTTAATGCATTGGCAATAATTATACCGATGCGTAAAGAAGTAAAGCCCCCTGGCCCGGCTACTACCCCTATCCCACTAAGATCACTGGTCTTTATTTTATTTTCACTCATTACCTGCTCTATTGCCGGCAAGATTTTTTCTGCATTAATAAATTGCCCCTGGACTAATTTTTCAGCCACTAATTCGCCTTTTGAACTAGTTAAAGCTATAACAAAATTATCATTCCCGCTGGAATCAATAATTAGAATCATTTATTATTTATTAAATATTTTATCCGCTACTACTATTTTCGGATTTTCTAAAATCGTAAACAGAAATTTATCCGTTAAATCATTACGATACTCAAATTCTTTTTTTGACATAACAGTATATCTGATTTTTTTATCAAAATCTTTATGAAACTTATTTATCATCCGTTTTAATTTTGTGCGATTAACTTTACCGACAATAAGCATATCGGTTTGCGCCTGAAGCACTCCGGTAAATAATCCAGTTAAGGCCAAATATGATATTTGCCCGATTTTTTTTATGTTTTTGGCTAAATTGCGTTCCAGCGTCAGCTGTGATTTAAGCATTAATGATTTCAGCTCCGGATATAATGTAAATGTAGAATTAACCCTATAAAATTTCTTTTGTCCTACTTGATGGGGTGAGATCAGCCCAATATCCTCAAGATTATCCAATTCCCGCCGGACTGAATTTATTCGCTCCTTGATTTTCCGCGTTAATTCCCGGACAAAATAATCGTTACCCGGATTAGTCAGGAAAATCCTTAATAACTTTACCCTTGTTCGTGAACCAAATAGTTGTTCAAGCATCCTAATTATTATCTTTACTATATCTTGTATTTATATTATAATATGT
This sequence comes from Patescibacteria group bacterium, assembly GCA_018816445.1. Taxonomy (GTDB): domain Bacteria; phylum Patescibacteriota; class Patescibacteriia; order UBA10025; family JAHIVO01; genus JAHIVO01. The sequence goes on from JAHIVO010000016.1 coordinate 5,007, forward strand.
CTTGATAAAAGTAGCAAGAATTTAGACGCTTATGACTGACAAAAATATATCGTTTGACAAGCTCCAGATATGCGACCCTGATAAAAGCAGGTCAACCTGCCATATTTTCATTTCCCGCCAGTCTCCAGCTGAAGAACTTAGTTTAGGCAAGCTTTTTGTCATTACTGAAATTACCTCCCGAGATAAAATTAATGCCGATATAATCAATACTATCCAGGAAGAACTAAAAATTAGTTACTACAATACTGAGGATCTAAATATTGAAACGGCCTTTGAAAAAGCATTGGAATCCATCAACCAGCGAATTGCTGATATGGTCGGTGATTATGATGTCAACTGGCTTGATAAGCTGAATACTATAGCTGCGGTTGTTAAAGGTGATAATCTCTACTTCAGCCATATTGGAAATATCCATACATTCCTCATACGCAACGAAAAAATATCAGATATTATTCAAACAACATCCCGCGATGAAATACAATCTAATAATATCAACCCTTTAAAAGCGTTTTCAAACATTATTAACGGACCTCTGCAAAGTGAGGATATTATTTTATTTTGTACGCCTACCCTGCTGGATTTCCTTTCACAGGAAAAAATTAAGCGCCTTCTGCTGGAGCATAATATTACTCAAGCAATAGATATGATGGATAAACTGTTATCAGAGAATATGAATAACACCTCCTTTGCTGCTATCGCTGTGAAAATTGAATCGGAAAAATCAATTTTAACTGAGCCGAGTGCTGCACAACAAATTGCCACACCGACACCGACCACTGTTACCGCTGCTACATCCCCGCAAGGATCAATGGACAGTTTGTTGCAACAGCAGGCTGATACCAGCAGAGTGCTTACACCGTCATTGAGCAACCATTTATGGCATATATTAAAAAATGGTGCGATTCGAATAGTAGACTTTGCACGACTACAGATTTTCCGTCAATCACCAAGGCGAATTAAATTCAACCAGCAAATGAGAAAATACCAGCCTACACATACTGCTAGTTACGATCAAACATCGAAGATGCCTGTTACTCTAAAAACAATTTCCAGGGGAGGTAAAAAAATAGGCAGTGCAGTGACTTCAGGCAGTAAATCCATTATCTCCTTGGTTAAGAAAAAAGATCAGATTGCCTCTGGTATTAAATCTGCGCCCACTTCGTTTAAACAAAAAATTACTAACTTAATATTTAAATTCAACAGGCTGTCCAGAGTCAGTAAACTAATCTTGGCCCTGGTAGTGGTTATTGCCTTTATTTTATCCCAAAGTATCTTTAATATGGCCATATCCAGGCAAACTGAAGAAAATAATATTGAATATGACCAGACTGTTTCCTTAATTTCTCAAAAAATATTAAAAGCAGAGGCTGCTCTATCATATGGCAATGAAGATGGTGCCAAAACATTACTCAATGAAGCAGAAGCATTAATCAATGAACTGCCTGACAAAAAACAGGACCAAAAACAAAAAATTGAAGAACTACAGAACGATATCAATAAGCAGCAGGAAAAAACTAAACATATAATTTCAGTTGATCCCCGGCAAATTGCCGACTTTAACACGGTAGATGGGCCAGTCAGCGTTAAAAATCTTACCTTAATAAATAACTCATTATACACATTTGATACGGCAAAAAAAACGATATACTCAGCCAATATAGAATTAGGTGAAATCTCCGCCTGGCCACAAGAAGACATGCCTAATGTTTTTAAGCACATTATTCCACAGAATAATAATTCATTGATTTTACTGGATACAGACAATAACGCCTATGAATTTGGCATTAACAATGAAGCTCTGACAGCATTATCGCTCAATCAACCATCCGAAGAAATGAATATTACCGATATCTTTATTTATGATTCTCGTCTTTACATGCTAGACACAAATAATAACCAGATATTCCGCGCTTTCCGGGTCACAGGTGGTTATAACAGCCCGACAGAATGGAAAAATGATGGTACCAGCCTAACTGAGGCCGTATCACTGGCCATTGACGGAACGATATTTGTTCTAGAAAAAAACGGCAATGTATTGAAAATGTCACAGGGCAACCTCCAACAGTGGTCATTGGACGCAATTGATCCGGAATTAATAAATGCTGACAAAATATTTACGAATACCTCAACTGATAATCTTTATATTCTAGACAAGCAGCAACAGCGCATTATTGAATACACAAAAATCGGACAACTATTAAACCAGTATACCTCCGAATTATTCAACAACATCAATGACTTTGTGGTTGACTATATCAATAAAAAAATGTATGTCCTTAATGGAAATACAATACTTGTCTTTGATTTACAGTTATAATCCATAACAAAAAACTGCTCCTTATAAATTGAGCAGTTTTTTGAATGGTAGTATTATTTCAAATTTACTTTTGCGCCTGCTTCTTCCAGTTTTTTCTTTAATTCCTCAGCTTCTTCTTTGCTGGCGCCTTCTTTGATTACTTTTGGTGCGGCATCGACAATGTCTTTAGCATCTTTTAGGCCTTTTTGCGTAATCTCTCGAACTACTTTAATTACGGCAATTTTACTTGAGCCAGCCTCAGCCAATTCAACATTGAATGAAGACTGCTCTTCAGCGCCATCTTCGCCACCGGCAGCTGGTGCAGCGCCGGCAATGGCTACTGGTGCCTGAGCTGAAACGCCAAACTTGACTTCAAGTACCTTGACTAGATCAGCTAATTCCATGACTGTCAGCTTTTCAACTGCCTCAACAATATTCTTGAATTTTGCAGGTACTCCAACAGATTTCTCGTCACCTGACCCTGAACCTGTTGAAGGGTCTTTTTCCTCTTCTTGCTTTTTTTCTTCTGACATAAATTAATTCCTTTCTAAAATTTATTTTAAATTATGACTTTTTTTCTTTTATTGCATTTAGGGCATACACTAAATTCCGCATGTTGCCAGCCAGGACATTGACCAGGCCGGATAACGGATAATTGACCAACCATACCAGCTGGCCGCGCAATTCATCCATACCAGGCAATAAGGCTAATTTCATTACCTCCTCAGCATTAATAAATTTTCCTCCAAATATCCCGCCTACTAGTTTCAAAGCTTTATGCTTTTTAGCAAACAGATGCAGGAGCTTAGCTGGCAATATTTCATCCTTATAACTAAAAGCTGCGCCTAAACCGCCTTCTAAGGAGGAAATGTCAATTTCTTTTAAGCCGGCTTTAATTATAGCCAACTTTAATAATGTCTTTTTAGTAACAGTATAATCAACCTGCCCCTCACGTAATACTTTTCTTAATTCTGTGGTATCAGCCACATTTAATCCGTCAAAGTTAGTGAATATTACAAATTTTGTCCTGGAAATTTTTTCTTCCAGTTCCTTTACAGCGTCAAATTTTTGTTGCTTTGTTTTTGCCATATTTTTATAATTAAAAAATCTGTGGGTTAGCCACAGACCATATAGTATCTAAGTTCTAAGTTCACAGTTCTTAGCTCCTAGTTTACCTCGGCAGGTAATTAAGCTTGTCCTGAACTTGTTTCAGGATCATGACGCCTGCTGTCTGTGGCAATATTTAGTTATTCACAGTATAACAAACAAAAAAACTATGTCAAGTTAAAAAGCTTCTCACTACTTCAATTACTTCAATTGTGAATCATATCTTTGGAATTATTATTCCTCTTTACTCAAAATTTCCGAAATGTCGTTTACTAACATATTTACAGACTGTCTATCGGTTCCTTTGACTTTAGTCATATACTGGCGTATTTCTTGTTCTTTTTGGGCTGTTAAATCTTTTCCAAACTCAATCCTGAGATCCCCAAGAAAGCGATCAATCGCATCATCAGCCCACTCGTCTTCTTGGATATAATCTGCTTTAGCAGCAACACTTTTAACTTTATCCCAATAAATATGTTCCTTAAAAATTTCAATCTTTCTTGGTCTTGCATTTTCTCTTGCTATGTCATCTGGCCTGATTGTAATTTTTTCTCCCATATAATTATTATTAACTAATAATGGTTCCAGAAAATTTATTATCTTTAATAATATTTTCAAGATTTGCTAAATCAGTACCTAGGCATATTACTACCTTTAAATTAATTCTTTTGGCTAATTTTGAGGCTTCTGGATCAAAAGGCACATGGGCACCTGGCTTCCATTTTCTGCCAGTTAAATCTAATAATTCATCCCATTTTATTTGTTTAATAATTTTTGCTGATTTAATTTTTTTAGGATCAGCAGTGTAAACATACTTAATATTGCTTAAGTTAATTAGCAAACCCGCACCATATGCTTTAGCTAACAAAACCGCGTCTTTATCCGAGGAACATCCTGGTTTCCAGCCGGCGCCGATTAATATTTTTTTATCAGTTTTTATTTTTTTTGTTGGATTATTCAAAACCGTATTATGTGCCTGCATGCCGAAAATTGCTCGTATCAACTCTGCGTTATACTTTGTCGCCGATATACCTATCCAATCAAGGTCATCAATACTAACTTTAGAATTAACTAAACGGGAACTTTTTTGGTAATGCCGGCAAATATCCCCTCCTCCGGTGACAATAATAAAACGATACCCTTCTTTTACTAAGCCAAGTATAAGGGATTTAAATTTTTTTAAATATACAACATTAATTTTATCTGGAATAATAATTGAACCGCCAAGGGATAAGATTATTGTTTTATAATTCATATGCACAACTATTAACTATATACTATTAACAATAAACCATTAACCATATACTATCTACTATTAACTATTAACCATAAACCTACTGCAAATACTTTCTCTTATTTTCCAAATGCTCATCATACGTCTTGCTGAATACTGTTGAGCCGTCCGGCTTGGTCAAAAAATAAAAATATTCGCTTTTTTCTGGATAAATTGCCGCCATGATGGCAGATAATGCAGGGTTACAAATCGGTCCTGGCGGTAGTCCTTTATATTTATACGTATTATAGAGATTATCCACTTTCAAATCCTCGCTACTCGGCTGCAGGGCTTGTTTGCCGGTAACGTAGTTTACTGTGGCATCTGATTGCAGAGCTACACCCAGATTCATACGGTCATAGAATATTCCGGCAGCAATTTTTCTATCTGTATCGGTGCGCACTTCTTTTTCAATAATTGAAGCTAAGGTAATAATTTCGTAAATACTCATATTGCCGGCTTCTACATCCTGCTTCATCTGATCGGTGAATTTAATTTCGAAATTATCCAGCATCTTTTTTATAATATCAACTGATGTTGCATCCTCATAAATCCTATAAGTATCCGGGAATAAATAGCCCTCTAAATCCTGCTCTGCGGGTTTGTCTACCAATAAATTATATATCTTATCAGGGATCAGCCGGCGGGAATCTTTTGTGGCCACCGCTTTAAGAAAATCATTTTTTTCTACTACCCCCTGCTCAGCCAGATAATCCGAAATTTCTACAGAATTCCATCCCTCAATAATGGTAATAACCTGTTCATCGGCTACTTGTCCGGAAGTTAATATGTCAACTACTTCTTTTATATTGGAATCTTTCCCGAGTAAATAATCTCCAGCAATAAAATTAGACTGTGAGCCATCAAAAAATACATAAACTTCAAACCAGTACGCACTGCGGATCAACTCAACCGCTTCCAGATTTACACCAATTTCCTTAACACTCTCACCGTCCTTAATATTAAAAACCACCTCTTCCTCATTGCCGGAAACGGGCAGGCCTATCTGGTTCCAAAAATACAACCCTCCCAGCAGAACGGCGCCAATAATTGCAAACAAGATAATTATTAATACTTTTTTAAACACTTTTATTTTTTTCGCTTACTTGTTTATAAATACTTATTCAGCTTTCTTTTTTCCAGCTCTTCTACAATTTTTTTAACGTCTTGGGCCTTATCCTTTGGGCAAACTAGTATACAGTCCTCAGTTTCTATTACTATCATATGTTCCAAACCGGCAGTGGCGATTAACTTGCCTGAATGGCTGTATATCAAATTATCTTTTGAATTTATCTGAAGCGTCCTGCCTTTAGTTACATTTGAAGATTCTTTTGAGGCCAGAATCTCCTTGACCGTGCGCCAATGGCCTACATCTGCCCAGTCAAAGCTGGCCGGAATAACTATCAAATTTTTTGTTTTTTCCATTATACCATAATCAATTGAAATAGGTTTTAATTTATTGAATTCTCTGTTTATCGCTGATTTGCTTGTCCGTGTGCCTATGACTTCACTGATCTTCATTAGTGTACTGTAATGCTGGGGCAAATGCTTTTTATACAGGCTTAGCAGGTAATCTACGCGCCAGCAAAACATAGCCGGATTCCACAAGTAGTCCCAGGTTTTAATATATTTTTTAGCTGTAGTTAAATCGGGTTTTTCAATAAATTTTTGTCCATAGAATATCTCATCATTCCCAACTTGTTTAAAAATTTTATTGATTTTTATATACCCATATCCAGTTTCAGGATATGTAGGCCGGATGCCGATTAACAATGAATTCTGCGGATTTTTCTTAATTACCTTTTCAGATAATTTCAATATTCTAATATACTCCTTCTCATTTTTAATATAGCCGTCTGAATTTGCCATTATCATCACTTCTTTAGGGTCCTGTTTAGCTAATGTAATTGCAGCTAGACCTATTGCGGCGGCAGTATCTTTTTTAGCAGGTTCAACAATTAAATTTTTATCTGGGAAAAGGGGCAGTTGTTTTTTTATCAACCTAACTTGCTTATAATTTGTAGAAATATAAATATCACTCCCTTTGAATCCTTTTTTCAAACGTTTATATGTCAACTGTAATAGTGTCTGTCGTCCGATAAAAGCTTGGACTTGCTTTGGTTGTTTTTTTCTGGATACGGGCCAGAGGCGTTTCCCTCCCCCGCCGGCCAAAATTACTACTTTCATTTTTGTTTAATATCCATTATTAATTTATTCTCCCCATTTCCTGGGAATTAACGGTACGAACTGAAAACCAGGGAAGCGTTTTTCATGAAAATCATTGTCTGTAACCTTATCCATCATGACCATGGCTTGTTCATATTTACCAACTGGGATAACCAGTCGCCCCCCTACCTTTAATTGTTTTAATAATATATCCGGAATTCCAATTTCCGCTGCGGCCGCTACAATTATCTTGTCGTATGGGGCGGCTTTTTTATAACCGCGGGTTCCGTCGCCGCAAATGAATTCCACGTTTTGATATCCGTACTTATTTAAATTCTGCTGACCAAACTCCTTAAGGGGGGGAATTCTTTCAATTGCATATACCTTTCCCTCCGGACCGACCAGCTCTGCCAGCATGGTTGTTTGCCACCCAGAACCAGAACCTATGTCTAAGACCTTCTCGCCTTTTTTCGGCTGCAGCAGCTCCAGCATAAAAGCGACTGTCAAAGGCTGGGAGATTGTCTGGCCATGGCTTAGAGGCAGGGGTATGTTTAAATGCGCATCGGTTTTTATATCCGGGGGTAAAAAATCATGCCGCTTTATTTTTTTAAAAGCATTTATAATTCTAGTGCTTTTTAGGTAACCTTCGTCTACTAATTTTTTAATTAGATCCTCCATATTGATTTTTTCCTAATTATATGATATAATGGAAATACAAAAATAAAAATCAAAAATAAACAATGTATGTAAAAAACCAAAGAAAAATTTTGGAATTTTGGGTAGGTATTATTTTTTGCCTACTTTTTTTATTGCCTGTTTCTACCCTGGCGCAAACGGATGTAGCAGGAGAAATTTTTCAGCTAGTCAACGAGGAACGTATTAATCATAACCTCAGTCCCCTAACCATCAATCAGTCTCTACAGCAAGCCGCTGATAATCGGGCCGTAGATATGATCAATAAAAATTATTTCTCTCATCGCTCTCCCGATGGACGTTTGCCTTGGGATTTTATTCTTGAGCAGGGATATGACTATTTGCTGCTGGGAGAAAACCTGGCCATGGACTGGCCAACGCCTAATGATGCAGTAACCGCCTGGATGCAAAGTCCAACTCATAAACGTAACATTGTCAGCTATGAATTTACTGAAACAGGCATTGCCGCGGTTGCCTATAAAAACAGTTATTTAATAGTTCAGATTTTTGGCCAAGAAAGTGATATAATGATTTCCTCAGAACAAAATGTCATTAATGCAGAAAAACAATCCAACCCAGTTATCCAAAAGTCAGAACAGCATCTTTTGCCCTCTTTTATAGAAACAGACAATTTAAATAATCAAAGTACATTCGCAACTAACATTATATCAAATAAAGAGAATTCAGAGAATATGAGCGTTTTAGGAGCCAGTAATTGGAGTACAGCCAATGTAAACCCAGCCAATAAAAATCCCAACTTCTTACTGCCTTTTTTGGTATTTAGTTTTTTTCCAATATCTATGGCATTATATTTAAAAGTCCAGGCCGTTCATGAAATAATTTAATACATCTACATTTCGATCTATTTTTGAGCAAACAGTCATGGTGACTGTTTTTTATTAAACCTTGCAATATTAGGCTCGTTCATTTAAAATAATATAAAAATTAACACCAAAAATAAAATTTATTCAGAAGGTGTTAATAATTCTACATGAACAATCCATTTCTATCAGTAAATCACATTACCGAACATATAACTGAGCTGGGGATGATACTGAAAGAGGAAATCATTTCTGACCCAAAAAAACTTGAATTGCAGGGAAATATCCTGGGAGTAAATGTTGAATTGCCTATTACAGGGCAAATTATTAATATTTACCTAATTATTATCTCAATTATCTTAACTATAGGAATATTATTAGCTGTAGCAGCTTGGCATAAGACTTCTCCCGAAAATGACATGGATGACGAACTGGAAGATGAAGACATTATTGAAATTTAATAGTTATCCACATGCATTAAATTCATCATCAAATTAGCCTAAAAATGTCAGGCTAATTTTTTATATGTACATTATTGACAATAGTATCTATTGAGGTACAATTAAAAAACGACAAAAAAACAAATACAACAATATAAACACAGATAAAACCGGGGGGGGGAATTAATCCTTAATTTAACAGAGCTTGAAGCCCGTTAGAAGAGTTTTCTTAAATAAATCCCTCTCAGTTTGCTGTTATCCAAAAACCCATTGCTGGTTAGTCAATGAGGGTGTTTTTTTTAAGAAAGGTCGATAGGGTCAGCTTATAAATTATTAAGTTGACTTTTTTAGATAAAAAAATTGGTGGCTTACTCTTGGAGGGATTTACCTTGAAAGTATGCTACCTATGTTAATACGATCACATATTATGTGATCACTATTGAAAGGGGGTGAAAAGAATGAAAAAAATTCTACTTTCATTTATGACAATAGCAATGGTCGGCGCAATTGCAGTCGGCGCAACCAGTGCAGTCTTTACTAGTCAGGCAACCGTTGAAAACAACACTTTTGCCACCGGTGTTCTAGAAATCAGAGTAAATGGTCAGCCCACAATTGCTGGCTTTGATTTTGGCAATGCCGCACCTGGAGATTGTCATACATTCCAGCATAATGTAAATAATTACGGCCAACCATGGTTTGCTGGTCCTTCAACTCTAGACGCAAAAACACTAACAGTAAGTTCTGCATTTGATAATGGAAGCTCATACCTCTACGATAAATTAGATGTTACTGTGGGAGCTGACAGAGGTTGGGGTTCATGGATGCCTGTTTACAGCGGTCCATTGAACGGCTTATCAAGCGCTGATCTGCTGTCTCCTCGCTGGACTGAACTTATTCCTGGTAGCTCAGAAGATGTCCAATACACCGTTTGTCTGCCGTCAGATGCAGATAATACCTACCAGGGTTTAAGCACTACGTTTGATTTCGTAGTTGACGCAACAAATCCATAAGGTATTGATTTGAAACCTTTGCGGTTGCCTATTTTTTTCTAATAGGCAACCTAATGAGTTTTTATAAATAATCAAATGAACTTGCGTATAGGTAGAATTATAATATCAAAAAACAAAACACTAAAGATAGTCAGCAACACGATTGTCATTTTTTTTGCTGTTATTGCTGTTCTTTTAATAATGTCAAATTTTAGTATCTTCGGCCTAAGAGCATTATCTGTCAAATCAGGTTCTATGAATCCAGCCATAAAAACGGGCAGTCTGATTTTCACCCACCCACTTGATGATTATCAGGTTGATGATATTATCACCTACAGATCACAAGGAGAAAAGGAGTTAATAACCCACAGAATTATCCAAATCAGCAGGCTAGATAACCAGATCTCTTATCGGACGCAGGGTGATGCCAATGATTCCCCTGATTCATACCTGGTTCCAAAAAGAGGTGTGGCAGGCAAAGTATTTCTGTCCATGCCAATTTTAGGTTATATCATCTCCTTTGCCAAAACAACGCTTGGCATTATCCTGCTTGTGGTTATTCCAGCAACAATAATTATTTACGAAGAAATCTGTAAAATTAAAAAAGAATATAAGAAAATAAAAAAGAAAAAAATATTAGGTGAAAAAACTGAACCAATTACAAAAGAGGAATCTGATAAGAAAGTCACATCACGAAAAGAAAAAATATTTAATATATTAAAAAGAAAATATAAAATATTCTTATTGTTATTAACTATTACTGTCGGACTAATTATTGCTCCTTCAACGTATGCAATTACAAAAGATAGCGGAGACCTGACTATAAAATATCCAGAGGAACCAATCTTTAATGAAATTAATATTGCACCAGGATATTTTGCCAGCAAATCTTTTTCAGTTACCAATAATGCTGATAGCGAAAAATTTCTTGGCATAAAATTCCGTAGCGGTTCAGCTCAGCAGCTAGATGAGGTACTTCATTTTTCTATTCAAAAAAATAATAAAACAATTTTTGGCGGCAGTAATGATAAAAAAACTTTAAGTAATTTAGTATCAAAAAATGAAATTTCTATTGACACTTTAAGAGCCGAGGAAGATACAAATTATTCAATCACTGCTGAATTACTGCCAAGCATTGGGAATGAATATCAGGGCAAAACTTCAATATTTGATATGCAGGTTGAATTTTTCCAAACAGATACCCCGCCCGCACCGCGCACGTTAGGTGATGAAACAGATACTCAAGAGTATGACCTACCTCCTATCCTGGTACAGCCTGTACCTGAACCTGAACAAAAAGGACTAGTTTTGGGCGAAGAAACTACCCAAGAGCAAAAACAACCCCAATTAAATGGTAATATCCTGGGCGTAGATATTGAACTGCCAATTACTGGTAATTCCATCAATTTTTATCTGATTTTAATATCAATTGTCTTAACAATTGGCATACTGTTATCCATAGCTGCTTGGCGCAAGACATCTCCTGAAAATGACCTAGATGACGAGCTGGAGCAAGACGAAGAAATCATTGAAATATAAAAGTTATCCACAACCTTTTATATACCACTAAATCCAAAATAAGTACCTATTAAGTACCTATTTTTATTGGCATTGACAATGAAAATAGTAATCAGTAAGATAGAATAACAACCCAAAATAGCTCTTGACAAAAAAACATAACAGTATTAAGGTAGATTATTAAAATCGTCCATTAATCATCATATTTGCACATTATTATAATACATCTGGAGGGATGTAAGAAGACCAACATTGAGTTATAAAATCGGAGGGAACTCAAAGATAAAAATAAAAAAATCAGCTAAAACCATTACTAGAAATTCATTAAAAAGCGCGAAAAGTTAGCTGATTTATCAAATTTTTACAATTTTATAGCTTGGTGTTGGTCTTTTTGTTTAAAAAATGAAAAATTTACATATATATCTAATAAAATATTAACTAATTAATTACTAATTAAACCTAACTAAAAACTATGAAAATCAATCTTCAACCCCAAAAAGCATGGAAACAGCCAGTGTTAAAATCACTGCATCTTGTCTCTATGTTCGCTTTAATCCTTAATATGTCTATGTTATGGGTTTTTATGCCTCAAGCAGCTTATGCTGTTACGCCAGTAAATCCAACTCCAGAACCAAATCCCCCTTTTAGCGAGTCATGCGGCCTGGATATTGGCCTGGTTTTTGATATTTCCGGCAGTATTAATTCAACTGAAATGAGCCAGATGAAAACTGCTTTTCAGGCATTTACCACTGCATTTAATGGCACTCCAACACAATTCAGTCTCACCAAATTTGCTACCAACGCGAGTGTGGTTCAAGCTTTTACAGATGATATTAGTCTTATCAACAGCAAAATCACTTCTGACATCCCTGGCAGCGGCAATGGCTGGACTAATTGGGAAGATGGATTAACAAAAACTCATAGCTTATTTGATCCTCGAGAATCAAAGCCAGACGTCATTATTTTCGCTTCTGATGGTAATCCTAATACTACTGGCACCAATGGCAATGCCAATGGTGGCGCAGCCGGTGAAACCGCAGCTGTAAACGCGGCTGTCTTAGTGGCCAATACGATTAAGACTGACACTAGTCACGGTGAGCCGCAGGGTATTCGCATTATTGCCCTTGGTATTGGTGCGAATGCTGATGGTGGTGATCCAGCGCTAAATGTTGAAAATTTGAAAAAAATATCAGGTCCAAATGTAGATGCCGGCGATATAACTTCTGACGTAATTACCGCCGACTTTGATCAGTTAGCAGGTACCATGTCTGATCTGGCTAACCAACTCTGTGGTGGAAAAATTCTCATTCAGAAACAGTATGACGCTGATGCTGATGGCGTTGTAGACTACGACGGCAGTGCCAATAACGCTGCGCTGGCCGGCTGGACATTTGAAGTCAACAGTACGCAAAAAACCACCGATGACACAGGCTACCTTTCTTTTGACGTTTTGAACGGCACCTATTCGGCTGTTGAAACTAATCAAAAACCTGACACGGAATTTATTGACGCTACTTGTGAAAAAGGCGACCAGCCAATCGGTACTCCGACCACTAACGGCGTGGCTGGCTTAACAATGGAAACAGACGATACAATTTATTGTGAATTCATAAATAGTGTTTCAATATACTGCGGCGATGGAATTAAAAATGGCGATGAGCAATGTGACGGCACTGACGGTGTTGGCCCCCATCAAACCTGTACTGAGCAATGCACTTTGGTTGATTTAACATATTGCGGCGATGGCGCCAAGCAAACACCTAACGATGAAGGAACTGGTGGTCCGCTGAATAATGGTTACGAAGATTGTGACGGCACTGACGGCGTTGGCGCACATCAAACATGTAATTCACAATGTACTTTGGTTGATTTAACCTACTGCGGCGATGGCACCAAGCAAACACCTAACGATGAAGGAACCGGCGGCCCATCAAACGATGGTTATGAAGATTGTGATGGTACAGACGGTGTTGGATTTAACCAAGAATGCACAGCACAATGTACAATCAATGAGTTAACATGTGATTTAGTAATTACTAAATCAGTTGATAAAACAAATACACAGCCAGGTGAAATCCTGACTTATACTCTTAACTATATAAACAATGGAACTGGAATATGCACAGGCACCGGAGTTAAAATTTATGATCCTTTAGACAATAAAGTATCATATGTAAATGGCTCACGTAGTATTCAAATATTAAATGATACTGAAGGTGACGGCTATCATGCTACAGAAGGAAATGATTATAATGGAACTAATAAAACATTGATCTATAATGTTAACCGAGTATCTCCTGGCGAATCCGGTTCGATCACTTTTGAAGCTACTGTCAATAACTTTGATGGTTGCGGTGAGAGCATAATTCCAAATCGAGGGAAAATATGGAGCAACCAAACCAATTATATCTGGAGTAATTACGTTTATACTACTGCTAATAAAAATTGCGAGGGCGAATTAACAGTTATCAAGCATGTAGTTGGCGACGACGCTTCCGCTTCTGATTGGACTATAAACATCACTGGCCCAGAAAACGACAGTTTTGCCGGTTCAGAAAATGGTGTTTCCAGAACACTTGATCAAGGGGATTACAATGTAGCTGAATCAAACGGATCTTCAAATTATACACTTTCCTACTCTGGTAATTGCGATGCTAATGGAGATGTATCAATCTCACATGGTGATAATAAAACCTGTACTCTAACTAACACTAGAGATGAAGGCACAATTACTGTGAATAAATTTGTTGAATACCCTGATGGCTCAACTGATTATAATCCTGCTGACTGGGCCTGGTATTTAAATGGCGGTGATGCCTTAACAGGCGGTACTACCAAAACAATACCTACCAATGTAATGCAAAATGTTTCTGAAGACATGACTCATTATCCAGAAGATAACTACTATACAACCTGGACCTGCAATACAGTCGGAGACGTAGTTACTCCAATTGCTAATGGCACCGGTACTACATTCAATATTAAAGCTACTTACCACGGTCATGATATTGTATGTACTTTCACCAATACCAGGATTACTACTGAAGTTACTTTTGACAAAGTAGTTGTCGGCGGTGAACATGAAGACTCTGCCTGGGCATTTGCAATTGATGGCAATGGCGCCTATCACGAAGGTGATTATGCCGTCCTGCCTATCAATGAACAATACGTTGTAACAGAAACTTCATCTTATGATGCCCTCTACACCTTAACGGGTGCTAGTGGAATCTGTGAACTTGTTGACGGAAAAATCATGCTGAACACTAATGCTGGCAATGATTTTAACGTATGTATTGTAGAGAACACTCGCAACACCGGCAGTATTGGCGGTACTAAATTCAGTGACCTCAACGGCAATGGCGTACAAAATACTGGCGAGCCGGTTATTGAAGGCGTTGAAATCAAATTAGACAATAGCATGTCAACAACCACTGATGCTAATGGCGCTTACTTATTTGAAAACTTGCCAACTGGACTTTATGAAGTAATGGAAGTTGTGCCAATAAA
>JAHIVO010000017.1 GCA_018816445.1 Patescibacteria group bacterium
ATCATTTTTATAGCCAAACTTTTCCTTCATGGCCGGAATTACTTTTTTAATATATTGTTCTTTTAACTTATTCATAAAATAATTTTAATTAAACTGTTTGTTTGCACTTACGGCAAATCCTGTCCTTTTTTTTATCCTTAGCAATCAAATAACTAGTTCTTACCGCCTTGTTGCATTTTGAACAGAATAATAATACATTGGTTGCGTTTATCGGAGCATTGTATTGGACAATCTGCCCTTTTTCTCCCATTTTTTTCGGACGAACGCTTTTTGTCATCATATTAATGCCTTCAACCACAACCCTTTTCTGCTTAGGAAAAACTTGCAGTACCTTGCCCTTTTTACCTTTATCCTTGCCTGATATTATTTTTACTATATCGTTCTTATTAATTTTCATAAGATTATATTTTTACAATACTTCTGGGGCCAATGAAATTATTTTATTATACCCTTTATTCCTCAGCTCCCTGGCTACTGGCCCAAAAATACGAGTGCCTTTCGGTTCTTTTGATGTCAGGCTAACAACTACGCCAGCATTATCATCAAAACGAATATAGGAGCCATCCGGACGCCGAATTTCCTTCCTTTGCCTGACAATAACCATATGAAGCACTTCGCCCTTTTTAACCATGGCATGCGGAACAGCTTCTTTTACGCTGACAGTAACGATTTCACCGATTCTGGCATATCGTTTTTTATTGCCACCCTTGACTTTAATAACAGTGACGCGGCGGGCGCCGGTATTGTCTGCAACTGATAATTTTGATCCTGGCTGAATCATTTTGATTGTTTATTATTTATGGTTTAAAATTTTCTACCTGCATTCTATCAACCATATACCATCAACTATTAACTATCCACTTAATGTTTAGTTACTACTTTCCATCGTTTATCTTTACTCAATGGTCGTGTTTCTTCAAATACGACGATATCACCAGTCTTAAACTCATTTTTTGGATCATGCACTTTATATTTTTTGCTAACTTTGTATTGTTTGTGATATTTTGAGTGGGTCCTAACACCTTCTGTCTTAATAATAATGGTTTTATCCATTTTATCGCTCACTACCGATCCTTTTAATTGTCTTTTCTTGGGCTTGGACATATTTATTTCAAATTAATATCTTTTTTATTAACTGCCTTAATCTTACTCAGCACTTTCTTTTCTTTTAAAACTGTAAGTATTCTGGCAATAGTCTGCTTGACCTCGCGGTAATCACGTACATCCTTATGCTGTTTAGAAGATATTTTAAAGCGTAAATCCCTCATAACTTCCCGCTGTGATTTTAACATCTTCTGTAATTCACCTTCTGTTTTTTTTCTAACTTCTTTTACTTTCATGATTATCTTTCTTTCTTGATGAATTTAGTTTTAATTGGTAGCTTGTGTGAAGCTAGTCTAAATGCTTCTTTGGCAATATCCTCTTCAACGCCGTCAATTTCAAACATGATGGTGCCCGGTTTAACAATGGCTACATAATACTCTACTGCACCTTTACCACCGCCCATAGGCACTTCTGAACCGTGGGCAGTAATTGGCTTGTCAGGAAAAATACGAATCCAGATCTTCCCACCCTTATGTACAAACCTGGTCATAGCTCGACGAGCCGCTTCAATCTGTCTGGATGATACCCAGGCAATACCTAAGGACTTTAAGCCATAACTGCCGAAGTCAATCTTGGTCTTTGAAGTGGCCCGGCCCGTTAATCTGCCCTTATGCCATTTTCTATGTTTAACTTTTTTAGGTATCAGCATATCTATTTCTTATTATCTTCTGACTTGGTTTTTTTAAATACATCACCTTTATAAATCCAGACCTTAACGCCGACTGCTCCGTAGGTGGTATGGGCCGCGCCCCTGGCATAATCAATGTCTGCACGCAGTGTGTGTAATGGAATGCTGCCCTGGGCAAACTTTTCTTTTCTGGCAATCTCTGCACCATTTAAACGGCCGCCAACTAATATCTTCACGCCTTTGACACCTGATTGCATTACCTGGTCAACAGCTCTTTTGGCCGCACGCCTGAAAGGAATTCTTTTTTCCAACTGCTCAATTATACTTTGGCAAACCAGTTGGGCGTCCTGATAGGGCTTGGAAACTTCATGAATATTCAATGAAAGCTTTGTTTTCCTGTCTAGAAAATCCTTCTTTATCAGCTTTTTTAAGTCATCAGCCCCAGCACCCCCGCGGCCGATAACTATGCCCGGCTTTGAGGTATATAGATTAATTATAATATCAGGCCCGGACCTTTCAACTTCAATTTTTGAAATCCCTGCTTCTTTTAATTTTTTCTGAATAAACTTCCGTATTTTTATGTCTTGCTCAAGATAGACAGCATAATCTTTCTTGGAAAACCATTTTGATTTCCAGCTGCCTAGTATGCCTATACGAAATATTCTTGGATGAACTTTCTGTCCCATATTATCCTTCTCCTAAACGTCTTGAAAATTTATCTTTAATATTTTTAAAACTTAATGAAGGTTTTTTCTTTTGTTCGTCTGGTGATTTTGATTCGTCCTTCTTGCCTTTTGCTTCCTGTTTGATCTCACTGTAATCAACTACTGGCCGTTTAGTGATCTTATCTTTAGCTGGCTGCTTATCAGCCTTACTGCTAGCTGATTTAGCTATTTTTTTCTTGCTAGCCATTGTCTTAAGTTCGCCTAAGACAACACTTACATGAGATGACCGTTTTCTGATCATACCGGCCCTGCCAAATGCCCTGGCGCGCCATCTTTTCAGCGTGGGACCCTGATCAACGGTAATTTTTTTAACAAACAAATTATCTTTTTTTAACTTATTATTATTCTCAGCATTAGCAATAGCGGACTTTAACAATTTCAATATTGGACGGGCAGCATACTTTTTTGAAAAAGCCAGCTGGTTCTCAGCCTTGGCTACCGGCATACCATTGATCAAATTAGCCGTTAGTCTTACCTTTCTAGGCGACATTCTTAAATATCTTAATTTTGCTTTCACGTCCATAATAAAATATTACTTTATTATCCTTCTTTAGCTTTGGGCTGTTCATCAGATTTATCTTCAACTTTTTCCTTAGCCGCTTCCGTTTCCCTTTTCTGAGCTTCAGCAACTGCAGCTTCTTCCTCGCGCTGCATACGACCGCCATGTTTAACAAACTTCCTGGTTGGCGAAAATTCCCCTAAACGGTGACCTACCATATTTTCTACTACATTAACCGGCGTATGTTCCTTGCCATTATGAACTCCGAAAATGAAGCCAACCATTTCAGGCGTAATAACTGATGAGCGAGACCATGTTTTGATAACTGTTTTATTGCCCTGTTGTAAGTTAGATATCTTCTTCAATAACTTTAAATCGGTAAATGGACCTTTTTTTAAACTTCTAGACATATAAATTAATAAATAATTATTTTCGCTTAGTAATAATAAATTTATCTGAATACTTGCCTTTCTTTCTGGTTTTTACGCCTAGGGCCGGCTTGCCCCATGGGGTTTTTGGATGTTTCAAACCGATCGGGTTACTGCCTTCACCGCCGCCATGCGGATGGTCAACAGGATTCATGGCTTTACCGCGGACAGTCGGCCTTTTACCCAGCCATCTATTTCGTCCAGCCTTGCCAATCCTGGTATTCTCGTGATCAACATTGGATACCTGACCTATACTGGCCATGCAATTTTTATTGAATAACCTGATTTCCCCAGAGGGTAATTTTAATTGGGCATAATTTCCTTCTTGTGACTGGACAATTGCTCCAGACCCAGCTGCCCTCACCATTGTGCCTTTTGAACCGGGCTGAAGTTCAATATCATGAACTGTAATGCCTAATGGTATTTTAGTAAGAGGTAAACGATTTCCTGGCTTGATCTCTGCTTTCTCCTTTGAAGCAACCACCGTATCACCCACCTTCAAGTCTTCCGGCATTATAATATATTGTTTTTCTTCATCTTCATATTTAATCAGGGCGATCCAGGCAGTGCGATTTGGATCATATTCCAGAGTAACAACTTCAGCTGGCTTATCATACTTAGTGCGCTGGTTATCAACTACCCTGTAAAAACGTTTATGCCCTCCTCCCCGATGCCGCACAGTAATTTTTCCACGGCTGTTTCGGCCAGCTGTGCTTTTTTTAATATTAAGAAGCTTTTTGTATGGTTTGACTTTTGATAAAACCGATGTATCAACAACCGAAGATTTTCTTCTGCCGGGGGTAGTTGGTTTGTGGACTTTTACTGCCATAATAATTTATTCTTTTTTATAATCCTTCCTGAATTTCAATCTTTTGATTTGGCGGTAGGGTTATAACTGCTTTTTTCCAGTGCTTGGTACGGCCTTGTGTACGGCCATAACGAATTTCCTTGCCTTCCATTCTTATAGTATTTACCTTAACAGGATCAACGCCATATACTTTTTTTATCGCCTTTTTGACTTCAATTTTATTCGTCATCGGTGACACTTCAAATACATATTGGTTATTAGCTCCTAGATAGGAACCTTTTTCGGTGATCAACGGCCGGATTAAGACCTGATAAGCATGTCCGGTATCTTCCTTCTTCGGCTTTACTTTCTTTGGCTTGGCAGATGATTTCTTGGCTACTGTTTTTAATTGCCCGTCAGGGGTAACAACTGTTTCGGTCTGTGTTTCCTCAATTTTTTTTTCCTTAATAGTCGGCTTCCTGTCCGGTGCTTTCTCGTTATCAGTCTTTTTCTTTTTAAATTTATCTAGAAATCCCATATTACTTTAAATACGTCTTATTAATAACAGCTAAACAATCCTTGGTGCATACAGTAAACTCATGAACCATTATATCATAAACATTCAGGCTGTCTGCATTTATTGTCTTTAGATAAGGAATATTCTTGGCGGATTTTATAATTTTATTATCTGATTTTGGCAATAACATTAAAATTGATTTTTTAACCGGTAAGGCGCTAATGATTTTGGCAATTTCCTTGGTTTTAATAGCCGATAAAGTTAATCCTTCTAAAACAATAAACTTTTTATTTTTTACTTTATCTGATAAAACCATAAATAAAGCTTGGCGTTTAGCTTTTTTATTTATTTTTAAAGTAAAATTTCGGTTATTTCTCGGTCCAAAAGTTACGCCTCCGCCGGACCATATTGGTGAGCGGGTTGAACCGTGGCGTGCGCGGCCTGTGCCTTTCTGGCGCCAAGGCTTACGACCGCCGCCGCGCACCTCTGATCTGTCCTTGGTATGCGCGATAGCTACCCGCTTGTTGGCTAATTGGGTCCTGACTGCTTGCTGTACTAATTCAGGCTTGATTTTAACATTAAATATCTTTGGTTCCAGATTAACTTCACCTGCCGGTTTGCCTTGTGAATTGTATATCTTTACTTTTGGCATAATTATTTGCTGGTTGGCTGTTTTTTATCTTCTTTCTGAGGTTTTGCTTTTTCTTTTTCAACCTTTTTTTGACCTTCTGTTTTTGCTTCCTGCTTAGATTTTTTATCATCCTTGCCCTCTATCTTAATTTCTCCTGGAGCAGAAATTAATACAATGCTGTTTCTTGGCCCTGGTACCGCTCCTTTAATAAAAATTAAATTATTTTCAGAATCAACTTCTTGAATTTTTTGATTATCAATTGTCACACGCTCATTGCCCATATGACCAGCCATTCTCATGCCTTTGAAAACGCGAGCAGCGTCAGTAGCGCCGATAGAACCAGGCATACGTAATTGATCCTTATCACCATGAGACCCCTTGCCTCCGGCAAACTTATGGCGCTTAACTACGCCCTGAAATCCGCGGCCTTTTGATGTACCGACTACTTTCACCTTATCACCCGCGATAAATGATGAAACAGTAATTATATCTCCACGTTTTAAGCCGTCAGGTTTATCTTCTCTAAATTCAAAAATGTATCTAAAATTGCTTAACCCTTTCAAGTGCCCGGCCAGTGGTTTAGTAAGTTTCTTTTTACCGCCAAAGCCAACCTGGACGGCGTTATAGCCTTCTTTTTCTTCGGTTTTAACCTGGGTAACGGTACATGGACCTGCTTGTATAGCAGTTACGGGTATAGCCTGGCCGTCGTCCGAGAACCGTTGGGTCATTTCAATTTTTTTACCAATTATGAATTTCATATGACTGGAATAAAATTTTCCGTAAACAAAAACCGGTTAGTTATTTAATGCCAGATTATGCAAGTATCCGGCACTATTACCGGTCTTAAATTCTCTAGCAAATCGTTATCCGGAGATTAATTCAAGAGTAATAACTTAAATTTTCATCCCCAGAACCTATCTACCAATATATTTTCAATATAATTTATTACATTTTGATCTCTATGTCAACCCCGGCTGGTAAATTCAGGCTCATCATTGAATCAATGGTCTTAGGGGTCGGGTTCAGGATATCAATCAGACGCTTATGAATACGCATCTCATACTGCTCGCGTGCATCTTTATGAACAAATGTGGATTTATTAACGGTATAGCGCTTTCTCTCTGTTGGCAAAGGTATGGGGCCACGCGTATCGGCACCGCTCCTGGCTGCAGTTTCAAGAATAGTCCTAGTGGACTGATCAATTATCTTGTGATCATAAGCGCGAATACGAATCCTGACGCGCTGCTGTATCTCCTCATTATTGTCAGCCGCACCCTTGTTCGTTTTTATTCCTGGTTCTTGCTTGTTATCCTGTTTTGACATGTAAAAGTTTCAAAAAGTAAGTTGCTCAACTTAGCAATTTTACTAAGTTTATATGAAAATTCCAGTTATAACTGGAATTTTCGGTAATTTATTTATAAATTTTTGTGATTACACCTGCTCCTACTGTATGACCGCCTTCACGAATAGCAAATCTCTGTTTTTCTTCAAGAGCAATTGGTGAAATTAGCTTAATCTTTAAAGTTACGGTGTCGCCAGGCATAACCATTTCGGTTTTTTCCGGTAATTCAACTGAACCTGTGACATCAGTGGTACGAATATAGAATTGCGGTTTATAACCTTTGAAAAATGGGGTATGCCTGCCGCCTTCTTCTTTAGTTAAGATGTAAATTTCACCATCAAATTCTGTATGAGGAGTAACGCTACCCGGTTTGGCAATAACCTGTCCTCGGAAAACTTCATCCTTCTTAGTGCCACGCAGTAATATCCCGGCATTGTCACCTGCCCGTCCTTCATCAAGCTGCTTGTTAAACATTTCTATGCCAGTGACAACCGTTTTTGTAGTATCTTTAATACCAACAATTTCCACTTCCTCATTGACCTTAACAACACCGCGGTCAATCTTGCCGGTAACAACAGTGCCACGACCTTCAATTGAAAAAATATCTTCAATAGGCATCAAAAATGGCTTATCAATATCGCGCTTTGGTTCTGGGATATATTCATCTACTGCTTTAATTAATTCCAATATTGCTTCCTGGGCTTTTTCATCACCTTCCAGTGCCTTTAATGCTGAACCCTTGATAATCGGAATATTGTCTCCGTCATACTCATATTTCTTCAGTAAGTCCCTTACTTCAACTTCAACCAAGTCAATAAGTTCTTTATCATCAACCATGTCTGTCTTATTAAGAAAAACAATAATATTTGGTACGCCAACCTGGTGAGCTAATAAAATATGCTCCCTAGTCTGAGGCATAGGTCCGTCAGCTGCAGATACGACTAAAATTGCACCGTCCATCTGGGCAGCGCCAGTAATCATATTTTTTACATAGTCAGCATGTCCTGGACAATCAATATGGGCATAATGTCTCTTTTCGGTCTCATACTCTACGTGCGCAGTGGCAATAGTAATGCCCCTTTCTTTCTCTTCTGGCGCATTATCAATCTGGTCAACTGACTTTTCTTGGGCAACTAAACCCTTACTTTTTAGAGTCTTTAGAATTGCAGCTGTTAAAGTTGTCTTACCATGATCAACATGGCCAATAGTGCCAACGTTAACATGTGGTTTTGATCGTTCAAATTTTTCAGTCATAGATATTTAGTTTATTTAATTTTCTTAAAAAATGGTTATATTATAAAGATTAATGAAAAACTGGATTTTGTCAACAGTATAGCACAAAAATTGCAATGTGAATTATAGCAATACCACTGCAATTATGCAAGGTATGAAAAATTCAAATTTATTTCATCATAAATAAAATTGAAATTAATGTAATTTATTAGCTAATATTAGCTAAAAAATATATTATTTATTATGATGTTAACTTATCCCCACCTTTGTGGATATATATTATTTTATTTCAAATGTACTAATTATATTTTCAAAATCATGCCCCACGCCGCGAAATACGTAATCAGTGCCATTATTTTTGAAAATTACCATTATTTCTGCAGATCCATCCTTCGCGCTATACCCATTAATCCTGGTGGCTGGCAAAGCGTTTATCATCTCTTCTGCCTCATTGCTTATGGAAATAGAATTTTTAACTAAACCTATCATTTCATCCAATACTACGTTTAAATTAACACTACCCGCACCTGAACCAAATAATACAGTAAAAATATATTCGTCACCTTGGCCTGAACTTGAAGTCTTGTAATTCCAATCAGCAGGGTAGGATAATGAAAAATTATAATCAGGGTTTAAATAAATATTATCGTCAACTGCTTCAGAACCTCCTGATGCTTTTTCACTTACCACGATATTTACCTGACTTACTCCCGGATCAATCTCCTCTCTATTTAGAACCCTAAAAAAGTAAACTGCCACTAGTATGCCAACGACTATTATAAGAATCAATCCGCTCCATTGCTGATATGCTGATCTTTTTTCCTCCCTTGAATCCATTTTAATACAAATTATTTTTTAAGTTCCTACGCTCCCATTCGGGCCTGAGCCCTCCCCTCAAGGTCTGAACCCTTTGGGGTTGAAGGCAGGATAAAAGTCAAGACCTCTTATCACTTAAGTCTTATCTTTCACTTTTTCATCAGTGCCTAGTATTTGATCAAGAACATTCTTAGGTACAGCCTGATATAATGAAAATTCCATTGAATACGAAGCTCGACCCTGGGTCATGGAGCGCAATTGGGTAGCATAACCAAACATTTCTGATAATGGAACCTCGGCATCAATGACTTTCATATTTCCGCGATCACGCATCTCTTTTATGGTCGCCCGCTTGGAGTTTAAATCGCCGATCGCATCACCCATACACTTTTCAGGGGTAACCACCTCTACTTTCATAATTGGCTCTAACAGGACTAAACCGGCTTTTTTAACAGCAGCTTGCAGGGAGATTGAACCGGCAATTTTAAAAGCTGCTTCAGATGAATCAACGTCATGGTAAGATCCGTCTAACAGCGTACATTTAAGATCAATCAACGGATAATGGGCTAGCACGCCTTTATCTAAAGCTTCCTTAATACCTTTTTCAATAGCCGGAATGAATTCCTGGGGAATATTCCCGCCTTTTACTTTATTAATAAACTCAAAACCCTCTCCCCGCTCGCATGGTTCAACCCTGACAAAACAATGCCCATACTGGCCGCGCCCGCCTGATTGACGTATATATTTTCCTTCTGCTTCAGCAACTTTTGTAATTGTTTCCTTGTAAGCTACCTGCGGCCGCCCGACATTTGCCTCCACCTTAAACTCACGCTTCATGCGGTCAACAATAATTTCCAGATGCAGCTCGCCCATGCCGGAAATAATGGTTTGGTTGACTTCTTCCTCAGTCCTTACCCGGAAAGTCGGATCTTCTTCAGACAGTTTAGCCAGGGCAATGCCCATCTTTTCCTGATCAGCCTTGGTCTTTGGTTCAATAGCTACCGAAATAACCGGCTCAGGGAAAGTAATTGATTCAAGCATAATTTTATTGTCTGGATCACATAATGAATCGCCAGTAGTGGTATTCTTCAGGCCAACGGCCGCAGCAATTTCACCTGAATATACTTCTTTTACCTCTTCCCTGGAATTAGCGTGCATCCTGACGACGCGCCCGATCCTTTCTTTTTTTCCAGTCCTAATATTTAAAATATATGAACCAGCGTGTAAGGTGCCGGAGTATACGCGGAAAAAAGATAAAGTACCCACATATGGGTCAGTAGCCACCTTAAAAGCCAAGGCAGCAAATGACTCATCATCCGATGTCTTACGTGTAATTTCTTTTCCTGTTTTAGGATCTTTTCCCGTAATTGGCGGAACATCCAATGGGGAAGGCAAATAATCAACTACTGCGTCTAATAAGAACTGTACGCCTTTATTCTTTAAGGCGGAGCCGACAAAAATCGGCATGATTTTATTGGCAATTGTAGCTTTTCGTAATACGGATTTTAATTCATCTATGGAAATTTCCTGCCCATCCAGGTATTTTTGCAATAAGACATCATCCTGCTCAGCAATCTTTTCAATCATTTCATTACGGAACTTCTCTACCTTTTCCTTCATGTCATCCGGAATATCCTGCTCTTCATGTTCCTTGCCCATATCATCCTTATATACATGCGCCTTTTGTGCAAATAAATCAATAATTCCTTTAAAATCAGCTTCTGCGCCTATAGGCAATTGGACTGGTAGGGCATTTGGAGTTAAGCGCTCCTTAATGGCGGCAATATCAGAATAAAAATCAGCACCTGTACGATCCATTTTATTTACAAAACCCATTAAAGGCACTTCAAATTTCTCTGCCTGGTGAAATACAGTCTCGGACTGTGGTTCAACTCCGGCTACCCCGTCAAAAACAATAAAACCGCCGTCTAATACGCGCAATGACCTTTGCACCTCAACCGTAAAATCAATATGCCCTGGCGTATCAATTATATTTATCCGGTGCTTATTCCAAAAACAGGTAGTCGCTGCTGAAGTAATGGTTATCCCGCGCTCTTTTTCCTGTTCCATCCAGTCCATTTCAGCTTCACCCTCATGCACTTCGCCAATTTTATGTTTTTTTCCGGTATAATACAAAACACGCTCGGTCACAGTTGTTTTTCCGGCGTCTATATGCGCGATTATTCCAATGTTTCTGGTTTTTTCTAAACTGTATTCACGTGGCATTTTTTATTATAAATTAATGTGTAATACGTAACTAGTAACATGTAATTAATTCTAAATTAAACGTTGCATATTACCAGTTACCAATTACCTTCCTAGGCAAAATGCGCAAAGGCCCTATCTACCCGCCGAAGCTCAAGCAAAGTGAGCGAAGGCGCGGTTAGCTTCAGCCATGCGGTGAACGTCTTCACGCTTCTTTATTGCTTCACCCTGCTGCTGGGAAGCGTCAATCAGTTCCTGAGCCAGTTTTTCTCTCATGGGCTTGCCTTTTTTATTCCGGGCCGCATTAATAATCCAGCGTAGGGCAAGAGCATTCTTCCTGTTACCTTTAACTTCAATTGGTATCTGATAATTAGCCCCGCCGATACGGCGCGATTTTACTTCCAAAACAGGTGAAACATTCCTAATGGCCTTCTCAAAAATTTCTACCCCTTCTTTATTGGTCTTTTCCTTTATAATGTCAAAAGCTCCGTAAACATTGGCTTGGGCTGTTGTTTTTTGGCCTCCCTGCATTACTAAATTAATGAATTTAGCTACAGTCAGGTTTTCATATTTTATATCAGGTTCAATTTTTCTCTTGGATGCTTGTTTTCCGCGCATAATAAAATAAATTTATAATTAACCTTGGTCTTTCTTGGAGCCGTATAAGCTGCGGCTTTGCTTTCTTTCAGACACACCCTGTGTATCATATACGCCGCGCACTATATGATAACGGACACCTGGCAGATCTTTAACTCTGCCGCCTCTGATTAAGACAATTGAGTGTTCCTGTAAATTATGCCCAACACCCGGAATATAAGCAGTTACTTCCATGCCGTTGGATAATCTGACCCTGGCGATTTTACGTAAAGCAGAATTAGGCTTTTTTGGAGTAACAGTAGTTACTTTTACGCACACCCCCCGTTTGAATGGCGAGCCTTTTGGCAGTGATGTCCGGCGGCGTCTGATAGTGTTTAAAACCGGCTGCAAAGCAGGTGTTTTTGATTTTTTATCTGAAGTTTTGCGTCCCTTTCGCACTAACTGATTTATGGTAGGCATAAATATATTTTATTGTAATAAAAAAGTATCATATTGAGATACCGGGTTAGCCATATCATAACATAAGGGGCTTTTTTATGTCAAATACTGTAGCCATATATTAAAAAAGTAGAGGAATCCCTAGTATTCCACTGATAAAATTAACAATTGGATATATTATGTAGCCAAAAATCGGAATATTCAATATTAAGGAAGCAAAAATGGCAATGAATAATATCCGCGGGCCATAGGCGTTTAAAAAATTCGTAAAGCGGGAAAACCTGCTGCCTAGTACTCCTTCAAGAATGTGGGAGCCATCCAGCGGCGGAATTGGGATTAAATTAAAGACCATTAAAACACCATTAAAAGTAACTAAGACCTGCAGAAAAATCGTTAAATAGCTTTCTGGCCCAAAGAAAGGATACAATATTTTCAGGATTATCCCGAAAATAATTATCAGGATCAAATTTGAAGTCGGGCCACCTAAAGCCACCAAAGCCGGGCCGTACCTCTGATTTTTTAAATTATAGGGATTAAAAGGCGCTGGCTTGCCCCAGCCAAAACCAATCAGCAATATGGCAATCGTGCCAAAAGGATCTAAATGCACCAGCGGATTTAAAGTCAACCTGCCGGCGTATTCACCAGTTCTATCTCCCAACAGCCTGGCTGTAAAAACATGGAAAAACTCATGAAAAGAGATTGAAATTATTAGTGCAATGAAAATGGCAAAAAATAGTATTGGCTCGGAAAATAGTAAACTAATTATCATGTATTAATACTATAAATATTGAACAAATTTTTTTAATATGGTAGGGTAATTATATCAATTTAATGAATAAACACAAATATGTCTAAAAAATGTGAGATTTGCGAGCGTGGAGGCTTAACTGGACACTCCAGGAGTCATTCTAATATTGCTACTAAAAGGAAACAGCATCTTAATTTGCAGTCTGCTATTTTTAATGAAAAAAAAGTCAAAGCCTGCGCCCGTTGCATAAAAACCCTGACTAAGCAGGGCAAGGTTTAGATTACTTAAAAAACCCTAAAATTTTTATTGAGGGATTTTTTATTTTCCCCCGAACCGGCGCTGTCTTTTTTGGTAATCAGCCACAGCCTGCTCCATGTCCTGGCCAGAAAAATCCGGCCAGTGCTTTTGCGTAAAATAATATTCTGAATAAGCCGCTTCCCATAATAAAAACCCCGAGGTGCGCTGTTCACCTGAGGTGCGGATTATTAAATCAGGATAGGGCACATTTGGTGTGTATAAATTCTCGCGGATCACCTCTTCTGTAACTTTAGCCGCCTTGATTCCCTGCTTTATGATCTTTTTTACGGCATCAATAATTTCTGCCTGACCGCCGTAATTTATTCCAACGTTTAAAATTGCCTTGTCGTTATTCTTGGTCTTGGCAACTGCGTTATCCAGGGCATCTTGGGATTCTTTTGGCAGCTCTTTGAGGCGGCCAATAATATTCAGCTTAGTGCCTCGTTTTAAAAACCAATTAAGCTCTTTGATTGCCGCTTCCTTGATTAATTTCATCAAAAAACTGACCTCTTCTTTGGGCCGAGACCAATTTTCTGTAGAAAATGCCCAGACTGTCAGAAATTTAACGCCATTGTCAATACACCAGTCGCCTACCCTTTTAAGCGCCTGAACACCTTCGCGATGACCCATAAAATCAGGCATGCCGCGCTCTTTAGCCCACCGGCGGTTGCCATCCATGATTATTCCTATATGTTTAGGATAACCTTTTTTCATATCTAACTTATTATCAGGTATTTGATTAAAAAATGCAAATCAAAATACTATACTTTTTTAAATAGTACATATTTAAAAATTACTTTTTTCTCTGAACAATAAATTCCATCAACTCTCTTAAGGCAATTTTGTATCTATTTTTCGTTTTCAGACCATAAAACATGCCTAGCGTCTTCTTTTTTAATTTTCCAATCTCTTGGAGAATATCTTTATCTACAC
Source organism: Patescibacteria group bacterium (assembly GCA_018816445.1). Lineage (GTDB taxonomy): Bacteria > Patescibacteriota > Patescibacteriia > UBA10025 > JAHIVO01 > JAHIVO01. The sequence goes on from JAHIVO010000017.1 coordinate 13,929, forward strand.
CCAGTTCCCTAACTAACGTCTGGATATATTTTAACTCACTAGCGCTGATTTTTTTCTTGCCAAATACTTTATTTAACTTTCGCTTCTGAGCAGGTGATGACTTTTTATACAGATAATAATAATATAATGTCTTTTTGTTTTCCTGAATATCAACTCCCACTGACTTACCAACTCCCTCCTCCTGGCCAAATAATCCCAGCTCGTCATCGCGAATCTGGAACATTATGCCGATGTATTCGCCAATCCGCTCAATTAAACGCATGGTTTTTTTATTTTGGTCAGCCAATAATGCGCCCATAATCAGCGGCAGGGAAATCGTATAACGGGCGGTTTTAAACCTGTAAACTTTCATTATCTCTTTTTTCTGTACTTTTTTTCTGGAGTAACCTAAATACATCTCCCCCAACTGAGCCAAGCCGACAGAGGCCATTTCCTGGGCAAAGGTTGTTATAATCTTTTCCTTTTGCTGGGGCTTAATTTTTAAGCTGGATAATAATTCAAAAGTAATTAAAAATACCACATCGCCAACACATAAAGCACTGCTTTGACCGAAATGAGCTGGCTCTGTAAAATTTTCTTGCTGCCCAATCTTCTCATACTGCAAATGCATCGAGGCCTTACTTCTGCGTAAATCACTTCTGTCCATAATGTCATCATGCACTAATAATGCAGAATGGAATAATTCAATGGCCGCGGCGGTTTTTATGACCTCCTTATCAGCTTTTTTACCGAACATTTCACAGGTCAGCATAATCAAGCCGCCACGTACCATTTTCCCGCGTTTAGTGTATTCCAGTAACCTGGTCATCACGTCACGGCTCCAACGCGGATGAACTCCAGCGTACTGCCTGGATTTCTGTCGCAAAAAAGATTCCAGGTATTTAATAATTACTCTTTTATTTCTGGCTAATAACTTCTTCATATGATATTAGTATAGCCTAATGATAAAATTATCACAAAAAAATGCGGCATCTGTGATAGACACCGCATATTATTTATCTCTACTGATTTCTAAAACCAGTAGGTCAGCTTGATCTCCCCGCCAAAGACCTTGAGAGCTTCGTACGCATAGAGCGTACCTGAAAAACGAACATAGCCGATCTCAAAACTCTCATCATCACTTTCATGCAACTGGAACCGTGTACCCAGATTTAAGCCGTGCACTTTGTTGTAGGCCGTTGAGAACATGCCACGCGCTACAACCACTTCATCGCCCTTGTAGTAGATTACCCC
>JAHIVO010000087.1 GCA_018816445.1 Patescibacteria group bacterium
CCCCGACGACAACCTTCAAACGATGCAGGAAACCCTAGAGTGGGCGAAGGCATGGAACTTCGAGTGGTGCAATTTCTACTCCGCCATGCCGTATCCCGGAAGTAAGCTCTATGAGAAGGCTATTAGAGACAGAGCTAGATTACCCGAAACCTGGGCTGACTACGGGCAGTACTCCGAGGGATTTCTGCCACTGCCGACTAAATACCTCTCCGGTGAGGAGGTTTTAAGATTTCGGGATAAAGCCTTCAATGAATACTTCAGTCGGTTTAACTACCTTAAGATGATAGAGGAGAAGTTTGGGCCGAAGGCAGTTGAGCATATTAAGGAGATGCTAACCCACAAAATTGAAAGGAGGTGGCTCTAATGAGGGAATGTATTATCTTGGCTGGGGGACTGGGCAAGAGAATGGAGAATGACCTCCCAAAGTGGGTGACGCCTATCGGTAAAGACACAACTATCGCTCAATACCAACTTGAATGGCTCGTAAAAAACGGGGTAAAGCAGGTCTTTGTAACTGTGAATCGGCAATTTTGGCTACCGAATATGAACTGGGTGACAATTATACCTCGCAACCTGCGGGTTTCAGTTAATCTTCAGTTTACTATAGAAGAAGAGCCAATCGGTGATGAAGCTGGATTAAAGAGAGCACTAGGGTGGTTCAAGGAAGATATCGTAGAGGAAGATATTCTAGTGGTGAACTGTGACATCCTCACCGATTTAGATTTATCTCTATTACCCACTGCTCCGGCTCTGGTTGTGGTTCACCCCCGGTCGCCGTGGGGGGTGTTAGAGGAAACAACAACTAGGCCAGGGAAACAGGTGGCGGAGACAATTTATGAGTATACTGGGCCTGAAGTTACCACTTATTCCCTTCAAGAAAAACCCATTTTGCCAATCTTGGTATCATCAGGCATCTACTACTTCTCTAAATCAATCAAGAATGAGCTGGTAGACAACGGGATGCTGGCAGAGAATATTATTCCAAAGCTGATGAAAAAGGGCAGGCTCAATATCTACAAGCATGATGGTCTGTGGCACGCAATTGAAACGCCAAAGGACCTAGAGGAGGCATCTAGAATACTCGATGAGAGAGATTTACCTTAACGAATACAATGTCCTGATGGATAATACCGTCTATTACCCCTTGGTCTGCGGCCAGCTTAAAGCCTACGCTCAAACCAAGGCAGCGATAAGGGAGAACTATGAGTTTATGCCCTTTCTATTTATCCGGGACCTTCCTGGGCGAATCGTAGCCCAGTATAATGACCCAGCGGTGGCTGGATTTTCCTGCTCGATGTGGAATATCAACCTCAGCTTGGTTGTGGCTCAACAGGTAAAGGAGAGGTTCCCCGGCTGCTTAATAGTTTTCGGCGGCCCCAGTGTCCCGCTGGAGCCGACGGACTTCTTCGTGCGCTACCCCTTTGTTGATATCACGGTGAGGGGAGAGGGCGAGCATACCTTTGCTGAGTTGTTATTAAGACTATTGCTCGGAAGGGACTTCAGCGACGTCGCCGGCATCTGCTATCCTGACTATTACCAGCGGCAAGTGGTAAGAAACCCAGACCGAACACTCGAAGAAAACCTTGACACCTTCCCCTCGTCCTACCTGCAAGGGCTCTACGACTACCTGCTGCCGAGCGGCATTAACTTCCAAGCGATTGTGGAAACTAATCGAGGCTGCCCTTTCAAATGTTCATACTGCTTCTGGGGTGTAGGCAAGCGCTACCGCTTCTTCAGCCTTAACCGAGTTAGAGAGCTTGCCGACTGGTGTGGAGCGCACAGGATAAGGTATGTTTTCTGCGCTGACTCCAACTTCGGCATGCTCGAGCGTGACCTTGAAATAGCCAAATATTTTGTAGAGGCTAAAACCAAATACGGCTTCCCGGACAAGCTCAGGGCCTGCTACGGCAAGAACGCTGAGGAGACCATCTACTTAATAGGCAAGCTCCTCCACAAGCATGACATGGAGAAAGGGATTACTTTGTCTAGGCAGAGCAACAACGCTGAGGCGCTAAAGAATGTGGGCAGAAGAAACATAAAGAAGTCTGTCTACGATGACCTGCAGAAGCGTTATAATGAGGATAATATCCCAACCTACACCGAGCTCATTCTGGGACTACCCGGGGAGACCTACGAGAGCTTCCTGAATGGAATGGAGGAAATACTCCAATCGGGAATCAAGAACCAGCTCATCGTCTACATCTGCGAGGTTTACCCCAATACTGAGCTGGCCAACCCGGAGTACCAGAAAAGGTTTGGCGTATCCACCGTTCGCATCCCACTTACTGAGATACACGGCTCAGTCCGCCCAGAGGGAATTCCTCAGGAATATAACGAGATAGTGGTGTCAACGTCTACAATGCCCATAGAGGACTGGAAAAGGGCGCTGGTGATTTCCTGGATTATGCAGCTCTTACACGGGCTTAAATTGGCATTCTACGTCCTCGACTATATGGTGGAGAAATACCACATCAGTTTCACCAGCTTCTTTGAATACATCGCTGGGCTAACTCCACAAGACGCAGAGAGTCTTGGTAATCAAGTCGTGGAATTCTACCGTTTTGCTGATAGCATCGCCAAGGGACAACCACGAGGCTGCATTCTAGCTGATTTTGGCTCAATCTACTGGGAGCCAGAAGAGGTAGCCTACTTGAGTCTCTACCAGAAGAAAGACAAATTTTATGAGGATATGCACCAGGTATGCCGAGACTATCTTAACAATCTTGGCATCATATATGATGCCAACAAGCTTAAGAAGGTTATTGAGCATCAGAGAGCATGCATTCCTAACATCGCGGATTATAAAGAGAAGGCAACCTTCGCCCGCGAGATTGTAATACGCGGGCGGAAGAGCGGGAAAATGCTGAAAGAGGTATCTAGTAGTAATGTTCAGCGATAAATATGCGGTGGAAAAGTTCAAAGAACTGGTGAAGGAGTTCGGCGTCAAGACAGTGGTTGAGACGGGAACCTACAAAGGAGACTCAACCGTTGAGATTGCCGAAATGGTGGACAACACTGTCTCCATAGAGATAAAGCGGGAGCACTTTGAGGACACCAGGAAGAGATTTGCCAGCCTGAGCTACACGGTCGTGGAAAGCCGAGACATCC
>JAHIVO010000081.1 GCA_018816445.1 Patescibacteria group bacterium
AAACAGTAATTTTGCCATCCGTTATTATTAAACCGCTATTATTGCCGTACCCAGGATCTAGAGAGATAATTGCATTATTAGACATTTCAATATTTCCCTCAACCCATAATGTACCGGTAAGAGTTAATTGTGCACTGTTTGCAATAGTTAAATTGCCCGTAATTTTTAACGGACCAAGTTCTTCTTGCGTTCCATCAATTGTGTAGTCTCCATTATGAGGTTCTACAGCTGCAGCAGTATCTTTCCATTCTTGTATTTGCTGCAGCGAGATGGGCATAACTTCAGGCGGAGGATCATCACTATTTGGATGTGAGTTTCTTCCAACTGTTGTTCCGGCAATATCTATTGGATCTACGTCATAAAATGCGTCACACTCAATATCACTATTAGTTATAGTATGAGCATGAGCATCACCGTGATGGATTGCGTAATGGGCATCATCACAATTATGCCCTATTCTTGTTCCATCTGGATTTGCTCCTACTAATAGACCATCTATATGAGTATCAAGACCTCCCATCCAGGTTTTAAAATTAAAATGTCCATCTGTAGTTGACCAATTTCCTGATAACCAATCAGAACTATATCTGGCTCCGGTTCCGGCAGGTGCTATGATTTGATCATCCTGTCCGATTATATAGTACTTACTGCTTTTTGGGGTGCCTACATCAATAACAATCCAATATTGTGTACCTAGTGTTAATTCGGGATTGGAAGTAAATGATACATCAACCCAGCCGAATGATGTGGTAATCAGATTTGCCTGAAGAGTTCCTTGGGCAAGGGAAGACGTTGCAGGTTCGCCGCCATTATCTTCCGTTATATAAACGGTCGCATTAGCTGCATTACCAACTTTTTTAATATATAGACTGATATAATTGATCACTTCGGTTACTCCAGGAGTAAAACTTTGTGCAATATCTTCATCAGAATCATAACGACCAAAAGAAAATTCTGCGTTTTGTGTAGTATGCTCCTGGTCAGCTGTCAGTGCTGTGCCTCCGGCTACATAAACATCACCGGTCACGTAGGCACCACTTCCTGCATCAATGGATCCATTTGAATATATATTACCATCTACGTATGAATTATTGTCCATAGTCAGCCCTCCATCACCCACCTGTACGCCATAAAAAAATGAAGCGTCAGCTGTTGTGACATTTTGAGTGATTGTAACTTTTATTGTCTTTTCAATATTTGATGAACTTCCTATAGAAGTAACAACGTAGTCTTGTCCAACGCTGGTTACTGTAGTAGTAAACTGCCCTGTACTAAAATCAGTTGTTTCACCTGAATATCCTGAACCGCAAATATCAGAATTATTTAAGCACCAGACAGCTTTATGTATGCCTGCTTCAGCAATATTATATGTTCGTTGCGTATTGTATGCCCGCTGGGAAACTATCTGGTTACTCATAACATAGGCAAATAAAGATGAGCCTAGCATAAAAGTCACTGCCAAAAAAATCACTGCAATTAGCAAGGTTTGCCCTTTATTGCTTTTTATAATCATTTATTTCTAATTTTAGTTGTATTTTGCATTATAATTACTTGTTCAGTGCGACCAGCATCCTGCTTGGTAACCAAAATTGTTTCAATTTTATTAACGGCTGTATAATCAATATTATTAAAATTAAAGATAATTTCATCAACGTATTCAGATACTAGCCTAGCGCCTGATTGTCTGCTACTTCCAGTATCCGGTTCAATATCAAATTTCAATAAAGTGTTATCTGCAGGATCCCTATAAATTACAAAATAATCATAGGCACCAAAAATAATATTTTGATCTTCATCAATAGACGGCAATTCTAAAATCAGCGTATCATAATCAGTGGTATATTCAATTGAATTTATAGTAGCTTGTTCGGCAACTCTAGCAGCTCCCTTAATACGGCTGGTAATTTTATCAAAGGCAATAATACTATTCGAATTTAATTCATTATATGCCATCTGTATTTTAAATGCGCCAATATAAGTAAAATACATTCCGATGAGTAAAGAAATAATTATTACTAAAATTAAAATTGTAACTAGCATTTCTGATAATGACATATTATTCTGCTAATAATGTTTTTAATTCAACGGCTTTAGTGATATTCCGTTCAGTCCATTCAATACGCGCGGTAATATCTTTAATATCGCTATACGTGTCTTCATAGTCCTGGATGGTTAGTTTCCCAATCCCTGCAGGTAAATCATTCAAACCAAATCTTTTCCATTGTGACGGTGTTGTGCCTACTGCATCGCTATCAAAATTCCATGTTTGAGCAGATCCGCTAGTTATACTGGCATCATCATATTCTGCATGTATTGAATTTATTCCCAGTAATGCGATTTTTCCAGAGGCAAAATTTTCATCAACGTCACTAGCGGAAAGTTCCAGCAGATCATCAATGTATATTTCAAATGAGTTATCCAAGGCAACTATTTTAAGTTCGTACCAGGTATTTGTAGAAAATGATTTTAACTTTGAGTTAAGATTAGTCTCTGTGCCGCTGACATTCTTGCTAACATATAAATTAGTGGAATTGAAATATACTTTATAATAATTGTTTATGTCGTGCAATCTAAAAAGCACGCCTGCCCGCCAGTTAGATGGTGAGTCCGGCAAATTTTTTATTTGTGTTTCAAATGTATAATCATCAAAATCAAAGCCTGGTACAGTGGCTATACCAGTTATCCCCGTAGAAATTGCTGCAGGAAGATTCAGCGAGTAAACATTTGGTAAACTGGGGGCACTGGCAGATGCGGATACCTGCCAGGTGCCAATATTATATGGTACCTCAATAAAATCACCGTTGGTTCTATTTGATAATCCAGAAATTGGAATACCTCTAAGTGCTTCAATCTCTTCAGCAGCCAAATTAAGGGCTAAATTTTTGTGTTTAAGATATTTATTAGTAGTAATGATTGTATAAGAAGCAGCAAATATCATTATTAAAAACGAAACAACACTTATTGCTACAATAGATTCTATAAGTGAATTGCCAAATATGTTGGTCGTCTTTATCATATAATTTTATAAAACATCTACCAGGCCATACATAGGCATTAATACTGATAAAGCCATAACAGCAACAACTGCGCCAATAACAAGCATTAGTATTGGCTCAATAATGGTAGATAAGCCTGACATGGTTTCTTCTACGTCTTCTTCAAAAAAATTGGCAATTTCTTCTGATATACTGTCTAAAGTACCACTTTCTTCGCCAATATTTATCATTTGCGTTACTATCGGCGGGAAGAGCTTGGGGCTTTCTTCTAGGGTTTTTGAAATACTGATGCCCTGCTTAACTTTTTCAGAAGCGTTAATCATTGATTTTTGGTAGTGGACATTGCCAAGAGTTTTTGAGATTATCTGCAAGGTTTGAACAATCGGAATATCAGTTTTCAAAAGTGAGCTTAATGTTCTGGTGAAGCGCGCCAAGTTAATTTTTTTTATTACTGAAGCAAATAAGGGAATGCGAAGTAATAAATGATGTAAATAGAATTTACCTTTTTTTGTTTTTTTTATGCGTAAAAAAGCATAAAATAGCAGAATAAGTACGATAACTGTATAAATACCATAATTAGTGAGACCTTTGCTTAATGCGATAACAATTTTAGTAGGTAGGGGAAGTTCAGCGCCCGTTTCTTCATAAATGCCCATCATCTGAGGGATAACAGTAACCATCATGGTGATACCAATACCGACCATTGCAATAACAACAACTGACGGGTACATCATAGCGGATTTGACTTTTGCTAGTAGATGATGATCTTTTTTCATTTGCGTAGTCAGGTTGATTAAAATTTCATCAAGCTTACCACTGACTTCACCTGCAGCGATCATATTTACAAAAATTTCCGGAAATACCTTGGGATGTTTAGCTAAGGCATTAGAGAATGAAATTCCGCTTTCTACGTCATATTGTAAATTTAAAATAATTTCCTTGAATTTATTATTAGTAGTTTGCACAGCTAAGGTTTTTAAGGCATTAGCCAATGAAAATCCTGTTTTAACCATAATAGACAGGTTTTGTGTAAAAAATATTTTTTGGACAGTCGGTACACCACCAAAGTTTTTAATAAAAGCAGTTATGGAAAACTTACCGGGTTTGTCCATAATTTTTGAGGTAGTCAGCATCAGGCCGCGGTTTTTTAAGTAATCGGATAGAGCTTTTTCATCTTTTACTCTAATGCGATCTTTCTTGAGTTTACCGTCTGGCGTTCTGGCTGTGTAATAAAATTCTGGCATAAGATTGGATTAATCCTTAGTTGCTCTTAAGATTTCTTCAATTGTTGTAATGCCGTTTTTTGCTTTTATAAAACCGTCTTCAGTCATGGTCAGCATGCCGTTTTCCCTTGATTTCTTCAATAAGTCAGCATTTGAAGCTTTTTCAATAATCATTCGTGAAATTTCACTATTAACCTCAAGTACCTCAAATATGCCGATTCTGCCTTTATAGCCGGTATTATTGCATTGTTTACATCCTTTACCTTTATAAAAAAGCAGAGATTCAATTGAATTTTTTACGCTAATAATAATCCCCTGATTTTCAAGAACTCTAATAATTGCATCAAAGTTAATACTTTTTTTCAATTCGTCGACCATTTTTGTAGACAGTGTATAACTATGAATGCAATTCATGCATATTTTCCTGACTAAACGCTGGGCTATGACAATATTTGTAGTATTGGCAATTAGAAAAGGTTGGACACCCATTTCTTCAAGACGGGGGAGGGTGGTTATGGCATCATTGGTATGCAATGTTGATAATACTAAGTGGCCCGTCATGGCAGCGTGTGTGGCAATCTCAGCGGTTTCTCCATCCCTGATTTCTCCGACCATAATAATGTTAGGATCTTGCCTCAATAGTGAACGTAAGCCAGTGGCAAAAGTAAAACCAATTCTAGGATTAACCTGGCTTTGGTTTACTCCCTGCATCCTGTATTCAATCGGGTCCTCTACGGTTGCAATATTTACTGATGGTCTGTTAAGCATATTTAATATTGTATATAAGGTAGTAGTTTTCCCACTGCCGGTAGGACCAGTGACCAGCATAATGCCTTGAGGTTTTTTCACATTAAGATTGACTAATTCCAGGGCTTTTAGCTGTAAACCGACCTGCTCAAGTGTTAAAATTTTTGCCGATTCATTAAGCAGACGCATGACTATCTTTTCACCATCAAAAACCGGAATTATTGATACACGGAATGATATTTGATAATCAGACGTCGATACTTTAAATCTGCCATCCTGCGGCAGGCGATGCTCGTCAATTTTCAAATTTGATAATATTTTAATCCTGGCGATAATGCCCGGCTGGAGATTTTTAGGCAGCTTCATTACTTCTGTTAATAGGCCGTCAATTCTATATCTGACAATAATTTCTTTTTCTAAAGGCTCAAGATGAATATCTGAAGCACCTTCAAAAATTGCATATTCTAACAAAGTATCTACGATTCTGACAATTGGTAAATCCTGGGCCAGTTGTTTCAGGTCCTGTATTTTTTCATCATCAACTACAGTTTGATTTTCACCCTTTGTAATTTTTTTGAATTCTGATGATAAGCCCTTATGAAACAAAGATAAAACTTCCTTAATACTAGATACGGTAGTGATATGAAGTTTTATCTTTAGACCAGTTTTTTTCCTTAAAAATTCTAGGATCTGGAGATTTTTAGGATCAACTGTGGCAATTTTTAATTCTGTTTCAGATCTATCAAAAGCTACGATTTGATATGTCTGTACGATGGTTTCAGGAATGAGCATTAAAATATCCTTTCTGATGCTCATTTTGCGTAAATCAATAAAAGGAATTTTGTAAAAATTACCTATGGTTTCGTACAGAATATTCTCGGAAATTAGGTTTTTACCTATTAAATACTTAGCAAAATTACCGTTTTCTGCTTGTACTTTTTTCCAGGCTTCATTTAATTTCTCTTTTGGTATTTCCTTACTTTCCTCCAATATTTTTTTTATTTCTTTGTTTGGTATCATTATCCTCCAATAAAAATAATAATATGCTTATATTATAGCACATTATTAATAAAAAATCAAAGTTGAAACAATATAAAATTATTTGCGGAAATCGTAGATATATATTGAATAGCCGATTTTTTCATCCGGTTCATAGTCTAGCAGCCAGGAATATGCCTTATCTTCGGACAGCAGACTTGTAACACTAATAGCTACAACACAATTAATTTGATTAACTCCTTTATAATTATTAATATCAGGTAAATACCTGAAATCAATTTCATAATAAGTAAGTTCTGCCTGACCAAAGTAGCTTAAACATACATACGGGATATCATTTTGTACCATATATTTTTTAAGGTTCTTTGCATCCTGGCCCCAATCAATATTGGAATCAACAAGGTATTTGGGTCCCTTATTTGGGCCACCAACTATTTCATTGAAATATGCTAGATAATGGGGAAAAACTGAAATTGATGAAAATAAATAAAAGAGCAGCGCAATCACAACTAAAAAATTCTTATATTTAAAATTGATTTTATTAATTAAAATTCCGGATAAAACAAAAATAAATGGATAAATAATTAGGATATGCCTCAAACCAAGATTAATATGACTAGTAATGCTAAATATGAAATAGATGGAAGGCGGCAGAATCAGGCAATAAAGATAAAATGGAATAGCTTTTACGAATTGCACTATTTTCATTCTTCTGAATTTCTTCGTCAGTATTTTGTAAAAAGCATATAATATTAGAAAGACAGTAATTAAAATTGTTGTTATTGGTGTTTTTAATAAAAAAGCTAATGGAAAATAATACCACCATCCGAAATCTGAGTAGTTACCCAGTAAATATGACAAATGTCCATGGTAGTTATGAAAAAAGATTCGTACCAAGCCGTTAAAGTATGAATAAGCGGGAACAGGAATAGTTTTTAAGAGTTTATCAATATTTTGTCCTGATTGCTTCTGCGGATCACTGATTTCCAATATCTTTATTTCTAAGTTGCTTAAGTCGGCTGTATTTTGGCCCGCTAGGTAGGCCTGCTGTTTTTCCTGTAGTAGCTGAATATCATGATCATCAATAGGTTTTTTTAATTCAAAACCGTATGAGATAAAAATAACCAGAAAGGCTATAATATAAATTAATGTAAAATCTTTAATAAATTTTTTTAAAGATTTAATAAACGTTTCATTATTTGATTCATAAAGGTTTTTGATAAGATAAAGGACGGGTAGTATCGGAATTAATATGATTGACGAGAATTTACAGGCCAAAACTATACCAAGGAAAATTCCAGTTAGGACAAGATTTTTTTTATCGTCATGCTTGAGATATTTATAAAAATAATATATTGTAATAAAGAAGAAGGTGGTTAAGGCCATATCGGTAGTTACATAATGACTGTGTGCAATAATATTAGGCGAAAAGGTATATAACAATAAAGCAAATAATCCGGCAATTAAACCGAATAGCTGGCGTGCCCATTTGAAAACCCAAAGGCCCAATAGTATGCTTAGAAGGATTGCGGGCAATCGGCCTATGAAAAAAATTGTATCTGCTGACATCTCACTTTTATAAATTAAATCCTTAGCAAACTGCCACTGATTGTATTCGTTCCAGCTGTCATATTCAAATGGAGATTCCAGCTTGTCTTGGAAGAATAATAATGGTAAGGCAGATAATTCCTTAAATAACGGAGGGTGTTCGCGATTCATTCTAAAATCGTTTTTTATTAAATAACTGTATCCAGCTGATAGATGAACTCCTTCGTCTACAGTTTGAGATTCTTGGGAGTTTGCGTAAATATTAAAAAACAGCATCAGTACAATACATGCAATAACAAGGATTGAATAATATTTTTCTAATACTTTCATATGGCGGACGGACAAAAAAAGAGTATAACTATACAGAATTTTTTTAAGGATAAAGCATCGATTTTACTCTTGATATTAAATATCATTTTTTTAGTTTTTAGTTGGGTATATTTGTATATGAAAGTGAAGCCGCAGGAGGATCCGATTTTTTTACATTATAACATTTACTTTGGAGTTGATCTAATAGGTAATTGGTATTTGATTTTTTTAATGCCTGCCATAGGACTGGCCTGTTTCTTTATAAATCTGGTATTTTCCTATATAATATACAAAAGATCTAAAATAATCAGTTATGTGATTTTAGGGATTACTGGCTATATTGAATTGATAATTGCTATTGCCAGTTTGTTAATAATTAGACAAAACATATAGTTTTTATGGGCCTAGAAGAAAATTTTGATATAATAAAAATATTCTTTTTGACAACAGTTGCTTTTGTTATTACTATTTTTTGGACTCCTGTATTATCACATTTTTTGTATAAATATAAGCTAGGAAAAAAAATTAGGAAAGAATCAGAAACACCCATCTATTCACAATTGCACAGGGCTAAATCAGGCACCCCGACTATGGGTGGTATAATTATCTGGCTGACAGTTTTTTTTATGGCATTATTATTTTATGTTTTATCAAAAATTATTGACATTGATTTCATTAAGAAATTAAATTTTTTAACAAGGCCTCAAACACTATTACCGCTCGGTGCTCTTATGGCCTCGGCACTAATAGGTTTATTTGACGATTTACTTAATATCAGAGGGGTAGGTACTTCCGGCGGCGGCTTAAGGATTCGTTATAAACTATTTTTTTATATATTAATAGCGATTTTTGGTGCGTATTGGTTTTATTTTAAATTAGACTGGACAACAATTCATGTACCTTTTATGGGAAATTTTGATATTGGCATATGGTATATCCCAATTTTCATTTTTATAATTGTTGCCACAGCTTTTTCTGTGAATGAAACTGACGGTCTAGATGGGCTCGCTGGCGGTACTTTATTGTCTGCCTTTGGTGCATTTGGGGCAATAGCTTTTGCCCAAGGAAAATTTGAATTAGCTACATTTTGTGGAGTAATTATTGGTGCACTGCTGGCCTTTATGTGGTTTAATATTAATCCTGCACGTTTTTTTATGGGTGATACGGGTTCAATGTCATTGGGCGTTACTTTGGGTATTGTGGCAATGCTGACAAATTCAGCTTTGTTATTGCCGGTTATTGGTTTCATATTGGTACTTGAATCAGGCTCGGTAATTATTCAGATAGTCTCAAAAAAAGTATTTAAGAAAAAAGTATTTTTATCCGCTCCCTTGCACCACCATTTTGAAGCTAGAGGTTGGCCTGAGCCAAAAATTGTAATGCGTTTTTGGATTATCGCCGGTGTTACTGCAGTAATTGGCGTGATATTATTTTTAATTGATAAATAGCGTGGGTATCCAAGTAGAATTTAATCCTGACTTAGCTTTACGAGATATTTCAGAATTTAAATCAGGGAATAGAAAAATTGAAGAATGTATACCTGCAAAACTAGAAGTGAATAGAATTTACAGTTTTCTTAAATATGGCCAGAGGAATTATTGGTTAAAAGGGGAAATCCCCCTATTAAAGACAAAGGAGAATGAAAAATTATCCAAACCATTAGCCAGTGTAGTAATTTTGGAATGTACTCATTTCAAGGAAGATAATGAATTATTTACTAGGGGAAAATTTAAAGTAATTGAGATATTTTCTGATAAAAATATTCACTTCAATAGTTACGCACGAATTTAATAATTTACCTCAACAGATATAGACTCCACTCGGAGTTTTTTGTTACTTAATTAATATGCGTTAATATGTTATATTAATACTACAAATAATAAATAAATTCGATGAAAATTGACTTAAAAAACCTAAAAAATAAAAAAGTAACTGTGATGGGCCTAGGTCTGCATGGCGGGGGAGTTAGTATTGTAAAATGGCTATCTAAGCAAGGCGCCAGCATTACCATCACGGACATGCGCAGCAGAAGTGAACTTTATCCTTCACTTAAGCAACTGAAAAGTCTAAAGGTAAAACTAGTATTAGGTAAACATAAGCAGGAAGATTTCAAAGGAGTTGATTTAATTATAAAAAATCCAGGCGTACCCAAAGAATCAAAATTCCTTAGTATTGCAAAAAAATATAAGATTCCCATCGAAACTGATATTAGTATATTTATGCAATTAACGAAGGCCCTAGTAATTGGTGTTACCGGCACAAAAGGTAAGTCGACCACCTCATCATTAATTTATGAATTGTTAAAAGCAGCAAAATTAAATCCAATTTTAGCTGGCAATATTCGCAAACCGCCTTTAGATGAATTGAATAAAGTAAATAAAAATACACCGGTTATCTTAGAATTATCGTCATGGCAGTTAGAAGATATTATTCAATTAAAAAAGAGCCCAAATATTGCTGTAGTTACCAATATCCTGCCGGATCATTTAAATAGATATAAATCTTTTCCTGAATACATAAAAGCTAAAACATTAATAACTAAATATCAGTGTCATAATGATATTGCGATATTAAATTATCAAGATAAGAATGTAAAGCAAAAGTTTTCTAAGGTTAAATCAAAAAAATATTGGTTTTCAGCCAATAGACATAAAAAGGCCGGCTGTTTTATTAAGAATGATAGAATATACTTTACAGAGCATAAAAAAAATCAATTTGTATGCTATACGAAAGATATTATGCTCCCCGGTTCTCATAATGTTTCAAATGCCTTAGCCGCCATAACCATAGCTAAAATATTCAGGCTTCCGAATATTAGCATTAAGATTGTCCTGCGCCATTTTAAAGGCATTCCCAATAGACTACAGTTTGTAGGCAGCTGGCATGGTACTAAATTTTATAATGATACAACTGCAACTACACCGGAAGCGGCTATGGCTGGTATAAAATGTTTTAATAAAAAAATAATCTTAATTGGCGGTGGTACTGATAAAAAGCTGAATTATAATAATTTAGCTAAGCTCATAAAAAAGCAGGTAAAATTTCTAGTTTTATTCAAAGGAACAGCCAGTGATAAAATATCAGAACAATTAATAAAAAATAAATTTAGAAATTGGCAATGGGTGAAAAATATGAATGAAGCTGTGAAAATTGCCAAGAAGAATTCTACAAAGCAGGATATTGTTTTATTATCTCCTGGAGCAGCAAGTTTTGGTCTTTTTCAAAATGAATTTGACAGAGGAGATCAGTTTATAAGTAATATTAAACGGTTAAAATAAATGCGGGAAAAGATCCATAAGCCTGATTATCAGATTGTAATTGTCATATTTATAATTTTAATTTATGGCCTGATTATGCTAGCCTCTAGTAGCTCAGTTATTTCATTTGAAAAATTTGGGGATAGTAATTACCTGTTAAAACACCAGCTATTATATGGCGTGCTAATAGGAGTGGTTGGTTTTTTGATTGCTTCAAAAATTAATTATCAGATTTGGAGAAAACTGGGTTTGCCATTATTAGTTGTGAATATTCTGCTGTTATTAGCTGTTTTTATACCTGGCATTGGATATGAGTACGGAGGCGCCAAGCGCTGGATTGATTTAGGTCCAACAATATTACAGCCGACTGAACTTTTAAAACTTACATTTATTTTATATTTATCTACATTATTCGCAAAGAATAAAGAAGGAATCAAAGATGCTGCTTTTGGATTGATTCCGTTTGTGGTCATTGTCGGCTCAATAATTTTTCTAATTATGCTACAGCCGGATATGGGCACTATGGTAACTATAGCAATTATTGCAGTAGTAATTTTTTTCACTGCCGGCGCGCCGATTAAGCATCTTTTTTGGTTACTTATAGGTGCTAGTGGATTATTTTTCATTTTAATAAAAATAGCCCCCTATCGGGCTGCCAGATTAACTGTATTTCTAAATCCTGCCCTTGATCCGCAGGGAGTTGGTTATCATATTAACCAGGCCTTATTAGCTATTGGCAGTGGTGGGATATTTGGCTTGGGCCTGGGTCATTCCCGACAAAAGTATCTCTATTTGCCAGAAGTAACTGGTGATTCAATTTTTGCCATTATTGCTGAGGAGCTAGGATTAATATTTTCATTAGTTTTGATCGTGTTATTTTTAGTATTTATGTTTAGGGGATTATTAGTGGCAAAAAATTCAATGGATAATTTTGGAAAACTTACGGCCGTGGGTATTACTTCTTGGATTGTACTTCAGGCTTTTATTAATATTGCGGCTATGGTAACATTAATTCCGCTTACTGGAATTCCGCTCCCATTTATCAGCTATGGTAGTTCGGCTTTAGCCACTTCACTGATTGCTGTAGGCATACTTGTAAATATTTCAAAATACTCCAAACAACAATGAACATAATTTTTACAGGTGGTGGTACTGCTGGATCAGTAATCCCATTATTATCAATATATTCCGAGATTAGGAATAAAGAATTGGATGCGTCTTTTTTGTTTATTGGAACCGTGAAGAGTGAGCCAGAAGTAAGTTTATTACGTGGATATTCCATTAAATATACTTCAATTTATTGCGGGAAATTAAGGCGATATTTTGATTTTAAAAATGTTTCAGATATTTTTTTAACTATAATAGGTTTTTCTCAATCTCTATATAAGATATATAAATTCAAGGCTGATGTCGTTGTCGGAGCGGGTGGCTATGTTTCTGTGCCCGTAATCTGGGCAGGCTGGATTTTACGAAAAAAAATTATTATACATCAACAAGATATTAGGCCTTCACTTTCAAACATATTAACAAAAAATATGGCCGATAGGATCACTGTTACTTTTGAGAGGTCATTACGAGACTATCCCAGCGTTAAAACGGTGTGGACTGGAAATCCTGTCAGGTCGGATATTATGCAGGGTGATAAGGAGCGGGCGTATCAGACATTAAAGCTTAAAAAATCATTGCCAGTAATCCTGGTAGTTGGAGGGGGCACAGGTGCGACCAGCTTGAATTTAATCGTAAATCAAGCCCTGCCAGAGATAACAAAATTCAGCCAAGTAATTCATTTAACCGGAAAAGGTAAAAGAATTAACAGTACAGTCTCGGGAAACTATCAACAGCATGAATTTCTTAATGAAGAAATGGGAGATGCCCTGGCAGTAGCAGATATAGTAATATCACGAGCCGGATTGTCGGCCATAACTGAATTTTCAATTTTATCAAAACCTGCAATTTTAATCCCTCTGCCGAAATCCCACCAAGAATTAAATGCAGAATATTATGGAGATAAAAAAGCTGCCGTTATTATTAAACAAAAAGATCTATCCCCTAAAATACTAGTCTCAAAGTTACGCGACATGCTTAATGACAAACAAGCTTTATCTCTGCTATCATCAAATATTTCAGGTATAATGAAACCAGATGCTGCAAAAAAAATTGCAGATGAAATTATTAATTTAATTTAACAATGAATTGGACACAATATAATAAGATATATTTCATTGGCATAGGAGGCATTGGAATTTCAGCTATTGCAAAAATAATGCTTGAATTAAAAAAGCAAGTCTCTGGGTCTGATTTAGAGTCCTCATCTATTACTGATGAATTACAAAAACAAGGAGCTCATATAAAAATTGGTAAACATCAGCCCGGCAACATACCAAAAGATGTGGATTTAATAATTTACTCAAATGCAATTGCCACAACAAATGAAGAGTATAAAAAGGCTAAGAAATTAAAAGTTCCATTGAAAAGCTATCCTGAAATATTAGGGATAATGATGGCTAATTATATTCCAATAATTATTTCAGGTACTCATGGAAAAAGTACTATTACTGCCATGTTAGCAAAGATTTTTATCCAGGCGGGCTTAGATCCATCGGTTGTAATTGGTACAAAAATTAAGGAGCTTGATGGTAATGCCAGACTGGGCTTGGGTAGATACTTTATAGCGGAAGGTGATGAGTATAAAGAAGCCTTTCAATATTATAACCCGGTTGCTTTGGTAGTTAATAATATTGAGGCTGATCATCTTGATTATTTTATAAAAATTGAAAATATTCTTAAGGCATTTGAAAAAATAATTAGTGGAGTTCCAGCAGGAGGTTTTTTAATTGCAAATGCAGATGATAAAAATATTTCAAAATTGCTGAAAAAAGCAAAATGTAAAGTTATCACTTATGGCATTAATAATGGTGATTACCAGGCTTTTCATATTATCAGGCATGGTGAAATCATCAGGTTCGCGATTAAAGGACTAGAGAGATTTGATTTAATTTTAAGGACTCCCGGAATTCATAATATCTATAATGCATTAGCTGCGTGTGTATTATCACTTGCTTTTGGAATTGAACATGCTACTATCCAAAAAGCACTCTCTGATTATAAGGGAGCCTGGAGAAGATTTGAGATAAAAGGGAAAAAAGGGGGGGTGACAATTATTGATGATTATGCACATCATCCAACGGAGATCAAGTTTACCTTACAAGCGGCACGCGAATATTATCCCAATAAAAAAATATGGTGCGTATTTCAGCCGCACAGCCGTCATCGTACCAAGAAACTTCTAAAGCATTTTGCACAATCATTTACAAATTGTGATAGGTTAATTCTAGCAGACATTTTTAAAGTAGCGGGCAGAGATAAAAATGAAAGAATTACAATTGATCATCTTTTGGATGAAATACGTAAAACTAAAAAAGATACAATTTTATTGAAAGATAATCAGATAGTTGACCATATTAAGCGATATACCAAATCAGGAGACGTAGTCATTATTATGGGAGCTGGAGATATTACAAAGTTGGCAGATCAGCTTTTAAAATAATTTATTAAAAAACCCATCAAGAATAGCTGTTATCTATGATGGGCGTTTTTTTTCCAGTATCATGATAGGAAAGTTTTCAGTTACTTCTGCTCCCTCCGGCAAGAATTCTGAAATTATTTCTCCTTTATAAGGAGATTTTATTATCCTGACCATGCCTCCTGATACAATTATGCAGATTGGATCACCAACTTTAACTTGATTACCAGCTACCACCTGATGTTTAATCGCCAAGGGTGATCTGCGATGGTAAATACCTGCAAATTCTGAGTATATTGTTTCGTAATACTCATTTTGTTCAGGCCTTTCTGCAAGATGTTGGCAATATGATGACTGCTCTGATGGATGAAATTTGATAATAATTAGTGTTTTGCCCCATGAATGAATTACTAATTCAGCAATATTACTTTGCTTAACCAAATCCACCATCATCCTGATAAAGTTTTTTCTGAAAAAGTAAAAGAACATAAGTTATCACCACCTTGGATGTAGTTTTAATGAACCTTATATAACTTAGCAATATATGGTAATATGTCAATAGATGGTATGAATGATATTAACGAAAAACTTAGTAAAAAATTAAAAGGAATTAAATTTAATGAAGTCTTAGCTCCTTTTACTAGTTTTAATATTGGAGGTCCAGCAAAATTTTATTATGCAGCAAAGAATAATAAGGAAATTTTAAATGCCATTAAAACAGCAAAAAATTTTGATATAAATTATTTTATTCTTGGCAATGGTACAAATATATTAATTTCTGATAGCGGGTTTAATGGATTGGTGATAAAAATGGAAAACCAAAATATTTTATTCGATAATGAATATGTAATAGCAGAATCTGGAGTAAAAATCCAAAAATTAATTCGTGAAACAATTTCTAAAAATTTAACCGGCCTGGAATATTTAATGGGCATACCGGGAACAATTGGCGGGGGAGTTGCGGGAAACGTGGGCACACCAACCGACTGGATCAATAAAAATATTGTTGAAATCACAATAATTAATGGGCAAGATGAGATTGAAGTCGTTAATAAATTCTCTGGTAATTTTTCTTACCGCTATAGCAGATTTAAATATAATAACCGTGAAGTGATAATAGCAGTTAAATTTATGCTAAAAATGGCGTCCCAAACGGACATTCAAAAAAAGGTTAAAAAATATATTGCCAATCGTTCTCATCAGCCAATTAATGAAGCATGCGCTGGTTCTATATTTAAAAATCCGCAAAATAAAAAAGCCTGGGAATTGATTGATCAAGCAGGTCTGCGTGGTAAAAAAATGGGCGGTGCTATGGTTTCAAAAGATCATGCGAATTTCATAATTAATACCGGACAAGCAAAAGCTGACGACGTAGTCATGCTTACGAGTTATATTAAACAGCAGGTAAGAGATAAATTTAATATTCAACTACAGGAAGAAATAAAGTACATCGGTTTTGAATAAAAATTTTATCACTTGCAAAAATAAATGAAAAATTATAAAATTTAAACGTAAAGTAAATTTTTTTTGTGGATAACTATTTTATTTTTATGTAAATGACAATAAATAACGTAAAAACAATTAGTAATGTAAATTCCAAAACTATTCTAAATAACAATTTAGCAAAGAAAAGTTTTGTAAATGAAGAACAAAAATCAAATCATAATGTACAAGATATTCAGAACGAGAGTAGTCAAGAAGAAAAAATTGTTATTAATAAAAGGCAGCAACAAAAACTAAGGAAGTTTTGGAAACTGGGTAATAAGGACTTTAATACGCATTATTTTGATATTAATGAAAATGGCGAATTGGTTGTATTAGAAGGAAATTATCAGTATAATATTTTTCATTTAGTAAAAAAATTTAATAGCAGCCTTGAAATTTTTTTTCCTTCAATTCTCAAGGAAAGAGTAAATGATTTGATAGATCTTTATAATTTATTTATTAAATATTATCGATATAAGGGAAAGTTTTTTTATCATTTCCCGATGAAAGTGAATCAAAATAGGGAATATCTGCTGTCCTTAGTTGCCGAAGGTGCAAATTTAGAGGTAGCCTCATACAATGAATTATGTCTAGTAAAAAAAATATGGGAAGAAGGGAACTTCCATTCTAATATCAGAGTGGTTTGTAATGGACCCAAAACGAAACCGTATTTAGAACTTATTGAAGAATTACAAAGCAACAATCTGTCAGTTGTACCGATAATTGAGCATTATGATGAACTGGAATTTTTAAAATCTTACAAGGGTGATACTGGCATAAGGGTTGATTTAAATCTAGGCACCTCGTCACGCTGGGACAAAAAAATTAACCGATTTGGTTTTCCACCTAATGAAATTCTAGAATTGGGTAAAATCAAAAATTTGAAGATTTTACATTACCATATAGGTTCACAAATTCCATTTTTAGAGGACATGATAGCTCCTATTAAGAGAGCCATGGATATTTACGTTAAATTAAGGAAACTCAACCCATCACTTGATACATTAAATATCGGCGGGGGAATGCCAATTCCGTATGATCGTAAAAAAATGTATGCATCAGAAAATGTCATTAAAAATGTTGTACATATTTGTCAAAACATGGCTGATAAAAAGGATATTCCACATCCAAACATTATTTGTGAATGGGGATGGTATGTTACAGCACCGTCACAAATTACAATATTTGAAGTTATTGCTGAGAAAGATATTACTAAGGGAAATGCAAAAAAGTGGTATATAATTGATGGCAGTTTTATAAATGATCTGCCTGACACTTGGGCCCTGCACCAAAAATGGCATGTGGTCCCAATACATCACTTACATAAGAAAAAATTAGCCAGGACATGGTTAGGAGGTTCATCATGCGATTCTGATGATAAATACATTAACCATGGGAATTACATACTTTTACCGAGTTATGAGCACCTGGAAGACCATGAATCTTTATATATTGCTTTTTTTGATACTGGAGCATATCAGGACGCTCTGAGCAGTAAACATTGCTTATTATCGCCGCCTGCCAGGGTAATGGCCCATAATGGCGAAGCGCATTTGATTCGCAAAAGAAAAACACCGGATGAAATGGGTAGAATGTTTGGCTGGTAATTATTAAATATAAAGGAAAAATAATGGTAGAACAAAGGAATAGATTTGAATTCGGTACAGGTCACAGCCACGGATTTGTCCCGTTAGAGCCGATAGATTTATCAAAAATAAATGATGCGGATGACCTGATAAAATCAATGTCTAAAACTGCATTTGGAGGCAGGCGCTTAGGGGAAGCGGCTGATATTTTTTATAAAATGATTACAGATCCTGATTGTTACACTGTAATGACTTTATCTGGTGCCATGACAGTAGCTAAGATGGGGTTGATAGTTACTGATATGATTGATCAGAATATGATTCAGGCTATTGTTTCAACTGGTGCTTTAATAACTCACGGATTAGTAGAAAATACCGGCATGACACATTTTAAATATGATTGGAGTAGGCCAGATCATGAACTGGAAAAATTAGGCTATGACAGGGTATATGATACTTTAGAGCTTGAAAAAAATCTGGATGATTTGGAAAAAATATTAGATGAAGGAATTTTTAATAAAATTAGTCCAGATGAGACGCTATGCTCCAGGGTTTTATGCAAAAAAATTGGTAACTATTTACTTGAAGAATCAATGGGTAGGGGGATTTTGCAAAGTGCTGCAAAAAATAATGTTCCGGTATACATTCCAGCTTTTACTGATTGTGAATTAGGACTGGACTTTGCATTATATAACAGGAAGCAGGTTTTGAAAGGGAATAAATCAATTAAATTTAATCCTTTTCTTGACCTTGACCATTTTTCTGATTTGATCTTGAAACAAAAATCATTAGGAATTTTTACTATTGGCGGCGGAGTGCCAAGAAACTGGGCGCAGCAAGTCGGTCCTTATCTTGATTTTATACGTTTTAGTATCAGAGATAAAGAAGATAAAAGTAAATATCATGCAGAAAAAGGTGATCCATATAATAAAGCTTATAAATACGCTGTTAGGATCTGTCCTGAGCCAGTGGAATGGGGAGGATTATCCGGCTGCACATATACAGAAGGCGTTACCTGGGGTAAATTTCGGGATGAAAAAACTGAAGGCGGATTATTTGCTGAAGTTTTAACTGATGCTACTTATGTGTGGCCTTTGCTGATAAAAGCCGTACAGGATCGTTTGAAAAAAGAGAAAATTACTATTAAAAAGAGTTTTAAAAATGAGAATATATAAAGAAAAAGAGGCTTTTACTTTTTGCGGATATGATAATCCGCCATTTAAAAAAGCTAAGGCTATTATAGTGCCGATTCCCCATGAAGCTACATTATCTTATAAACCAGGCACTTCCCAGGGACCTCAGGCAATAATTAATGCTTCACGCCATATGGAAACGTATGATATTGAGTTAGGCCTGGAAATTTTTGGAAAAGCGCCAATACATACTTTAGAACAAATGGAATCAAATTTTAATTCTCCAGAGGAAATGATCAATGAAATTGAAAGATCAATCAGTAAATTACTGACTTTTAAAAAATTTCCTGTAATACTTGGCGGTGAGCATTCTATCACTACTGGAATTGTTAGAGCCTTTAAAAGAAAATATAGTGATTTAACAGTAATCCAGCTTGATGCGCACGCAGATTTGAGAGATCAGTACCAGGGTACGCATTATTCCCATGCTTCTCCTATGCGTCGCTGCCGTGAGATAGCTAATGTTATCCAGGTAGGTATCCGTTCAATGTCAGAAGATGAAGCAGAATATATAAACAAAAATAAAATTAAGAATATTTATTATTCACCAGAATTATCAATTAAAGAAATATTAAAAAATACCACCAGGAATGTTTATTTAACCATTGATCTTGATGTATTGAATCCTGCCTTGATGCCGGCGGTAGGCACTCCTGAGCCAGGCGGACTAACCTGGTATCCTTTTATTAATTTTATTAAAGAGATATTCAAACAGAGAAATGTTGTGGGTGCTGATGTAGTTGAATTATCTCCCATTCCAGGTATTGTGGCACCGGATTTTATGGCGGCTGTAATTGTATACAAACTCATCGGCTATAAATTTTTTGGAAAAATGAATGCAAAAAGCACTGCCAAGAATTAGAAAATTCCATGGTCATATTGGACCTTATGTACTTTTAGGTTATAGGATAGGAGAATTAAGCAGGAATGTAATTAAAAATATTAGAAGTATCAAAATTTATGTTCATGATAAGCCACCGCAATCATGTATAATTGACGGAATTCAATTGTCAACAGGGTGTACAATTGGTAATGGTAAAATAAAAATAATAAATAGCAGAGCAAAAACTAAGGTGTTAGTATTTGGTAATAATTCAAAAATTGAAATTACCCTGTCAAATTTTATTAAACAATCATTAAAAAAATCATTAAAGTTATCAATACCAATTATAAAAAAAGCCAATATTAATAATCTACTCGGAATAAAAAATTAATTAACGAAAGGAATAATAATGAATAGCACATCAAATACAAAAGTCATCAGCAATGAAATCGTATCACTTGGTAAGCTTGAATTATTAGTTTTTTCATCGGCCTTCGTGGGTTTAGCAGTAGCTCTACCATGGGTTGCCCACCAATTTAATTTAGCTGGACCGGTGTTTTTACCAATGCATTTATTTGTACTAATCGCCGGTTTAGTATTCGGTTGGCGAGCTGGTTTAATAGTCGGTTTATTAACACCAATTGTAAGTTTTATAACATCAGGCATGCCCCTGGTAGCTGTCTTGCCTCAAATTACTTTGGAAATTATGGTTTATGGAGTAGTAGCTGGTTTTTGCCGTGAGAAATTGAAATTAAACATTTATTTTTCACTCGTAATAGCCTTAATAATTGGTAGACTAGGATTATTAATGGGCATACTTTTCTTCGGTACAAATTCAGTTAATCCATTAGCTAGTGTTGGGAATGCAATTTCACTAGGCTGGGCAGGGATATTAATTCAATTGGCATTAGTGCCCATAATAGCAGTATGGATAAAGAAATTCATTGGCCAGAATAGAGGATCACATAGCTAAATTACATAAATGTATTCACTAGCTAAGTTTAAAAAAAGCCCTTGGTCGCTAATAGTTTATCAAGGTAATTGTGTAATTTTTAGATCAAAAGCGTCTTCTCTGCTGCCGCTGATACGTTTTTTGGATAAAATTTCCGTTAAAGGAAAGAAACATATTTTTTATGATAAATATGTCGGCCGAGCGGCAGCGTTATTAATGATAATAGCTAAGCCAGCTGAAATTAACACACCAATTATTAGTTCAAATGCAATTAAATTACTGAAATCAAAAGGTATTTGTGTAAATTATTCAAAAGAAGTTAAGTATTTAATGGGCTTTGCCTCTGATGAAATGTGCAAATGGGAAAAGCTTTCCTTTGGAACTTCATCAGATAATTTTTATAAGCTTGTAAAAAGCAGAAAAGTACGTTAAAATACATGCACATTTCGTAAAAATCAAATAAAATATGTCAATAATTAGTAAAATATTCGGCGATCCAAATCAAAAAGTACTCAATCAACTGAAACTCCAGGTTAATGAAATAAATAATCTGGAAGAAGAAATCAAAAAGTTATCCGATAGTCAGTTGCGCCATAAAACGGATGAGTTTAAGAAGCGTTTGGCCAAAGAAAAATTGGACAGTATTTTATTTGAGGCATTTGCTGTTGCCAGAGAAGCGATTAACAGGACAGTAAAGCAAAGAGCTTATGATGTACAGCTAATGGCTGCCATTACCCTGCATCAAGGCATGATTGCAGAACAGAAAACTGGTGAGGGAAAAACATTATCTGCTGCAATAGCTGCATATTTGAATGCACTCGAAGGTAAAGGTGTCCATGTAGTGACAGTTAATGACTACTTAGCTAAACGTGATACTGGATGGTATGGCGTAGCTCTAAATTTTCTTGGCTTAAATGTTGGCTGTATAACGCATGAACAAGCATTTATATATGATGAAAAATATTCACAAGATGATATTTCAGACGAGAGACTGGTGCATTTAAAACCCGTATCCAGAAAAGAAACATATCAAGCTGATGTGACTTACGGAACAAATAATGAATTCGGTTTTGATTATTTGCGCGATAATATGGTACCCTCTTTGGAGCATAAAGTGCAAAGGGGATTAAACTTTTCAATTGTAGATGAAGTAGACAGTATTCTTATTGATGAGGCCAGAACACCATTAATAATATCTGCGCCAGCCGAAGAATCCACTGATCAGTATTATAGGTTTTCAAAGCTGGTAGAAAAACTTAAAGAGAGTGATGATTATAATATTGATGAAAAAATGAGAGCTGCCACTTTAACAGAGAACGGCATATCTAAAATGGAAAAAATGTTAGGCATCGAAAATATCTATGAGGCCGAAGGAATAGAAACTGTCCATCATATTGAACAGGCGCTTAAAGCTAAAACTTTATTTCAAAAAGATAAAGAGTATGTAGTTAGGGAAGGGGAGGTTGTGATTGTAGATGAATTTACCGGCCGTTTAATGTTTGGCAGAAGATTTTCTGAAGGTTTACACCAAGCCATTGAAGCAAAGGAAAATGTTGACATTAAGCAAGAAAGCCGTACCATGGCAACCATTACCTTTCAGAATTATTTTAGACTATACAATAAATTATCCGGCATGACTGGTACGGCTGCCACTGAAGCAGAAGAATTTCATAAGATATATGAACTAGAAGTAATAGTAATACCAACTAATAAACCAATGATCCGTGACGATAAAATTGATGCAATATATAAAACCACGGCAGGTAAACTAAAAGCCATTGTAAAAGAGGTGAAATTGAGGCAGGAGATGGGACAACCTATTCTCATTGGCACAATTTCTATTGAAAAAAATGATTTGCTAAGTCAGTTATTAGAAAAGGAGGGTATAAAACATAATGTATTAAATGCAAAAAATCATGAAAAAGAAGCCAGTATAATAAGACAGGCAGGCAAAGTTGCAGGAGTTACCGTAGCTACTAATATGGCTGGCCGTGGTGTTGATATTATTTTGGGAGGTAATCCACCCAATCCTAAGGATCAGGAAAAAGTTAAGGAAGTTGGGGGTTTGCATGTTATTGGCACTGAAAGACATGAATCAAGAAGAATTGACAATCAGCTACGCGGCAGATCAGGACGACAAGGTGATTCAGGATCTTCACAGTTTTATGCCTCTATGGAAGATGATTTAATGAGGATATTTGGATCTGATAAGATGAAATCCATGATGGATAGGCTAGGTTTGCCGGAGGATATGCCTATTCAAAATAAGTTTATTTCTAGGTCAATTGAATCTGCTCAGGGTAAAGTCGAAGGACATAACTTTGATATCAGAAAACATTTAGTTGAATATGACGATGTAATTAATAAACACCGTGAGGTTATTTATAACCGCCGCAATGAAATATTAAAGATTGCAGAAATTAGTAAAAAAGATGAAACAGGCCATCAGGTAACTTTACGACATAAGATCATGGAAATGGTTGAAAGTGAAATTGAACAAATTGTCTCATTCCATACCAGCCAGGAAGACGAAAAAGCCTGGAATTTAGATGAAATTTATGAAGTTGTAGATACAATTTTTCCTATAGATTTAGTGAGCCGCATTAGACTAGAGGATATGCGTGAAAAAGCAGGAGATAAAGAACAGGATGCTGCTGCCAGGACAACAATAATCCAGTACACGAAGAAACTGGCAGATCTTGCCTATGATAAGCTTGAAGAGCGCATAGGTGATGAAAAAATGATAAAAAATGTAGAAAAAGCTGTTTATCTGAGAGCCACTGACACTTTATGGATTGAACATTTAGATTTGGTTGATCACCTAAGGCGTGGCATCGGGTTAAGAGGCTATGGACAGCGCGATCCTTTAATTGAATATAAAAAAGAAGCTTATAACCTGTTTAATGAATTAATCAACAATATTCAAAAAAATGTTGTTTATACAATTTTTAAAGTAGCCATGTCCCAGCAAGCTATACAGCAGATCAAGGATACACCCATGGTAACACAGAAACAGCATTTATCAGCACCTCCTAAGACATCTGATGAAGCGCCAAAATCTCCGTATCAAAACATAACTACGGATCAAACCAGTCAAAGCAATACGATTTTTTCTAAACCGGCAGTTGGTAACACAAAGCAGACTGCAGCAGGAAATTTAGTTACTCCAGAAGGAAAAAAAGTAGGACGTAATGATCCTTGCCCATGCGGTTCGGGTAAAAAGTATAAAAAATGCCACGGCCGATAATAATTAACAAAAACTATGGAAAATAATTATAATCCTATAATCTCGGTCAGGAGGGATTTTGATCTAGAAAATATTTTTTATAATTTAGCCACTAATGAGGCAGTAATAAAAGACCCTGATCTTAAAAAAATATACTCATACCTAAGAACGGAAGTCGTACCCGGATCATTATTAAGCCTTGGTGCGGGTCCAACCCATTTACATTATGTTATTCCAGTTATTGATTTAATTACTTGCGTAACAGCTTTAGATTTAAGTAAAAAGAACATTGAAGTGATAAAAGAATTTTTTAGGTATATTGGATCACTAAAAAAATCCGAGGAATTTAAATCAGATATTATTAAAAATACTGATATTCAGATATTACAATGCTTAGCTGATTTTTATTGTAAAATCAAAAAGCGTGGCTCTGGTAAAGGCCTTTTGCTTAAATTACTGGAAAAATCACAATACCATGATAAAGCCGACTTAATCATTGGGGATATGCATGATTTTTCACTGATGGGTGAAAGAAAATTTAATAATATATTATTGGGCTTTTCCCTGTATGTTAATTCTGAAGATCAATTATTAAAATTTTTTCAACATGCAAAAGGTCATTTAAATCCGGGAGGAAAAATATTACTGATTGATTTTGACAAATTTAGTAATGATGATATTAATGGAGAATTCTTAGAAGATGATGATGTGATTAGAAAGTGTCCAGATTCTTTGGATTTTTCACTTGAGATGCTATTAAATGTTCTCGGTCAGGTAGGCTTTAAAGAAAAAAATATTTCCACGAAAACTATACCTGTCTTGACCGACGGGCTAGAAAAAGAACGTGGTTATGAATACTTTTTTGCTACAATAAAAAACTAAATATATTTTTTTTGGAATTCAATATTTTTCAAAAATATCCTCAATTAGTATATGGATTATCGCGGATTAGTGATGGACCCATGAAATTAAAACATAATTCGAATGCTGATAAATCTGTACAAGAAAATAGAAAAAAATTTTTAAATAAAAACCAAATTCAAATTAATGATTTAATAGCAGCCAAGCTAGCACATAGAAACAATATTAAAAACGTATTTAAAGAAGATAAAGGCAGATGCATTGAAAATTCTGATGAACTAATAACAACAGAAAAAAATATATATTTGACCTTTACGGTAGCTGATTGTTTTCCGGTTTTTTTATTTGATCCCGTTAATAATATTATAGGATTGATGCATATTGGCTGGGGTGGAGCCAGTAAAGGGATTATTGAGAATATAATTAAGCTGATTTTGTATTATACTAGAAATAATATTAGTAATTTACTGGTAGAAATTGGGCCCGGACTGCAGGTATGTCATTTTGAAGTTAAGAATGATTTAGTTGTTGTATTTAAAGAATTTCCGAATCAAATTATAAATAAAAATAATAAAAAATATTTAAATTTATCGCAAATAATAAAAAATAAATTCAACAGAGCGGGAGTTGCTGTTAAAAACGTAGAAGTAGACGGAGATTGCACTTACTGCAAAAAAAGTGAGTATTTCTCTTATCGCCGTAATAAATCAAGAAAATTAAAAACCATGATGGCTTTTATTGGCATTAATAAATAATTAGTTGGTTATGGTAAGCCAGTAATCTTGACATTTTTTTTATTTGTGATAAGATATTTTGAAATGATCTTTTTATAACAAGACGGAGGGTTGTATGAGCCAAGATTCAGGTGTTTATAAAGGGAAAGCTTCTCTTAAAGTCCGCACGGTCAGGATTTTCCTGTTGATATGGACATGTATTGAGTGGGTAATGTCGTGTCTTGAGTTTTTTAGACTTGATCAACTCACATTATCGCAATACATGCCCGGAACGTACGCACTCCTACTGGCGATGTTTGTGTATTTTAAGGAAGCTGATCGCTGGGAAGGCAAGAAATGGACTGAGAAAAAAGGCCATTTGATTGTACTTATCTGGGGTATTACACTACTGGCCATGCATATAATTCAGTTCATGCCATGGTGGGATTTCCAGGTTTCAGGCAGATTCGTAGAAACCTGCGTATATGTAGCAGTGGTCTTCATACTTGGAGACGTTTCCAAGCGGATCTACAAGAAGCAAAATACAGCCGCCTAGACAATTTTTTCCTGAAGACTCGGTAAGCTATGTTTACCGAGTTTTTTTATGATAAACCGCGATTATTTGGTATAATATTATTATATATGTCCGATTTTCATTATTATTCAAAAAATAAGGGATCACTATTTAATTTAATTAAAATTTTTAGCCTTGATGATCAAAAAAAGATCAAAAAAGCCGTAATGTTAGCCGAATATTACCATAAAGGCCAGAAGCGTACCGAGCTTGATTATGAAAATGCCGGACATGCAATCCACTGCGTCAGGATGAGTAAATGGCTAATAGAAAATAACTGCCGTGATATTGATATAATATGTGCAGCTATTCTGCATGATACTTTAGAGGATACAAAAATGACCCAAGCAGAAATTCAAAAGGAATTTGGATCAAAGATTTTAAAATATGTATTGTCAGTTACAAGGTTTCGTGAAACTAGTGAAACAGAAAATCAAAAAAAATATAATAAATCAAAGCATTTTGATAAATTATTAAACCAAGATGCCAGTACATTATTAATTAAAACTGCTGATATTCTGGATAATATGAGATCCTGGCAAAAAATTTATGACAGTAATCCGACATATTTTAAATTTCCAAGATGGTTAGATGAAGCAAGGGGATATTATACTAGAATTACTGATAAAGTATCTGGTAAGTATTCAAGCGAGGTTAAAAAAATTGCTAATGAATTTATGATAAAAATTAAAAAATAACATCTTAAATGAACATCAAAATTGACATTATTGCAAAATATTCTTTAATTATATTTCTAGTCATGATAATTGCAGTTTTATGGCTAATGGATGATGATATTTATTCAAATTCACAGAACAGCGGTAATTCTGTCAATCCAGGGTTGGTAGATAAAAAATGCACCAGCAGGAGCGAATGTATTGACATTTGTGGGGATGATGAATGCTATGTTGAAAATTGCATTAAACTTGAGGGCAGTAATTCAGGAAAATGTGGATGTTTAAAAATTTGTGAATAATCATTATGAATAACGCCGGATATGCAAAAATTTTATTCATAATAATGGCTTGCATTTTTCTTTTAGCAATAATTGGCATCGGAATCATTATTTTCATAATCATTGGAAATAAGGCTAATACCTTAGAACGATGCGTCAATGAAAAAAATTGTGTTTTAGCATATATCGGTGATAAAGCATGTTCACCTTGCGATTTATCTAATCCTGAATACCAATGCGTTTCATTGGAAACTGCTGAAATAATATTAAAACAGGATAGAAATACAGATATAGCCTGTAAGCCGTGTAATTATTCAGGACAATTATTCCGATGTAAATGTCGAGAATCAAAATGCCTTAAAACTTCAAATTGTAAAAATAATTCTGATTGTTTTAGCGATGCATTTGGCAATAATTATAAGTGTATTAATGAGATATGCACTTACGATCAGGAACTTTAATTAGAGATAATCATTAATATTAATTTAATGTCTGAAATTAAAATTTTGACAAAGAAAATTACTGAATTCAGGGATGCCAGAGACTGGAAACAATTCCACAAGCCAAAAGACATGGCTATCTCAATAACCATTGAGGCAGCTGAACTGCTGGAGCATTTTCAATGGGAGCGTAAGAATCTGCCCCAAAATATTAAAAATAATAAAGAAAAAATTTCAGAAGAAATTGCGGATGTTGCCATATACTTGTTTGAATTAGCTGAGATCTTAAATATTGACATCAGTCAGGCGATTAAAGAAAAATTGAGTAAAAATGAAAAGAAATATCCAATTGAAAAGATTAAAGGATCTGATTTAAAATACTCTGAAATTAGCACCCAGTAGAAATTTTTCAGTTTGATTATTTAACTAATTACTATATAATAAATACATATCGTAAATGATTATGAAACAAAAAATAAAATTAATATTATTGCCACTTGGATTTTTAATACCAATACACACAGCCTTATCTCAAAATATCATTACCAGCGAAGGACTGCAGGCTAATCAGTTTAATGAAGTAACAACGGTCTTGATTATCATAGGGGCTGCAATATTAATTATTGGAGGAATAATTTTTTTATTCAAAGAAAATAAAAAGTTTAACAAAGAAAAAATTATTGAAGATAAAGATAACCAAAATGGATGATAAAAGAAAGGTATTAATGTATGAGACCGATCAATACTTGGTTGATATGTATAAAATAAATTTTAAAAAAGCCGGATTTAAATTACTTCATTATAATAAAACATCAAAAAATTTAGTTAAACAAGTAATAAAAATAAACCCAGATATAATTTCAATGGATTTAATGATAGAAGAAATTGACGGTTTTAAATCCATTCAGATGTTAAAAAATGATGAAAAGACAAAGAATATCCCCATAGTCATACTTTCAAATTTAGGCCAGGACGACGATTTTAAGCAAGGAGAAGAGCTGGGTGCTGTGAAATATTTAATTAAAGCAAAATATACCCCTAAGCAGATTGTAAACGAATTTAAAGCAATAATAATAAAATGACAAACATTCATGATGAATTTTTCAGTCCATATCAAAGATATATTTTTTGGCCTTTATGGATTTTATCTATAGCTATGACCATAGTTATCAGTGGAATTCTTTATTGGGTGTTAGCTACACAACAATTAAACGAAACAAGGGAGGAGTTACAAAATATTGCTACAAAGACCGCTGCCTTCTTACCTTTATCAATTCATGAAAAACTAATTGAATCAGAAAATCAAAAGAGTGATGATTATGAACTACTGCAATTGTATTTACAATCAATAATGGCTGGTAATCCTAAAATTCACGATGTCTTTACCGTTAGGGTTGAGGAGAGAGCTGATATTTACGAATACATCGTCAGTGGTAGGGATACTAAAGATATTAATTCTGACAATCTGATTGAAGGTTTTGAAGAAAAAAAGATGCTTGGAAATGAAGCAAATTTTGGTGATAATAAGGCATTCAAAGCAGGTTTAGAAAATCCCAGTTCTGATGAGGAAATTACCTATAATGGTTGGGGTGCCTGGTTGTCTGGATATGCGCCAATGAAAGGCACAGAGAATAAAACATTAGCTGTGGTTGGAGTAAGTTATGACGCTGAAACTTTATCAGATGAAAGACAACAATCATTACTGGTAATAATATATTTTAATCTGATACTAATTATTCCATATGCTTTAATGGCTTATTTGATAAGTAAGAGGGTTAATAAGCCATATAAAATTTTATCAAAAGCAATGAATGAATTATCGCACGGTAATTTTGATCATCGTTTGCCATTTGAAGGCAAGGCCGAAGAAAAGATATTTTCTGAGCTGTTTAATAATATGGCGGAAATGTATGAAAACGAAATAAAAAATCGAACAGAAAAGGAATGATAATCCGATTGAAGTATTTACAAAAAGGCTTGGTAATTATATAACTTAGTAATAATTATTTAATTTAATTAGTATGGCTATTATCGAAGTTAATAATTTAAAAAAGTATTTTGGTAAAACAAAGGCTGTTGACGATATCTCATTTGATGTAGAGAAGGGGGAAATATATGGCTTTTTAGGTCCTAATGGCGCTGGTAAAACAACCACAATCCGCTGTATGATGGATTTCATTCGCCCTACGGGAGGTGCCATTAAAATTCTTGATATGGATGCACAAAAGGAAACTGTAAAACTTAAAAAGAGGATTGGTTATTTATCAGGTGAATTACGCTTGTATAAAAAATGGACTGGCCAGGAACATATTGATTTTGTTAAAAATTTAAAT
>JAHIVO010000082.1 GCA_018816445.1 Patescibacteria group bacterium
GGGGTGGCTATCGGGATTTGAACCCGAGCTAAAGCCTCCACAGGGCTCTGTGCTACCATTACACTATAGCCACCACGTTATTTCGTTGTTTAGTTTTAGTCTATTCTAATGGGGACGGAGAGACTTCCGCCTACGTGTTCGCTTTGCTCACACTTTGGCGGACAAGCGAACTCTCACGCACAAAATGTGCCTAGGCCCTCAATCCGTCTACGCTCTTATTTCATTCGTGCTGCGGCGGACAGGCCCTAGTGTGACGCAGTTTACTTGGTGCGGACGAGGAGGATTTGTCACCCTTCGGGTAATCCCTCTCAGGGGGAAACCTCTAATGCCCAGGGAGGGACTCGAACCCTCACCCGCTTGCGCGGCTAGGCCCTCAACCTAGTATGTATACCAATTCCATCACCTGGGCCGGGATAGTACTAGGCTGCGGTTTCTTTGAGGCGTTTTTTATAGTCTTTAAGGTAATATAATTTGGCTCGTCTAACTCTGGCTTTTTTGGTTACTTCTATTTTGGTAATGGTCGGAGCATGAATAGGAAATATTTTTTCAACGCCGACTCCCTCAGATATTTTTCTGACAGTGATGGTGGCTGTTAATTCGTTGCCACCGCGGCGTGAAATGACCATGCCTTCAAATTTTTGAATTCTTTCTTTCTCGCCTTCAATAATTTTTTGGTGAACCACGACTGTATAGCCGGGACGAATTTCCGGTAAGTCTTTTTTTAGTTTTGATTCGTTTAATTTGTGAACAGAGGGCATGTGTTTATAATACTTGTTAATGATTTAGAAGGTAATTGCTTATTATAACGGAATTAAGTTATAGGTTGAAGGTTGTAAGAAAAAAGTATAGAAAAAAGTTGAAGGTTTAAAGACTTGAGCAAAGAAATTGATTATCAAATTTTTGGATTATTTATTGTCTAATAACTTTTTACTATTCACACTTTCCTCTTTAAACTTAAAACTTTTGACTTACTCTTCAATTAGTACATATTAGCATACAGATTATAATTTGGAGTGTCAACCCCGCTTTTTGCGAAAAACAGGTCAAGCCGGCTTAAGGTTATCCAATATTATCTGCAGTTCTGGCGGCAGAGGTAAAGTAAATTCCTGCCATTTTTTATGTAAGTCATAAAACCCCAGGTATTGTGCATGGAGAAAAATCCTGTCCATGGCAATTTTGGTTTTTAACTTTTTAGGCTTATAGATCTGGTCGCCGACTATTGGCAGGCCATAAGCATTAAGATGCACCCGGATTTGGTGGGTGCGGCCTGTTTGTGGCTTAATTTTAAGCAGGGTGTAATTTAAATATCTGGCTGATATTTCAAACTCGGTTATTGCCTGGCGGCCCCGATTATTGTCTGGTACAGCGGCCATCTTATGGTCCATGGTTTCACTGCGGTCAATGTTAAAAGTAATTTCCCCACTGTGTTTTTGGGGCGTGCCGTAAACCAGGGCCAGGTATTCTTTTTTTATCTGGCGGGTTTTGAATTGAGATTTCAAATGGTCAAACATATCCTGGGTTTTTACCACTACCAGCAGGCCGGATACGTCTCTGTCCAGGCGGTGGACAATGCCGGGCCGCATTGGATCTTCACCGATTTTTTTGATATCCGGATATTTTTTCAGGATTAAATCAACCAGAGTTGGCTCATTATGGTTAGGCGCTTCATGGACCAGCAGTCCGGCGGGTTTGTCAATCACCAGATAGTCTGGTTGGTCGGTGATTATTTCCAGACCTCGCCTGGGCGCAGAGACCCGGGCTTGGGGGGTGGATTGCGTTGGCACCGCAGGCACCCCGTCATTCGACAGGGCAGGCTCCGGTTGTGTAAGGTTGATAGTAATTAAATCATCTGCTTTTAAAAATTGGTGGACGGCTGTTTTTTTATTGTTAACCAAAACTCCGCCGCTTTTTATAAATTTTTGTATTTGGGAGCGGGATCGGTCAGGCAATTTTTCAGCTAAAAATTTATCTAGGCGCAGGCCTTTATGTTCAGAGGTGATTTTATATTCCGGCATGTTGTTTTAGGATTTTAGTGGCTTGCTTTTTAGTTGTAATTTTTCCCTTGAGCTGTTCTTCGCGCAGGAGGTTTTTTAATTCTCCGATTCTGGGGCCGGGTTTTATTTTTAGAGCGTTCATTATTTCATTGCCGTTTAAAATTTCTTTGGGCAGGTCTTTTTTTGTTTTGGTATTTTTTGTCAATTCATTAATTTGATTTTCCAAACTTTTAAAATCAGAGAAATTTGGTCGTCCATTGGGCGGTACTGTAGCCATGATGTCTGCGTACATTAGCCTGAGCAGATCTTGGCCTAACTCTATGTCATTAAAAAAATATTTTTCCAGGGTGGTTTTTTTCATGGGTGATTTTTTGGTATGGGTGACAATCATATGCTTTCTGGCCAGCCACATGGATTTATCAATATCAACTCCGGCGTTTGAGATTTTCAGACGCTTCATAATTTCCTTGCCCTTGCCAGCGCCAATGGCATCGTGGTTATTGAACCTCAAGCGATCACGCCGTTCTATAGTAAGAGGCTTGGCCATATCGTGAAACAGTAGTCCAAAAACTAATTCAGCAGAGGGCTGTTCTTTACCAAATTTGTTTTGGAATTTCTTAGTATTTAAATTTTGTAAGCAAATAAAAGTATGTTTCCAGACATCACCTTCTGAATGGAAGTTTTTTGGCTGAGGACAACCTTTCATTTTTAGCAATTCAGGCATTAGTTCTTTAATAGCTCCGGATTTATCATAAAGTTCAAAAGCCCGGGCTGGATTAGCTAAATACGCCTTGGCCATTTCCTTGGCAATAGTTTCACGCGGGACGGTGAATTCCCCGTTGGTTTTTTTATTTATTTGTGGCATCAGTTTTTTAATAGCTGACCATGTTTGTTTTTCAATGGCAAAATCAAGCTGGCAGGAAAAACGTATACTTCGCAGCATACGAGAGTAATCTTCTTTAAATCGTTCGTTGGGCTGGCCAACAGTTTTAATTCTTTTATTTTTAATGTCATCAAGGCCATTGAATAAATCAATCAGCTTTTTGTTTTTAACATCATAAGCCAGGGCGTTAATTGTAAAATCCCGTCGCTTTAAGTCCTCTCCTATCGGCAGTTTGGGATCGGATTGTACATCAAAGTCGCGGTAGCCGCCAGTATCAAAGGCGTGTTCGGTTCTGGGCAGGGCAATATCTAAAGGTTCTAGGTTTTTGATTCCCTTAGGCAAGAATTTAAGTACGCCAAAGTTTTTACCAACCAAATCAACCCAGCCCTGTTTTTTTAGCCAGGCTTGAAGCCTGTTTATTGATACATTGCGTACTACAAAATCATAATCCTTAGATTGACGTGTTATAATAATGTCTCGGATAATGCCGCCAACTAAAAAAATTTCAGCTTTGGGAAATTGTTTGTAAAGTTGTTTTAAAAATGAGAATTCTTTTTTATTAAGCAAAAGGCTTAGTTTTTTCTCAATCATAGTATAAACATAACGAAAAATTGGTTAATTTACAAGCGTATTATTTGTTGTTAACTAAAAAAATCAACGATTTTTTTAGTTGTCCATTTATTTTTTGACAAAGAGAGTAATAACCGATAGTAGATATTTAATGGCACAACGCCTGTTTGCATAAATTGGAGAAGCTTTTCCTGGATAGATTTTTTCTTTAGTATGCGCTTGATTTCGGGACAAGCGTAATCGGAGTTAATAATTTTTTTTGCCGCTTCTTGGCCTGAGATCATGGCGTAATATATCCCTTCGCCCGTTAAGCCAGAGGTAAAACCACCAGCGTCGCCAATTAAGAATATATTACCAAACTTCCAGCCGCAGTAGTCATAGTTAATTGCCCAGGCTTCGGGTTTGGCATTGGATAAATCAATATTATTTGTCAGGCACCATTTATGGCATATTTTTTTTAAATCACGATCTTTACTATCAGAGTGATGTGAAAAAATTCCACAAGATGTATAGCCTTGATGAGGGAAAATCCAAGCGTAACCCGAGCCATAGTGACGGCTGTCTAAGCTTATTACTAAATTGGGGTATCCTTGTTTTACTATATATTGGAACGAGGTAGCAATACGTTTAGTTTTTAAGCCTAAATATCGCCTAGTTATTGAAAGGCTTCCGTCCGCGCCGATTAAATATTTATAATAAATTTTTTGATTGTTAACAATTACATAATCTGGTGTGATTTTTGTTACCGGTGCGCTGGTTTGTACCTCTGCTCCGGCTGTGGCCGCTTTTTTTAATAAGAACTGGCCAAAT
This sequence comes from Patescibacteria group bacterium, assembly GCA_018816445.1. Taxonomy (GTDB): domain Bacteria; phylum Patescibacteriota; class Patescibacteriia; order UBA10025; family JAHIVO01; genus JAHIVO01. Next base: position 4,258 of record JAHIVO010000082.1, read on the forward strand.
TTTTCACGATCAACCGTGACTATAAATGGCCTGGGCAGGGTAATGTTATACACTTTATTGTTTGAATAGGCTTTAACTGTAGAAAATTCATGATCAGTAATGTTGAGGCTAATACCAAGCTGGCTCACTTTTGAAGTAAGCCCTCCAGCGCAGATCTTAGGGCCGATCCCCTGGTTTTTTTCTAATAATAAAACTTCCTTATTATGTTTTGCCAATTCAAAAGCCGCAGCTAGGCCACCTGGCCCAGCGCCAATAATGATCACCTCATAATCACCTTTCATGTTTTAAACATACCCTAAAAAGACCTAGTTATACAAGTAGAGTATATTTAATATTACCAAATTTATTCTCTCTAATTTTTATAGAGTAATAATTAACGGAGTGATGTTTTATTCACAATCTTCCGGGCAGTTACATGTGCTTTCATAAGTTGAATCACACATGCTATCGCCACAAGCAATGCAAACCGTACCAAACCCCTCGCCAGCTTCGCAATCGTCGCGAAAAGCATTTAAGGGGTCTTTTAATAATAACCCTTCGCAACATTTAACTTCTTTTTTAGGATCAGTTGGGCCTAGGGAGTA
>JAHIVO010000083.1 GCA_018816445.1 Patescibacteria group bacterium
AAAAATATCACCAGAAATGTCTTCTCCTGATGAAAATGAATTGGTTGATAAAAATGACAGACCTGAACAGGGAGATGAAAAACAAGAAGTAGTTCCAGAAATTACTCCTGAAGCAAAAGAATTAATGGACCAAATGGAAAGTGTGTTTGAAAAGTTTTTTAAATACATGCGGCGTTACCGCGAAGGAGAATGGAACGTAACTAAGCTTAAAGCGCAGAGTGAAAATTTACGCCCAATTCTTAGTGAGTTTGAGCAAATTTTGGAAGCTGGCGGAGCCCGGGACCAGCATCGTATCGAAAGTTTGATTGGCACAGTCATTGAGCAGGCTCAAAAATCCAGGTTTGTAGAACATTTTTGGAAATCTATTTCAGATCACGCCCATATACCGGCTGGTACTGATATGGAAAAGTTTTATTCCTATTTTACAGCTGGTTTAAAAAAGCAGACAGAATCCAAAAAAGAGCAGCCAGTTAGTTAGTACATAAAAATTTCCTGGTTATTTGATGTAGGGTGAATTTTGTGATATAAAAATTATAAGTATTTTTCAATTTCCCAGGGAGTTACTTCCAGGTGAGCACAGGCAATTTCTTTTTTCTTGGCTTTGATAAAATTATGCAGGACTTCTGGCCCTAGTGCCTGCTTGATAGTATCATCCTTATCCAATTCTTTTAAAGCTTGTTCAAGGGAAGTTGGCAAGATATCAATTTTTTTATTTTTTAATTGGCCAGAATTCAGGTTAAAAACATTTTCCTCAACTGGTTTAGGCACTATCATTTTTCGTTTAATGCCGTCTAATCCAGCTGCCAGCATAACAGTAAAAGCCAAGTAGGGATTGCAATAGGGATCAGGGCAGCGCAGTTCAGCCCTGGCAGAAACGGCTTTTTTATCCGGACTGGCTGAGGGTATCCTTATAAGTGCTGACCTGTTGACTCTGCCCCAGCAAATATAGCAGGGCGCTTCATAACCCGGCACCAGCCGCTTGTATGAATTTACCGTTGAAGCCAGCACTGCACACATAGCTTTGGCGTGTTTTAACTGGCCGGCCATAAAGTGGTAAGCGGTGGCTGATAAATTATATTTATCGCTGCCGTTATAAAAAATATTTTTATTATTATTAAACAGACTCTGGTGAATATGCATGCCTGAGCCGTTCATACCCTGGATCGGTTTTGGCATGAAGGTGGCCATGAGGGGTGTATTGGGAGCAGCATGAGCTTTAATGGCATTTTTTAGAGTAATGATATTCTCTGCGCTTTTCAGGGCGTCATCATACTTTATGCCAATTTCATGCTGGCCAGGGGCAACTTCATGGTGGTAGACCTCACCCTTGATTCCGAAATTTGATAATTCCAAAACAACCTGCTCACATATATCCGTAGCCCGGGAAACAGTAGTATAATCAAAATAACTTTTTGAATCATGGGGACTTAAGTGGGGCAGCTTATCCCGTTCAAAAAGAAAAAATTCAACTTCTGGGCCAATATTATAGGTGAAGCCCATTTTTTTCGCCGTAGCAAGGATTTTTTTTAAGGCAAAACGCGGGTCACCATGGAAAGGCCGGCCATCAGGCAGGGAGATATCACAAATTATTCTAGCGGCTTTTTTCTCGGGTTCGGTCCAGGGCAGAATGCTAAAAGTATTTAAATCCGGTTTTAAGACCATGTCGCTTTCAAAAATTCTGCCAAAGCCCTCAATTGAAGATCCGTCAAACCAGTTGCCGGATTGGGCAACACTGGAGAGGTTATCTGCACTGATACTTACGCTTTTTAGAGATCCGGTAACATCCGTAAACTGAAGATAGATAAATTTTACTTTATGTTTATTGATGGCACTGGTAATTTTTGAAATATTCGGCATGCGAATTAATAAAAAAAGTCTTGTCTTGTATGGAGTAAGTATAGTTTACCTGTTTAAGCAGTGTCAAATTTGCCAAAACCAGCCAGTTTTTGGTACTATATACCTATTATCTTAAGTATAGAATTATATGAAAGAGATTATTGCGAGGATAGAGGCCCTACAGGTCAAAGTTCTCCAGACATGGAGGTATCTTTGACTTAGATAACGAAAAAAATGAGATAAAATCATTGGAATTTGAGATGGCTGAGCCCGATTTTTGGTCAAATCAGGACAAGGCCAAGCAGAAAAGCCAGCGGCTGGATGAGCTTAATAATGAAATTAGGCAGTGGTCAGATATGATAAGAAAGATTGATGAATTATTGGTTTTGGCTAAGGAGGCGCAGGAGGAAGAGGAATTATCCTTGAAAAAGGATATTGAAAATTCACTGCAAAAGCTGGTATCGGAATTTGATTCATTGGAATTTTATATATTATTGTCCGGAAAATATGATAAGCGCAATGCTATAATGGCCATTCATTCAGGTACAGGCGGGGTTGATGCGCAGGATTGGGCGGCTATGCTCCTGAGGATGTTTATACGTTTTTCTGAACAAAAGGGATGGAAAGTAAAAATTGTTGATAAGTCCGTTGGTTCTGAAGCCGGTATTAAAAGCGTTACCATGGATATCAGCGGACGATATGCTTATGGATACCTGAAAGCTGAAGCTGGGGTGCATCGTTTAGTGAGGATTTCGCCGTTTGATGCGGAGAAGATGCGCCACACTTCATTTGCTTTAGTTGAAGTTCTGCCGGAATTAGGAGAGGTTGATGAGGTAAAAATTGATGAGAAAGATTTGCGTGTTGATACGTTTTTATCATCAGGGCACGGCGGTCAGTCAGTAAACACTACTTATTCAGCAGTAAGAATTACTCATATACCTTCCGGACTTACAATTTCGTGTCAGAACGAGCGTTCCCAGCAGCAAAACAAGGAAACAGCCATGAAGATTCTGAAAAGCAAGCTGCATACCCAGTATGTAGAAAAAAAACAGGACGAAAAACAGCAGTTAAGAGGGGAGTATCAGGAAGCTGCCTGGGGGAACCAAGTAAGATCATATGTGATTCATCCTTATAAAATGGTAAAAGACCACCGGACTAAATTTGAAACCAGTAATGTAGACGGGGTACTGGACGGAAAGATCCAGCCATTTATTGAACAATACTTAAGATTAAAAGCAAAAAAATAATATGTGCGGAATTGTCGGCTATTTAGGCACTAAAGATGCCATGCCAATATTATTAGAAGGGCTAAAGCGTTTGGAGTACCGCGGCTATGATTCGGCAGGTATGGCCACTATTAGTGACGGTTTAAATTTAACTAAAGCAGTTGGAAAAATTGTTATTTTAGAGAAGGAATTGAAGCGCCGGAGTTTAGCCGGTTCTATTGGCATTGCCCATACGCGCTGGGCTACTCATGGCGAGCCTACGATTATTAACGCACACCCCCATGTTGATTGCGAGGGAGTTATTGCCATAGCTCATAATGGTATTATTGAAAATTATAGAACTTTAAGAACCTTATTGAAAAGAGAGGGTCATAATTTCAAAACCGAGACAGATACTGAGGTAATTGCCCATTTGATTGAAAAATATCATGAAGATGCTTCTTTGGAAGATGCAGTACAAAAAGCACTGGCTCAGTTGAAAGGCGCTTATGGCATAGTCGTGATCAGTACCAAAGAATCTAGAAAGATGGTGGCGGCCCGTAACGGCAGTCCGCTGGTAGTGGGTGTCTTGGACAAAGAGTTTTTTATTGCTTCTGATGCTTCAGCCATTCTGCCTTATACGCGGGATGTAATTTATTTAAATGACGGTGAGATGGTAATATTAAATTCGCACAGTTACCGCACCACCACCCTGGATAATAAAGATATTAATAAGGAAGTTGAAAAAATTACCTGGGATCTGGAAATGATAGAAAAAAGCGGATATCCTCATTTTATGCTTAAGGAAATTATTGAGCAGCCCCAGTCTATTAAAAATACTTTAAGGGGCCATATACAGCCAGATGGCATTGAAGTTAAAATGAATTGCTTACAAAATGGTTTCCCAAAAGCCATGCCTAAAATAAGTGCTATCAAACTTTTGGCCTGCGGAACTTCATGGAATGCCGGTTTAGTCGGCTCGTTCATGATGGAAAAAATTCTGCGCATCCCGGCTACCTGCGAGCAGGCTTCAGAATTCAGGTATCGCTGGCCGGTTATCCAGCCTCATACCTTGTCAATTGGTATTTCACAGTCAGGCGAAACAGCTGATACTAAAGGCGCCCTGGAATTGGCAAAGAAATTAGGCTCTTATAACCTGGGCATAGTAAATGTGGTTGGCTCGTCAATTGCCAGACTGGTGGAAGGGGGATTGTATTTGCATGCTGGTCCGGAAATCGGAGTAGCTTCCACAAAGGCTTTTTCCTGTCAGGTAGTGGCTTTGTCAATTTTAAATTTAGGTTTGGCCAGGTATCTTGATAAGGTGCAGCCGTTGGAAAATAAAGAACCCCGTGTTACTGATAAGGATTTTAAAAGGATCTCCAATGAATTAATTGTCCTGCCGGATAAGGTACAGCAAGTCCTGGACGCAGTTTATGATAAGGATTCTGGCCAGGGAATAATTCAGCAGATTGCTAAGGAGTTTAAAGGTATTAATAATTTTTTGTATTTGGGGCGCGGCTATAATTATCCCATTGCCCTGGAAGGCGCCTTGAAGCTGAAGGAGATCTCATATATTCATGCAGAAGGGTATTCAGCATCAGAAATGAAGCATGGGCCCATAGCTTTGATTGATAAAAATATGCCGGTAGTAATCATTGCACCCCATGATAGTGAGGAGCCGATAAGTTATGACAAGATCGTATCCAATGCCGAGGAGGTGCGGGCTCGCGGTGGACGAATTATTGCCGTAGTAAATAACGGGGATGATGTTATTTCAAAGATGGCAGAGTGGGTAATTGAGATTCCCAATACCCTGGCCCATTTAGTGCCGGTTTTAGCCACTATCCCGCTTCAATTGTTGGCTTATGAAATTGCCATTATGCGCGGTTTGGATCCGGATAAGCCGAGGAATTTAGCAAAGTCAGTAACTGTTGAATAATGAAATTGACAATTAGATAGAGTTTTTCTAAAATATAATCGTAAAGACCTTCCCAAAAAATTGGAAGGTTTTTGGCTTATGGGACAAAATACGCGATTAAAAACAATAGTTGTACATGGGCATGCTTATTTTGTGACCACAAGGGTACATGAAGGATTGCCAATTTTTTACTGCCCAAATTTATGCCAGATAATTATTAATGGATTGAATTTTTACAGACAAGCTAAACAGTCAAATTTACTTGGATATGTAATTATGCCAACTCACCTTCATTATATATTTTGGCCGTATGGCAAGTATTCAATAATTGAAATATTAAGAGATTTTAAAAAGCAGACAGCTAAAGACATAATTAAAGAGTTAAAAAAGATAAAGCAAGGAGGTTGGATTAATAATCCAATCCAAATGGATAAAGGTGGGATTACCAATCCCACCTCACCGGAATGGGCGCAAGGTATGCTAAATTTGTTTTTTCATAATTCAATCAAACAGGAATATAAAGTTTGGCAATCTAATAACTGGGTGACAAATATTTATTCAGAGAGTTTTTTAATAACAAAACTAAATTACATCCGCCAAAATCCGGTAAAAGCAGGATTTGTCAGGCAGGAAACTGATTATGTATTTTCCAGTGCTAGAAATTATTATTTTAACGATAATTCATTGATAAAGATTGACCATCATGAAATTTAGTAAAGCAAAAATATTTTTTTACAGCTGTCTGGGTTTTGTGGTTGGGGTAGCTATTAGTTCATTCATTAATATTCCTTTTTGGTTAGTCTTTTCTTTTGGCGCTGTAAGTTTTTTGTTAATAGTAATAATGTGGAAAAATCAAAAGGCAAGAGTACTTGGTTTTTGTATTTTATTTGCAGCTGGCGGAATTTTAAGATTCCAGGCATCAATACCTGTCAGTGATAATAGTTTAATCCAGCAATACAATGGCCAGGAAACGACATTTATCGGGTTAATCAGCAGCGAGCCAGATACCAGAAAAAGTCATGTAAAGTTGACCATTGATGTTAAGCAGGGACTGGAAGGTTTGCCTGAAAAGATTACGGGTAAGGTTTTGGTAAACACTTATTTATTTCCTGAATACCACTATGGTGATTTATTAAAAATTACGTGTCAGTTACAGGCGCCTGAGCCTATTACAGATGATGATTCCGGACGGGTGTTTAACTATGATAAATATTTAACCAGGTTTGATATTTATTCGCTTTGTTACCGCCCGTACATAGAATTTATAGCAGCAGACCAGGGAAATGTAATAATGAGCACTTTGTTAAATATAAAAACTAAATTTGTGCAGGCAGTCCAGCTGGCCTTGCCAGAACCCCAGGCTTCTTTTTTAGGGGGTTTAATCTTAGGTGCTAAGAAGGCCATACCGGATGATTTAATGGAAAGTTTTAACCGTACAGGCACTACGCATATTGTAGCTTTGTCTGGTTATAATATTACGATTATTGCCATATTGATTCTAAATTTATGCAAGCATTTGTGGATATCACGTAAGGGTGCATTTTGGGTGTCGCTTTTTGCAATAACTTTTTTTGTATTAATAACCGGTGCCCAGGCTTCAATAGTGCGCGCAGGTATAATGGGCATGCTGGTTTTATTAGCTACTCAGTTAGGCCGCATGAGCCGGATTACCAACACTCTGGTTTTAGCCGCGGTGGTCATGTTGTTGATTAATCCTAAAGTTTTGGTATTTGACGCCGGATTTCAATTATCTTTTTTAGCCACTATTGGTCTGGTTTATGTTTCTCCTATTATTGAGAAAGTTTTTAAATGGGTGCCAGCTGTGCTGGAAATCCGTGCCAGCCTGGTAGCTACCTTATCAGCTACTTTAATGACTTTGCCCTTGATAATATTCCAGTTCGGCCGGCTGTCATTGGTAGCTCCGCTGGTTAATGTACTGATTCTGCCGGCCATACCAGTGTCCATGGGCCTGGGATTTATTACCGGGATATT
>JAHIVO010000003.1 GCA_018816445.1 Patescibacteria group bacterium
ACTCTATGGGCTCAGGAGCCGACTTTTGAATCATCAGCCGGTTTAGTTACCTTAGCTGGAGGCATTCCTAATGGCAGTCATGTTTTTGATGGAATAGTTACTTCAATTACTTTTCGTACTAGAACGCCAGGCGGGGCAGAAATTACATTTGATCAAAGTAACACCAGCGTCCATTTAAATGACGGTTTAGGAACTTCCTTGCCCATAGCCTTTAAGGAGGGCGTATTTCAGATTAGTGAAACTACTTTTATTACCATAACTTCACCAACCCATCCGGATGAAAATAAGTGGTATAAGAATAATTCCTTTACAGTAAACTGGGGCTATAGTTCAGATTCCAAGTACAGTTATGTCTTAAGCGAGGATCAGGATGAGGTGCCTGATAACAAGCCGGAATATTCTGAGGGAGTGGTTACTTTTCCAGATTTGGAAGATGGTATTTTCTATTTTATTTTAAGGGAGCAGTCTGCTGATAGTGAGCCTTGGCAGGTGGTTGGCAAGAGGCGAGTTATGATAGACAGCCAGCCGCCACTGCCAATCAGCGCTTTAGTTTCCCAGGATGATCAGTTGTTTGGGGGAAAATTTTTCCTGATTTTTTCAACGGTTGATAAAGTTTCCGGCGTGGACCATTATGATATTGTTGAGGGCGGGTCAACCCATACTTATGTAGATTCTCCCTATGTTTTAAAAGACCAAACGCGGCAATCAGGCTTAACAGTCAAAGCTTTTGATAAGGCGGGCAATATTAGGCTGCAAATAGTCAAAGAAGCTGGCCAGCAGATATCAGAGAGTTCACAATATACATTACTAATTGTCATTATTTGTGTAATAATAATTTTATTGCTGTTCTTGTATGTAGGGACGAAATCTAGGAAGTAAGAAGTCTCTTCTATGGCTAAGCGAATAATAATTGCATTATCACTAGTAATATTTTTTATCTTGCTGCCAAAAGGTCTGGAGGCTGCTTCGTTATATTTAAGCCCTTCATCCGGATCATATACAGTGGGGAGTAGTTTTAGCGTATCATTGGGAGTTAATACCGACGGGGTGGCTATTAATTCTGCACAGGCTACGGTTTCATTTCCCAATGATATTTTGGAAGTTTCCGGAGTATCTTCTGCTGGAATTTTTACTTTATGGCCGGTTACCCCTACTTTTTTTAATGCCACTGGCACAGTGACGTTTGCCGGGGGTTTGCCCACGCCCGGCTATACGGGTTCAGCCGGGACGATAATTACAATTTCTTTTAATACAAAAGTTGCCGGCACTGCCAATGTTACTATAGGCGGAGGCAGTGTTTTAGCTAATGACGGCTTGGGTACTAATGTATTAACCTCGCAAGGCAGCGGTTCTTACATTGTAAAAGCAGCTGCGGAACCCGAGCCAGAGCCAGAACCCGAGCCAGAGCCAGAACCAGAACCCGACCTTGATTTACCAGATGCACTTACTATTACTTCATCTACACATCCTGAGCAAAGTTTGTGGTATGCTAAGGCGGATACAGAATTTGAATGGAACCGCCAGGATGGGGTAGTGGGTTTTAGCTATGCTTTTGATGATCAGCCGACCACAACTCCCGATAGGATACGGGATGGTACAGATACTAATGCCAGCTATACCGGGACCGGCGATGGCATCTGGTATTTTCATGTGCGCGCCCAGAATGAAGATGGCTGGGGTTCAGCTGGGCATTATAAGGTTCAGATTGATACTATACCCCCATTGCCTTTTGAAATAGACTTGCTTGACGGGAAGCGTACCACTAAAACATCGCCTAGATTGAGCTTTGAAACAACTGATGAAACATCCGGCTTGCATCACTATGATTTGATTGTTGATAATGATCAGCCCATTGGTATTGATGTAGGTGAAACAACGCCATACACGCTGTCAGAACTCGCTTTAGGCGGACATAGCGTAGTTGCTCTAGCTTATGACCAGGCCAATAATTCTTCACAAGCAGGTAATAGTTTTACGATTTTTTCTTCGGATGAGCAATCACCAGTGGTGATTGATGAGGATATTCCAGAAGCAGAGTTGCCAGCTCTGGCTAAAACTTTAAAAAAGATTGAAGAAGCCCTGCCCGAGCCTATACAACAGATAATCGAACAAATAGGCGAGACAATCCAGCGGTTAAGGCAGAATAAGGTTGTTACTAATACAATTGATAATATTATAGAGCCATTAATTACCACCACGGCAATAATTACAGCAACCGGGGTGGCGGCTACCACTGCTACAGCCCAATTTGCCAATATATTATATTTATTTTTCCGTTTTGGTTATTTCTGGCTGTTGCCGGTTTCTCTGGGCAAGAGAAGGAAATCATGGGGCGTGGTATTTGACAGCATCACCGGCCGGCCGGTACCTCGCGCTGTAGTCAGGATTTTTACCCGTGAATTTAATAAATTAAAGGAAAGCCAGATAACAGACAAAGAGGGCCGCTTTGGATTTTTAATAGATAAAGGAGTTTATTACGCTACTGTCACTTGCCCTGGTTATATCTTTCCCTCCCATATACTAAAAACTGCCGCTATAAGTCAGTTTGATAATATTTATCGGGGGGATACCATGGACATTAAGGAAAAGACAGAGGGTATCTTATCAATTAACATTCCTATTGATCCGAATAGAAGAGCAGTTTCACAAAAGCGCTTAAGTTGGCTCCGTTTTGCAAATATTTTAGGCGTCATAATAGAAAAATTAAATGTTCCGCTGTTAGTGGGCGGTACGATATTAAGCTGGGTCAGCATAATAATTGAACCTAAACTTGGTAATTATCTGATGTTAGGATTATATGCGGTGCTTATTACTTTGCGATTTATAATATCAAGGCGTCTAGGCCGTTCTTATGGATTAGTTACAGATAAAAATTCTGGCGATGCAATTGATCAGGCTATTGTTCGCACATACAATGCGGATACTGGCAGTATATCTTCAACCCGTGTAACTAACAGTAAGGGTCAGTTTAATGCGTTATTATCGCCAGGAAAATATTATTTAGTAATAATTAAGCCAGGTTACTTTACTTTCCAAAGCAAACCGGTTTCAGTTTCTAAACGGCGCGGCTACATCCGCTTTACTGCTGAATTAAAGCCAACAAAAATTAAAGAACCATTAGCTGGGTTAGAAGGTGATGTAGATATTCATTTAGAAGACATGCCGATTACAACTGATGATGAGCAAAATAAAACAGGACAGCCGCCAACCGAACCGTCCGCGAAGACTACGACTGTAAAAAAAGTATCTGTTAAGAACCAAGATGTTTTTAAACCGCCTGAGTTAATAACTCCAAAAAAATCTCAGCCACAAATAAAAAAAGGTAGTAAAAAATAAGTGGAAATAATTTATAAATTATTTACAATAGTATCCAAAAAATAATTCTAGATTTTATTTGATTTTTTTAAATTTTGTGGTATAATATGCCTAATCGTTGGCATTTTTTATTTTTTAAAAGGGATAATGATTATGTGGGCGAATAGCCCGATTCCGCGGAAACAGAATCGAGGTCCGAGACTCTCGATGTGAGTCCCGAGACTCCATCGGAGATCCACGACCAGGGCGTCGGAATTTAAGCCTTACCCCACACCTTCTCATTTATGAAAATCAGGGAAGTAGGGTCTGTAGCTCAGTTGGTTAGAGCGTACGATTCACATTCGTAAGGTCATAGGTTCAACTCCTATCAGACCCATG
>JAHIVO010000018.1 GCA_018816445.1 Patescibacteria group bacterium
AGTAGCCTATGGAAGAAACCTCATGGTGATTACTTGCCCGATAGAACATGTGAGTAATGTCATCCACCTGGATGCAGGCAGGGTTCAAAACACCTTTATTCTCGAATTCCAGATTTGTTTTCTCTAAAATTACCCCTTCGTTTTTAACGGTGATCATATTTTTTAATTCCTTAATTGGTTTGACTTTTATCTATCCTGTAATTGATAGCTGGTTAATTTATTCAAAATAACTCCACCCCCATACTTGAAATGAAAATGGCTATAACCCAATGTGTAAATCCTGATATGTTTTCATACTTTCATTATATCAAAAAACCGCCATTGTTGGCGATTCTTTGTTTTGGTTCAATTAAGGACCGAAAAGGGTCGGATAGCTGTTTATCTTAGAACCTGTTTGATGAATAATTATGAATATGTACTTGGTGAAATTTGAGATGAATAGCTATTTCGAGTAAACAGAAAGACAGGCACAGGTTATTAATTGCTTTATGTTTTAACTTATTATCCCCAGTTATTATAGTGAAGTAAATTCGTGAATTTGAAGACTAAAGTCTTTCCCGTCAGTGACCACGGTACCGCTTCCTTCAAGTCGAGTATAATAGAGATTGTTGATATCAGTGTTTTTAGTAATGAGGTTGATGGTATGTCTTTCGCCAATTACGATAATACGCTCTCTAAGTTCAGGTCGTTTTTGGAATTCACCCTTACTGCCGTTAAATACCCAAACGTAACCCCGAATACGAATGATATTCCCTACTACTCTGAGTATTTCTCCAGCAAAATGGCGACGCAGATCATTCTCAAAGTATCGCCGTTCAATAATGTGTATTTTTTCGCCTACATCAAGTATCCCCATACTTTTGAATATTTAATAATTAATAATCTTATTATACCACTTCTCAACCAAAAACACCTCATAATCTCGGAAGCGCTTTTGAAAAGGGGTCGCATAGCTGTTTATCTTAGAACCTGGTTATTGGATAATTTGGGGTCGCGATTGTTTGCCTCGACTTAATGGCGGGGGAAGCTCCTCTTAACTAATTTATACTCTAGCAATAGTAAGTTTTTTTCCAATTTCGTAAACAATAATACTTAAGATTCCATAACCGACTAAAACAGCCCATTCTTTCAATCCCAATGGAATGGTGTGCAAGATATTATTAAAAAATGGCAGATATATTGCAATGATGAATAATATAAGTCCAATAACTGTGGAAATCACAAACAGCTTGTTTGAAAATGGATTGATCTTTATTACTGACCGTTTAAGTCCGCGTACAGAATAGATATAAAAGAGCGAGGCGATCCCCAAACCAACAAAAGTAATTGTCCTGGCATAGTCAAGATCACTGCTCGTTTTCCAAAAGTAATAAAAAATTCCAAATAATGTGAGATCCATAATAATTGCATAGAAAGCAATCAGCTTTTTTAACTGGTTGTTAATAATAGGTTCTATTCTACTTCGGGGCGGATCTTTCATAACATCTTCATCAATTTCATCGAAAGAAAGCGACATTGCCGGAGCGGCATCTTCGATGAGTTTAATCCATAAAATTTGGACCGGTAATATCGGGAGAGGGAAACCCAAAACGACCGCGCCGCCGACAATAACCATTTCCGAAAAAGCATCAGTGATTAAATATAATACTACCTTCCTGATATTATTAAAAATAATCCTACCCCTTTTAACAGCCTGGACTATAGTTTTGAAATTATCATCAAGTAGTACTAAGTCAGACACCTCCTTAGCTACGTCAGTGCCTGACCCGACAGCCACGCCAATATCGGCTTTTTTCAGAGCAGGCGCGTCATTTATCCCATCCCCGGTCATAGCGACTACTTCGCCATTTGATTGTAAAGCGGACACTATGCGAATTTTATGCCCTGGCTCAACTCGAGCAAAAATAGTAATTTTATTTACCACCTTCTTTAACTGTTCGTCAGAAATTTTATCAAGCTCATAACCTTCTAAAATGTTTTTGCTGTTTACCACCAGCCCCGCTTCTCTGACAATGGCTGAAGCGGTCAGCTTATGATCCCCGGTTACTATTATTGGCCGGATTCCGGCACTTTGACATAAAGTAATTGTTTCTTTAGCTTCAGGCCTTAATGGGTCTTTTAGCGCGATAAGGCCAAGAAAAATAAGACCACCTATCTTTTTTGGAATCAATTGTTTGGGGTCAAACTCTTTTGGTTCAAACTTATATGCCGTGGCAATTACACGCAAGCCGGTGCTGGTTAGTTTTTCGCATTGTGACTTAATTTTTTTAATTTTCTCTGGTGAAAGGGTTATTCTTTTACTTTCGACATCAATAAATGATGAAAGGCTAAGAATTTTTTCCGGTGCGCCTTTTATATACTCAACATATTTATTATTTGGAGTATTGCCTGACTTGTGCAGAGTAGCCATAAATTTATATTCCGAATCAAACGGAATTTCAGCAATTCTCGGTTCAATTTTTTCTAATTTTTCTTTTTTTAATCCGGCAGCGCGTCCTGCTATTAGCAGAGCTTTATCCGTCGGATCGCCAATTATAGACCAGTCTTCCAGCCTGCTTTCGGGATTTTCTATAACAGCATCATTGCACAGTAGGCCAGTCTTTAAAGCGATAATATGGCTTGCTTCACCGTCAGGCTCTATAGTCTGCGAATAAACATTATTATTATGGGAAATTTTATTTTTTTCAGTAATAATTTCAGATACCCTCATTTCCCCTTTAGTTAGCGTGCCTGTTTTATCAGAGCAGATGACAGTTACTGACCCCAGTGTTTCTGAGGCAACCATCTTCCTTACCAGTCCTTTCCGTTTTGCCAATTTTTGAGCGCCGATTGCCAAAATAACCGTCATCGCCGGCAATAATCCTTCTGGTACGGCTGAAACAACAACAGCTACTGACGTCATAAACATATCAAATAAAGGTTTGCCCGTTGCCACACCTAAGCCGAAAATTAGCAGATTAACACCCACAAGAATTATGCCGATAAATTTCCCAAATTTTGCCAGCTGTTTTTGTAGTGGCGTACTATCGTCTTTGGTGTGCTTAACTATAGTTGCCACCCGTCCAATTTCAGTTTGTATCCCAGTCGCTACAACTACTGCCTTGGCATAACCCTTGGCCACGACTGTCCCCAGATAACTCATATTTTCACGATCAGCTAGCGGTGTATTTTCTGGTAAAATATCAGTTGTTTTTTCAGAAGGTACTGATTCGCCGGTCAAAGAAGCTTCAATCACATAAAAATTCTGTGCTTCAATTAACCGAACATCAGCCGGAATTTTGTCTCCGGCGGAAAGTATTACAATATCTCCCGGCACAACCAATTCTTGCGGGATGACGATTTCACCCCCGTCTCTTAAAACTTTTGTCTTGAATTTCACCAGGGAACTAAGATGTTTTAATGCCTGGTTTGCTTTGTATTCCTGAATAAAACCCACGACAGCACTGGCAAGAATTACAAATACAATTATCAGCGCATCAACAATATGGTTGGTAACAAAACTAATCAAAGCTGCGGCGAAAAGGATATAAATAAGTGGATTTTTGAATTGGCGCAGAAAAACACCAAGAGCCGAGAATTTCTTCTCTTCAGGCAAAACGTTTGGCCCAAGCTTTTTCAGGCTAAGGGCTGCTTGATCTCTGGATAAACCCGAAATGTTTGTTCCTAGTGACTTGAATAACTCTTTAGGCGATGAGTGGTGATATGTTAGATTCATTATTTATGATTGTTTATGTTAATAGATTCTCATAGTGTTAATTATAACATAGAAATCGCCATTTTTATTATGTTTTTATTTAAGAACAACCAAAAATACCTCCTAATAGATAGGAGATGTCTTTTCCTTTTTCTTCGAACATAATGCTCAGAGAAAAAGGTCGCGATTGGAAGGTTGTTTTAACTAATACAATGACCGTTTTTATTGATTATAGGTATATGATAGAATTAATACAGAATATTAAACAATTAAGGGTATAAATATGGAAGAACAACGACAAAATCAAGAATTACCCGAGGAGGGTAAATTTACGAAATTACGACGCTTTAACATCATAATGGCGGTTATGCACGCCATCCAAGGTTTTTTAATGCTTTTTTTAAGCTCCGATTTTTCTCTGCCAATTACATCTGCTTTCGTTGAGATGAACACTGTTTCATTTACACTGGAGCCAGTTTTGAAGACTGAATTTTCAATTCAAATTGGTCCACTGGTTGCTGCGTTCTTATTCTTGTCGGCCTTGGCCCACTTATTGGTTTCTTTACCAGCTGGATATAAAAAGTATGTAGCTAATCTGAAAATGGGTATTAATAAGGCTAGGTGGATTGAATATGCATTTAGTTCGTCATTGATGATTATCATAATTGCTATGTTAGTTGGTCTGTACGACGGTCTTGGCTTAGTTATGATTTTCTTTTTGAATATGATGATGATTTTATTTGGTTGGATGATGGAGCTGCATAATCAGAGAACTGAAAAAACCAACTGGACATCGTATTGGTTTGGCGTATTAGCCGGAGCGATTCCTTGGGTAGTGGTTGGTTTTTATCTGTTTTTAGCAGGCGATGGCGATAATAAAGCACCGTCATTCGTATACTGGATTTACTTCTCGATATTTCTCTTTTTCAATTCATTTGCCATCAATATGATATTGCAGTATAAGAAGGTCGGCAAATGGCGTGATTACTTATATGGTGAACGAGCATACATAATTTTAAGTCTGGTAGCAAAGTCTTTGTTGGCTTGGCAGGTATTTGCTGGCACTCTTCGCCCCGTATAAATTAATAGATTATTTGTCAAACCACAAATCAGCCAACTGATCTCGAAGAGGTTCAATTAGTTGACTTCTGGGGTC
>JAHIVO010000019.1 GCA_018816445.1 Patescibacteria group bacterium
GCGATACTGAACGGTTTTTCATCCAATCGTGGAATCCAGACGATAACGAACTGGCCGGGCTGCGATTTCATGGCCTTGTCAAAATAAAATGTTCTAACCCTTTCGTTTTCTTGTTTAATATCTGCGATGGGCAGTACTTCTGGCTGTTCAATTGTACCAAAAGCATGTTCCATTATTTTTCTAGTTTATGGGTTAATGCAATAAAGTCTTTTAGGCTTTTGTATTTTTTATCCTGCATAAAGTCTTTAATTTCCTGGGTAACTTTTTTAAACACCTCGAGGCCGCGGTAATATATACCAGTGCCTATTTGCACAGCTGAAGCTCCGGCCATAAGCATGGCTAGCGCGTCCTTGCCATAAGTTACCCCGCCGCAGCCGATAATGGGAATGGTTACAGATTTATAAATGTCATAAATACAGCGTACGGCAATAGGATGCAGGGCTGGACCGGAAATTCCACCGATTTTAAAATCCAAAATTGGCTGGCCTGTCTGGATATCAATAATCATGCCCGGACCCATAGTATTAGTAGCGGTAATAGCATCAGCTCCACCAGCTTCAGCTGCTTTGGCTACTTCGCCAATAGGCTGGGAATCAGGTGAAATTTTTACAAAAATTGGCAGCTTGGTATTTTCTTTGACTGCCCGGGTAATTTTTTCCGTATTTCGGGGAGTGTTTTGGCCAGCTAAGGTTCCATAGCCAGGCGTGTGTGGACAGGACAGGGCTAATTCAACTGCAGCAAATTCGCCGGGCAGGAATTTTTCTGCCATCATGGCAAACTCTTTTTCGTCCTGACCAATGATACTGGCGATGATTGGGGCACTCAGATCCTTAAGATCAGAAAATTCTTTTTTTGCCTGGTCTACGCCCGGATTGGAATAGCCAATGGCGTTCATCATGCCGCCGGCAAAAGTGATAATATTGGGAGCGGCGTGGCCGGCGCGCTCTTCTAGGCTGATTGATTTTATAACACAGGCGCCGGCCCCATTCTTAATCACGTTATTAAGCGAGGCGCGGGAAACTCCCATAATGCCTGAAGCCAGCATGGTGGGATTGGTCAGGTTTATTCCGGCAATATTTGTGCTTATGTCCATGTAGTTAGATTACTTCAATTTCGTGTTCTTTGAAATATCTTTCGCAATAAGCGCAGCGGAGTTCTATCTTTTTGCCATTTTCTTTGAAAAATCGCGTTGTAGCCACAGGATCATGGTTGGTAACGCAGGCTGGATTAGGGCATTTTACAATACCTTCCAAGGTTTCAGGCAGCTCAACATTGAATTTTTTTACAATCTTATGGTTTCTAATGATATTCATGGTGGCGGTTGGCGCAACGATGGCAATTTTATTTACTTCAGCGGGTGTTAATTCTTTATCTTCAATTTTAATTACGTCTTTTTTACCGTGTTTTTTACTGTGAAATCCAATGCCCAGGGTAACTGTTCTATTCCATTGGCGCAGATTGAGCAGGTCAATAATGCCCATGCCCTGGCCGTCTGGTATATGGTCAATGACTGTACCATCTTTTATAGCGTAAACTTTATAAGCTCTCATATAGTTTATAGTTAATGGTTAATGGTTGATAGTTTATGGTTGAGCTTGAATTTTATACCTTGCCCAAGACCAAAGCCAAGAGTGCTTCTCTGACAAAGAGACCATTATTAGCCTGCTCAAAATAGTAGGCGTAGGGAGTATTATCAACTTCATAATTGATTTCATTAACACGCGGCAGGGGGTGTAGTATCTTGAAATTTTTCTTTACCTTAGTCAGCAGCTTATTGGTGATAATATAGGCGTCTTTTACTTTTTCATATTCCATGGGATCGCCAAAGCGTTCTTTTTGGATGCGCGTAGCATAAAAAATATCCAGCTTGGGCATGATGCGTTCAGGTTCTGTATGGGTGGAATATTTAGCTTTTAATTTTTTTAGGTCATGGGTTACGTAAGATGGCATTTGCAAAGACGGCGGAGCAATGAAGAACAACCTGGCTCCGAACATGCCCAAGGCATAAGCTAGGGAATGGGTGGTGCGCCCGTATTTAAGGTCGCCCACCAAGGCTACGTTCAATCCTTTTAATTTTTTTTGGGTTTCTAAAATGGAAAATAGGTCCAGAAAAGTCTGGGTTGGATGCTGGTTAGCTCCGTCACCCCCGTTTAAAATCGGGTTGTTAGACACTTCTGAGGCCAGGCGGGCAGATCCTTCCAGCGAGTGGCGCATGGCAATGACATCACAGTATTTATCCACGATTTTTATTGAATCAGAAACAGATTCTCCCTTGGAAGCTGAACTGGATTTTGCTTCGGCCAGGGAAATAATTGAGCCACCCAGTCTTTCCATAGCAGATTCAAATGAAAAACGTGTCCTAGTGGAAGGTTCAAAAAATAAGCTGGCCAGAATTTTGTGTTTGAGCAGGATTGGGTTGACCTTTATCTTGAATTTCTTGGCCGTGTTTAAAATGTGCATGATCTCCTCTTTGGTAAAATCTTTGATGGAAATAATGTTACGGTTTTTAAAAGGCTTCATGTTATTAATATTTAAGTTATTAAAAAAAATTCCCCGTTTTCGGGGGAATTATATCACCTTTGATTTAAATAATTTGTTTGATCTGGGGAAATTATCTTTTTCATATTCTCCATATTATAATATCAAGGATTTCAGTTTATGTAAAGTAATTAATAAGAATACCCTGCTATTTTGCGATAGCAGGGCATGAATAAGGCTTTATTCTTGCGGCAAGGATGCCCTCGGGGCGCGGATAAACCTCTGGAGCCAGGTAATTCCTTGAACTAAGCCGATGACGGCTACGCACCAGAACAATATAGGCATGTCCAGGATTGGCTCAGTTATCAGTAGAGCAATTATACATGAACCGCCCAGGAGTATTAGAAAAACAGTGCGCGTCAAGGGTTTCTTTTCGCCCAGTGTCAGCCCAACTCCCTCTACTTTGGCCCGGATCCAGCTTGAGGCGAGGTTGAAAGGATACGAAAGGATGACCATGAAGAGTGCTATCCAATGCAGCCAGTTTAATTCCGATAGCTGGATAAAGGCTGGCAATACATATATGAGTATGCCCAGCCAGAGTGCAGCATCAGCGTGCCGGTCAACAAACGGGTCAACCATCTGTCCGCGTTTGATTTGCAGTTCGGAACGGCGGTTCTTTTCGTCGAGCATGCGAGCCAGGAGACCGTCGGCCATATCAGTCAGAGAGCTGAGCAGGCCAAGGATTAGGGCTGGCAAGAATATACCAAAGGCAAGAAAGCCTCCAGCAGCAACGGCTAGAGCCAATCCAGACCAGCTGAGCCAGTCGGGATTAAATCCGCGACTTGCTAAGCGTTCCACAACCGGTCCTAGGTATTTTGTTGTAAATAGGTGCAGCCTTGTGGGCACCGAAGCAATTTGCTTTTCGTGCATATTAATTATTCTCCTAAAGAAAGAGCAAACATAATCTAATGATGTATCATAGCAAAAGAGCGCTGGTTGTCAAATTAATTCCCCCACACCAGAACTTGGTGTGGGGGTAAAAAAAAGCGCACAGTAACTTTAAAGACAAGTTGCATTGCGCGCTATTGTTGGCCATCGCCGTTATCACTGAAGATATCATGGAAGATGGCTCCTCGGGGTTTGCGGCTTAATCGCGTAATTCTCGTACCTTCAGGTAGATTTTCTAGGTAGAGATAAGCCATATATAGATGAACTTTACATGTGCCTGATCCAGCTTTTGTTAATGGCTGACCATTAACCTTTATGCCCGAGACGTTACCCTCTGGAAATCTGCCGTTGCCAGTATCCACATGGAACTGAAGCTGGTCATTAAGCTGGATTGTTTCTCCATCCACAACAGTGATTTCAGTTAAGCCATTGGTATCCCCGGTAATTATGCCAACAGTGTTTTGGGCTTTGCTTTTTGGTGTCATGATTCCCCTCTGTTTTGTGTTCAAAAGGTGCAAAATATAAAAAGGTCATGTTATAGTAACACCGTAATATAAAGATTGTCAAATAGTGCATTGGGAGTAAAAAAAGGGCGCGTAATCTGTTCTATCTTAGATTACGCGCTAAATGTTAACTCGCGGATGCTTTACCAGATGGTTCTCTTTCCATCTTTTGGCGGATGCTGATAGTTGAAGCCGGGGCGGTTGGCTAGCGTGGCTGCAGAGCCAACTGGCGGGGCAGATCCCTGAAAAGTCATATTTAGACTGGCGGTGCATTGTCCAGTTGTCACTTCATCCTGAGCATTTCCCCCTCCTGTTGTTAAGGATAAGATGCTGCCCGTGAACTGTTTACTGCCTTTTTTAAATTTCAGGGTGTCATTTACTTTGACGCCGCAACCCTGAACTTGGATAATGACGGTATTGTTGTCATCAACCCCAACAATCGTTCCGACTACGTCTCCGATTTTCATTTTTTGCCCCACTTTCTCTGGTTGCTAAAGTGAGATTCAGATCCCCGGGTAAAACCATCTTTAGTCATGATCCCTCCGTACTTTTTTGGATGATTGGTAAAATAGCATTGTTGTATTTTGTTTTATTTAACTTATAAATTTATTGATTTTTTGTCAAATACTCTTCAATAAATTCAGAGTAAAAAAAGAGCGCACCTGTAAGTTTTAGGTGCGCTGGAATTTTGTGGCGGGTGTTTAGTGCCAGACTGTTCTTTCGGGTCGTCCCTTTCCCTTGTCAGGACGCGGTGTGAACCCTTGTGTCAGTTGGGCAGCACGTTCTGCTTGATCTGCGCGGGCATAGACTTCCCATCCGGTTTTTGGCTGGATAGAAGGTTTACGGCCCACCATGACAGCGCAATCCTGCTCTGGGAGACAAACGTTGGTTCTCTGGCGTCTGATTTCAATCGAACCAACAGTTGCATTGATGGTGTGTTTCCCATCCGGAGAACGGATCTCTAATCTGCATCCTCCGCTAATAGCCTTGTCTGTTACTCTGATGCCGAAGATGCTGGCGCTAGCGTGCTTGGCATCAAAAACCTGGCCTATTAGGACCATTGTACGTCCTGGGTTGGCCATGACCACCTCCTTGTGCTTTAAGGGTTCTTTGTTTATTTTTTTAGGGATTTAATTTTATATTAGCTTATTAAAATTTCTTTTTTTTGTCAAATAAGAAGCGCGCATGACTTGTGATAAGTAGCGCGCTTCAATGTCTTAGTTTGGAGTGAGATCTAAGTAGTAAAAGTACCATTTACACCTTCCCGATGAATGTGCAAAGTAGATTTGCGGTGCTCCCGGCCTTTAATTGACAACAAAGACCAGGGTACCGGAACGAGGAAGGTTGCCGCTGCCAATATGGACAGCGCATTTTTGGCCTGGCTTCACCTGATCAACAGGCTGTTTACCGATCTGGACTGAACTAGCAATGATTTCAAAACCCGTTCCACCAGTAGGATCAGTCTCGAAAAAAAGCTTTGCACCGGAGGGGAATCCAGCCTCTTTTGTGGCAATAGCGGTACAACCAAGGTTAGAGAAGTTGCGAAATGTTTTGCCTACCAATGTGAGATCGGTAGGCCTGCCTACAGTAACGGATTGTCCCGTCATAATAAGCCTCCAGCTGAAATGTGGTTTTGTGATACATGAAAAGGTTCGTATTTTTTTACCAGCCTTTTTGTTCAAGTCCGGCTTCTGCAGCAGCTACCTGCGCTTCGTGCTTTGAAGTGCCTTCGCCTTTAGCAATCAGTTTTTTATCTAAATGAACGCCAACAATAAATTTCTTGTTATGGTCAGGGCCAGTTTCTGAAATCACCTTATAGGACGGAGTAATGCCGAATTTTTCCTGGGCTGCTTCCTGGAATTTGCTTTTTGGGTCCAGATACAGGTGGTTTTGCAGGATAGCTTCCAGCTCGCTAAGGATATGCTCTTTAATGAATTTATCCGCCGTTTCCAGGCCTTGGTCCAGGTAAATGGCCCCGATTAGCGCTTCAAAAGCGTTAGCTAAAATATATTGACGGGCTTTGGTGTTGTCGTCTTTGGCTTCCCCTTTTGACAGGTACAGGAATTCATTCAGTTCCAGCTTTTCAGCGATTTTAGCCAGCATAGTGGAATTAACCAGGCTGGCGCGCCAGTTGGTCAGCTCGCCTTCGGGATTTTTATAATTTAAATAAAGATGTTTGGTGACTACCAATTCCAAAACCGCATCACCCAGGAATTCCAAGCGCTCATTATGGTCCAGCTTAAAACTAGGGTGCTCATTAATATAGGAGCGGTGCACCATAGAAGTTGTCAGCAGGTCCTGATTGGTGAAATTAATATTTAATTTTTTCTCCAGCTTGCCGAAATTTTTCATAGGGTTCCTTTACATCAGCTCGAACCAGTGTTCAATAAATATTAAAACCCTAATTTAAGCTGATTTATTTTTTAGCCTTTTGGTTTTTCTTTTTTTTCGGCGTCCGGTTCGGAGATCGGCGCATCGCCGCCTTTTATCATGTCCTTGTAAATACTGCCCAGCACGCCGTTGATGAATTTTCCGGAGGACTCGCCGCCAAATGTTTTGGCCAGTTCTATGGCCTCATTAATAGCTACCTTGGGTGGAATTTCCCCTTTGGAAAATTTTAATTCATAAATGCCAATACGCAGGACATTCCGGTCAACCACGGTAATCTGGTCCAGCGGCCATTCAGGCGCGTATTTGGTTATCATCTGGTTAATCTCCTTTAGATTGCCAACCACACCTTTGATAATATGCAAAGCAAAACCATTGTCATTAAAATCTGGAGCAAAATCTTTAATATTCCGCTGCGCCAGTTCTGGCAGATCGTTAGACTCAATATTATTAAAATCCCATTCATACATGGACTGCATGGCTATTGTTCTGGATAAGTGGCGGTTGGACATGTTTTTAGTTATTAGTAATTCGTAATAGGTAAAATGTAGAATTATAATTATAATGACTACAAATTACGGATTACAATTTACGGATTTACTTATTCTTGGCTTTATCCTCTTTTTTCTTGGTCTTTTTCTTCTTGCGTTCAGCTTTCAGGTCTAGATACAAAACATCCAGCCCTTTGTAAAAGCCGCAGAATTTACACACATGATGGGGTAGTATCGGCTTTTTGCATTTTGGACAGGTTGATAATTGCTTTTCCGTCAAAGCAAAATGTGAAGCACGCTCACGTTTTTGTTGTTTAGTTCTTTTTTTTGCTTGGGTGCTCATATTTGTTCACTATTTCTATTATAAGTAAAATATTGTTTTTTGACAAATTTACTGGATAAATTAATTCAATATTAATTGAGGTTATACAAATTGTCTGAGTTTGTCAAATATTATAAAATTCAGTTGACAATTATAGTGCTAGATTATAATATAAAAAATCAAGCACTTTTTTCTATATACAATACCTTATGATCGGAGGGCCAAGGATGGCTGAACAAGTAAGTCCTGATATTGAGCAGCTGCGCCGGTTCCTGGATAGTCCAGGTGCTGTCAAAGCGCTAGTAGAGGCGGCTATAAAAGCCAAACAAGAGCAACTAGATCCAGATTCATGTCCACACCATGTGTATGAAGACGCCGGGGCATGGAACATGGAGATTATTGGCAAGCCGGATGCTCGGTTAGTAGTCTGCAAAGAATGCGGACATGACGTGGTCATCACACCTTTTGAGTTCAAGCAGCTCAAAGCCACAGCATAATGATCAGGAATCTAGCTGCCACAAAAAATCTCCTTGTTGAAAGACCAGGGGATTTTATTATTAAAATTGGTTTATATAAAAGTAACCGAGGCTACTTTATCACCTGTTTCAGAAAAGCGCATAAGCCTGACACCCTGAGTGGCGCGTCCTAAGACAGAAACAGTTTTTAAAGGCAGTCTGATAACCTGGCCTTTAACCGAGATGATAATCAGGTCCTCCTGTTCAAGCTTGGCGTTGACGATGAAAGCGGCTACCGCCTTGCCTGTTTTGGGTGTAATTTTTGCTGTTCTTACTCCAGACCCGCCGCGTCCCTGGAGGCGATAATTCTTAAGGCCGGATCTTTTACCGTGACCATTTTCCATGACTACCAATAGCTGTTCATTCTGGTCAATTCTGCCCTCGTTAATTATATCCATGCCGGCAATTTTATCATCCCCTTTCAGTTTGATAGCCCGTACACCAGCAGCGTTGCGGCCCATGGGCCTGACCTGTTTTTCCCTGAAGCGGATAGCCTGGCCGTTTTCTGTGACTGTGATAATGTCATCTTTGCCGGTAGATGGTTTAACCCACTCAAGCTGGTCATCACCTTTCAGCTTAACTGCGATTAAGCCGGAGCGGCGCACTGAGGCAAAATCTTTGATATCAACTTTTTTAATAATACCTTTTTTAGTTACCATGACCAGGTACTTAAAGTCGCCTAGTTCTTTGAATGACATGACGGCTGAAACTTTTTCATTTTGGCCGAGCTGTAGGAAATTCACAATAGCCTGGCCCTTGGAAGTTCGTGAAGCTGGCGGCACTTCATAAGCCTTTAGTTGGAAAATACGGCCGCGACTGGTGAAGAAAAGCAGGTCAGCATGAGTATTGGTAGTAATTAATTGGTCAACTGTATCCTGCTCTTTGGTGGTTAAGCCGATAACTCCGCGGCCGCCCCTTTTTTGCGTTTTAAAAGTTTCTGGAGGAACACGTTTAATATATCCATCAAGTGTGATCATAACCACTGTAGCTTCATCTGGTATTAAATCTTCCTGGCTGAATTCGCCGATAGGATTTGGGTTTATTTGTGTTTTTCTTTCATCCCCGAATTTTTCTTTAATTTCACTTAATTCATTTTTAATTATGCTGAATATCTTTTTTGGGGATGCTAGGATGGCCTTTAGTTCTGTTATTAATTTTATTTTTTCTTTAAGCTCCTGTTCAATCTTTAGACGTTCCAAATTAGCCAGTTGTGATAATCTCATTTCCAGAATGGCAATAGTCTGGCGATCAGTGAATTTGAACCTTTTCATCAGGTTGATTTTGGCCTGGTCCTTATCTTTTGAGGATTTAATGACCTTAATTACAGCATTGATGTTATCTACTGCCTTTTTAAGTCCTTTTAAAATATGAGCCCTTTCTTCAGCACGATCCAGGTCAAACTGCGTTCTGCGCCTGACCACTGACTGGCGATGTTTGATGTATTCTTCCAGTATCATTTTTAGGTTCAATACACGCGGCTGCAGTCCGTCAATCAGAGCCAGCATATTGAAATGAAAAGAGGTCTGCAGGTTAGTCAGGCTGTATAAGCGGTTCAGGATTTTTTTTGGATAAGTATCTTTTTTAAGGTCAATAACAATACGCACGCCGTCTTTATCTGACTCATCACGCAGGTCTCTAATGCCGTCAATTTTTTTATCCTGAACCAGTTTAGCAATATCTTCAATTAAATAGGCTTTATTAACCTGGAATGGTATTTCAGAAACAATAATTCTGAAGTTGCCGGTTTTATTCTCAACAATTTCAGCTTTTCCGCGCATAACCACCGAACCCTTGCCTGTGCCATAGGCCTGTTCAATATCTTTTTGGTTGAAAATAATACCGCCAGTAGGAAAATCAGGGCCTTTAATAAAACCCATAAGTTCTTCAACTGTAGTTTCGGGTTTATCAATTAAATGGACTGTACCGTCAATTATTTCCGTCAGATTATGCGGCGGGATTGAGGTGGCCATACCTACAGCAATACCCATGGTGCCGTTTAGCAGCAGTCCAGGCAGTTTAGCCGGCAATACCCTGGGCTCTTTTTGTGAGCCGTCATAGTTGGGGATGAAGTCAACCGTGTTTCTGTCTATATCGGCCAGTGATTCCTCAGTAATGCGCATCAGCTTGGCTTCTGTATAACGCATGGCCGCAGCTTCATCACCGTCTACTGAGCCAAAATTACCCTGGCCATTAACCAGCCGGTAACGCATAGAAAAATCCTGGGCCATGCGGACCATAGAGTCATAAACCGCCGCATCGCCATGCGGGTGGTATTTGCCCAGCACTTCACCAACTACGGTAGCTGATTTGCGGAATTTTGCTCCTGAGCGCAGTCCAATACTCCACATAGCATACAGGATGCGCCGGTGGACCGGTTTTAATCCGTCGCGCACATCAGGCAGGGCGCGTGAAATAATTACGGACATAGCATAGTCAAGATACGAATCTTGCATTTCTTCAGTAATTTGTCGCATTTCCACCTTATCGTGTGATGACTTTTCTAATTTATCGTTTTTATCGTTATTTTTAGGCATAATTACTGTTTTTGTGGGTCTTCAAATTGGGGAAAAAATTGGTTTTCAAGCTCGTTAATATATTCTTCATTGTTATTTAAACTCGCCTCAGCATCCGTTTCATCAGAATCAAGTTCATTCTTAATGTTAAAAATATCTGCTTTAATTGATTCCCAGAGATTGGCCGTAGTCTGACTTAATCTGCCAATAAGTGAATTGTCATCTTTTTGAGTTTGAGGACCGGAAATTTGCCATGATAATATCCAGATAATCACAATTACCATTGAAGATACGCCTACCAGGATCCACATAGTATTTTCTTTTTTTGGCTGATTATCTATTGGTGACAGTTTTTCTTTAGGCTTAATTTTAGGCTTGGTTTGCCCCTTCGCCTTTAGCTGTTTTTTCTCCTCTGCAGGAAGTTCTGTTTTTGGAGTATAATTTTTATTTGGCGGGCTAATGCCGTCTAAAGGGCACATATGTTTATGGTTTTAAAAATATTATTTTTGTTTCTTCTACCGGTAGATCTTTTTTAGTTATCTTTAACCTTTGTTCAACATTATCGTTTTTAATGCCCATTTCCTTGCAAAAGAGATCTTCATTATTAATCTTTTCTTTGAGTTTTGGGATTTTATAGTGCATAGGGATAACAATTCTTGGTTCAATCTGGCTTATTACTTCAGCAGCTTTTTTGCCATCAATTGTATAAACTCCGCCTACCGGGATGAGCAGAATATCTACTCCCTCAATTTTTTCTAGCTGCTCTTGGGATAAAGTGGTGCCGAGATCGCCTAAGTGGGCAATTTTAATTTCCTCAAATACAAATATGTAAATTATATTAGCGCCTCGTTCCGCACCTTCCTTATCATCATGCCAGGAAGGTATGCCTTGGATTAAAATATTTTTTATCTCATATTCTCCCGGCGTATCAATTACAAAAGGCTGTCCGCTGATTGCCTTCACATTATTATGGTCGTAGTGGTCATGGCTGACCGTAACGACATCAGCTTTTAGGTGGGGCATATTAAGCCCAATTTTTGGCTCAAAAGGATCGGTAATAATTGTGGCTTCTTTGCCTTGTATTTTAAAACAGGCTTGTCCTAACCAAGTAATATACATAGTCTTTTATATATCCCTTAAGTGGGTTAATAATATCATTAAAAAGTCTTACAGTAAAGCCTATTTAATTAAGGAGTTAGTACTTATTGGGCGTATTTATATTGGCAGATCCTCAATTTCTGTAGATGGAGATTGTCCCTTTGATTCAGGGTTTAATTTAGTAAATAAGGAATTATTTATATTCCATTTTATCTTGCGTTCCATGGCAAAAAAGTCGTCAGTATTCTCCCGGCTATCCAGCAGTGTAAGCACAACGCCCGTATCAACATTTATCATTTTAATTGAAATATTAAGTGAATGCCCAGAAATTAATACAGTGCCTTTGAGATAAAGTTTAGCTTTTAAATGTTTGGCAATTTCCTTGAGGCCGTTTTCTTCATCATAGTTTGGGAGTGATTTCAAGTGAAGGTTCTCAAGAGCAAGGCTGATTTTTTTTTGTGGTATCGTTCTGAAAATACTAATACTGCTGATAATCCTTTGGACTGAGCTAGTTAATTTATCTACCAGTTCCCTGGCAATTTCTTGGCTATTGGAAAGGTTATAAAATGGCAGGATTAATACAGTAATTGGCTGTGCCCCGCTGGAGGCAGTTTGGTTTTGGATTCCACTTGTTTGATCAGTTGGCATACTGGTTTGGCCTTTGTTTTGGGATTGATTTGCAGTTATTCCACCGCCTTGGCTCATGGGAGGAGGGGTAATTCTTTTGTCAGTATCTGTCTTATTATTATCAGTCTGGTTTTCCATTTTTCTTTTTTCCATCTCAATGTCTCTAGCCCGCTGATGCTGGTGCTCTGTTTTTAAACCTAGTTCACGCCTTTTTTGCCTGGCAATCTCCTCTTTCGTTGGTCCAGTTGGTGCTTCAGCGGTGATTTGTTCAGTGGCAGCTTTTTTATAAATTTTGTTCAGCCCAATATCGCTTACTTCACCCTGCCTGCCTATGCGTATGCCGATTTTTTTCTGGGCGATTTCGCTGACATGCAATTTATCGCTTTGTTTAGCTGACTGAATGACATTCTTGAAAAATCTTTTTGATTCATACTTAGAGAGGGTAGTATTCTTTTTGGAATATACGTATTTGCTTAATGTCTTGTTATCTCTTAGGAATTTCTTAAAACGGGTATCATTGATCTTCTGCCCTGTATGGGTTCTTAAAACACCCTTAATGATATTTTTTGCTGTTCCAACCTTAATTTTTGGTAGATAATCTTGGACCATATTATTATTTTTTTACACTGGTAATTATAGCTTTTTTTACGCCTCCATTCAATGAATTTTTCCTTATCCTCCCACGCCTTATTACCCCTTGTCAAAACCAGGGTTTTATAGTACCATGGATGACACAAGTAAATATATCTAATAAACTCTTTATTGGGCTGATATTGTTAGATAGCCCAATATTAAGGGACTCATTTCTCGTGAAATACGGTGAGTGGGTTAAGACAATTTTTTTATTTATAAATTATGATTACTCAAAAAGAAATTAAGCAGTCATCAAAGATGGATGAATTATTAGCTAGTTCCGACCAGCCAGCCGTGCCTAAGGTTGGGGATGTAGTAGAAGCAACGGTTATTAGCGTATCCAACAGTGAGGTTTATTTAGATATTGAGGGCTTAACCACCGGCATTGTACGCGGCCGTGAATTAATTGACGAGTCAGGCTTGTACAGTGATTTAAAAGTTGGTGACAAAGCTCAGGCTACAGTTCTGGAGATTGAAAATGAAAAGTGTGAAATGGAATTGTCCTTTAGGCAGGCCGGTCATCAGAAAGCCTGGGAGAATTTAGAAAAATTAATGAACGAGGGAACGGTAATCGGAATAAATGTTACTGAGGCAAATAAAGGTGGGCTGATGGTACAGGTTGGCAAGATTGACGGTTTTTTGCCCGTTTCCCAGCTGACTGTTGAACATTATCCGCGCGTTGAAGGAGGAGATAAAAGCAGGATATTAGAAAAACTAAACCAATTCATAAATACTGAATTAAAGGTGAAGGTTATTGATGTTGATGAAAAGGAAGGTAAGCTAATCGTGTCTGAAAAAGCTGCTTGGGAACAGCAGCAGGAAAAAGTTATATCACAGTATAAAGTTGGTGATATAATTAACGGTACTATAACGGGTGTGGTAGATTTTGGCGCTTTTATAGAGTTTGGTGATAATTTGGAGGGCTTGGTGCACATATCAGAATTAGCCTGGCAGCGGATTGATAGTCCCAGTGATTATGTAAAGGTGGGTGATAAAGTAAAAGCTAAGATTATTAGCATAGATGGTTCTCGAATCTCCCTTTCTTTAAAATCCCTACAAGTGGATCCTTGGCAAAAAGCAACGGAGAAGTATAAAATTGGCCAGCCAGTGAAAGGCAAGGTGATTAAAATTAATCCTTTTGGAATTTTTGTAGAGTTAGACAAGGAAATACATGGCTTAGCTCATATTTCTGAACTTTCTAGTGACCGGATTAATAACCCATCGGATGTAGTAAAAGTGGGGGAATCATATACTTTTAAAATTTTATCTATTGAGCCGGATAACCACCGTTTAGGTTTATCTATGAAAGTAAGTGAAGATAAGGTTGAATCTACACCTGTTGCTAAAGAACTAGCAAAAGAGGCCCCGGACGCAAAGAAGCCTGAGGTTAAAAAGTCTGAAGAAAAATCCGCCAAAGGCGGATCTCAGCCAAAGGTTGATCCCTCCAATTCGGCGGGCAGGCAGCCTCTGATTGGCGAAAAAACCTCTAGCGGAAAGAAAGATAAGAAATAGAATTATTGATATTCTTACTATTTGGGATTTTAAAAAATTTAGAGTGGGGAATTTTAGATTTTTGCCCGGTTTGCCAAATTGGTGATTTTAAGTTATAATATAAGCTGATTTTATAGTTTTAATAATAATATTAGCTTTTTAAATATTTATGAATAGGAGCAATATTTTTAAGAATTTTCTGGTACTGTTTGTGGTAATTCTAGTGGTCATGGCAGTATTCAGTCTGTTTACCAACTCTTTTGATAAACCTGATTTAGTCAGTATCAGCACGATAGTTGAAAAGATAAACCAGGGAGAAGTAAAAACCATTGAAGTAGACGGGGATAAATTAAACGTGACGCTTAATAATGAAGAGCTGGTTACTTCACGCAAAGAGCCGGCTGACTCCATGAGTTCGTTATTAAGTGACTACCAGGTTGATCCGAATAAATTAACCGAAGTTGATATTGTCGTAAAGGAAGAATCAGGTTTCGGTTTTTGGGCAGGGGCAATATTGCCATTTTTATTGCCATTTATTTTGATAGTAGCCTTTTTTTGGCTAATGATGCGGCAGGTACAGGGCGCCAATTCTAAGGCTATGTCTTTTGGCCAGAGCAATGTACGGGAACAAAAGGCGCAGGGCCAAAAAAATAAGGTTACTTTCAAGGATGTAGCCGGCGTAAAAGAATCCAAGGAAGAATTAAGCGAAATTATTGATTTTCTTCGCAGTCCGGCTAAATTTTTATCCTTAGGTGCTAGGATACCCAAGGGTGTTTTACTGATTGGCCCGCCAGGTACAGGTAAAACCCTGCTGGCAAAAGCAGTAGCTGGAGAAGCAAACGTGCCATTTTTTCATATTTCTGGTTCTGAATTTGTAGAAATGTTTGTTGGTGTTGGTGCTTCTAGGGTGCGTGATTTATTCAAACGGGCCAAGAAGTCAACTCCTTGTATTGTGTTTGTTGATGAGATTGATGCAGTAGGCAGACAGCGCGGTGCTGGCCTGGGAGGCTCTCATGATGAAAGGGAGCAGACATTAAATCAAATATTAGTTGAAATGGACGGGTTTGATACCGATACTAATGTGATTGTTGTTGCCGCCACTAACAGGCCAGATGTTCTGGATCCGGCCCTCCTGCGGCCAGGTCGTTTTGACCGTCGCATCACCCTTGATTTACCGGATATCCAGGATCGCGAAGAAATTTTAAAAGTACATGCTATTAAAAAGCCTTTTGATAACGACGTGGATTTAAGGAGAGTTGCCGAAAGGACACCCGGGTTTTCCGGTGCAGATCTGGCGAATTTATTAAATGAAGCGGCCATTTTAGCTGCCCGCAGGAATAAGAAGAAAATTAATCAGATTGATTGTTTAGAAAGCATTGAAAAAGTTATGCTCGGGCCTGAACGTAAGAGCCGCGTCATGTCGGAAAAGGAAAAAAAGATTACAGCTTATCATGAGGCCGGCCACGCACTAGTAGCCCATAATCTGCTCAACACCGATCCGGTGCAGAAGATATCCATAATTTCCCGCGGACAGGCGGCTGGCTATACTCTGAAAATGCCTACCGAAGACAAGCGCATGTACACTAAATCATATTTTATTGACGAGCTGGCGGTCCTACTAGCAGGGCATGCAGTTGAAAAAGAGGTGTTTGGCGATATTACTACTGGTGCTTCTAATGATTTACTAGAAGCCACCAAGCTGGCCAGGCGCTTAGTAACTGAATTCGGCATGAGTGATGTGCTAGGGCCAAGGACTTTTGGTCAACACGAAGAAATGATATTCTTAGGTAGAGAGATACATGAACGCCGTGATTACAGTGAAAAGGTGGCTCAAACCATTGACCAGGAAGTATCCAAATTTATTAATTCTGCCCATGAAGTGGCCAAAAAGACTATAAAAAAGGCGCGTCCGTACTTAGAAGCTATAGTCAAGCGCTTACTTGACAAGGAGACTATTGAAAAGGAGGAATTTGATGCTATTTTCGTAACCAAACCAGCAACTAAACCTATTTAAAATAAAATTAAGGAGGTTCATATGGCTAAAACATTAACTATGCCTACTTATCGGATCGTATTAAAGGAGGCATTTGATATTGTCAAAAAGAGAAAGTTCTTATGGGTGTTTGGGTTTTTTGCCGCTCTGCTGGGAGCAGGGGGCGAGTTTGAAACTTTATTTACAAGTTATTCAAATTTGGCCCAAACATCAACTGATATTTTGAGCGTGCAATCGCTTTATCAGGGTGGTGTGATCTGGAGCATGTTTACGAACGTTAAGTATTTTATCGGTACGTATCCATGGCAGACTTTTATTTTTATCCTGATGTTTGTGGTTTTAGGGCTGGTCCTGCTGTGGTTAGCAATCATTTCCCAAATTGCCTTATTTGATGCTGCTGCTAAATTCAAAAATAACAAAAAAGTTGGCTATGCTGAGGGGTATAGGATCGGCAATAAATTCTTTGGTCCGGTATTCCTGATTAATGTGGTGGTAAAAGTAATCCTTTATTTCCTGTTTATTGCGGTTAGTGCTCCCTTAATAACCTGGTTTCTGGTTGGAAACAGTGTTTTGGGAGGAGTAATTTTTATCATTTTGTTATTTTTACTTTACATTCCTTTATCAATAATCGCGGCCTTTGTTGTAAAGTATACAGTTGCTTACATTGTGATTAAGGATAAAAAATGGCAGGAAGCAATTAAGTTGAGCTGGGAATTGTTCAAAAAAAACTGGCTCACAACCATTGAGATGGCTTTCATACTTTTGGTTTTTGGGATTTTAGTAGGCTTGGCAATAATTTTATTGGTCGGAATTTCTTCCATTCCGTTTATCCTTATCAGTTTAGTAGCAATATTTATAAATTCCAGTTTATTATTTAATGCGGCCACGTTTATTGGAATAATTGTTTGGTTTATAATAATTGCTATTCTTGGTGCGGCTTATGTGTCTTATCAGTACACGGCTTGGACATTGTTATTCCTCAAGCTGGTTGATAGAAAAGCGGAGAGCAAATTAGTGCGCTGGTTTAGCAAGATAGTTCCGGATAAGGCTTAAAAAAATTTAGAAATAAAAAACAAGGGCTAACAGGCCTTTGTTTTTTTATCCTAAAATGCGCGTAGATGGATTAACCTCCACTTTACCTGCCTGCCGCCGTGCTCCGCCACAGCGTGGCTACGCGACGGCGAGTACGGAGTTAGGTAGAATTTCGTTTACTGGTGGGCGTAGATGGATTTGAACCATCGACCCCCACTTTATAAGAGTGGTGCTCTAACCACTGAGCTATACGCCCACCAGTAAACGAAATTAAATAGCAGATTTTAATTATAAATATATTTCTTTTGTTCTATGCTCCGTACTCCGGCCCGCCCGCTCCGACTCGCGGAGCGATGTCGGGCGCGGCAGGCGGGTAAGAGTGGTGCTCTTTGTCCGCCGAACCCTGAATTTGTTTCAGGGGAAGGAGGATAACCGACTGAGTCCCGATCGCCGATTCGGCGATCGGGGATCCTCGATTACGCAAAGCGGAATCGGGACTATATGCGTATGAGATTTATGCTAGTTTTTTTAGTATATTCTAAATTATTGATATGGTAAAGTGAGTCATAATGGCTCACCCTTTTTTATATAAAAAAACCCGAGAACAGCGATGTCATCGGGTCTTTGGAGTACGTAATTATGAAGGAACATTATCTACCTGGGTAGCCGTCACGCATATGGGTTATCTGTTCAAAGCCTGCTGCATCAAGCTGATCTTCACGATGGAGGGTTGCCATAGTAATTTCCTGGTCTTTTGCTGCTGCGAGAAGATTCTCTAATCGACTCACCTCAGCTATCAGCCTTTTATTCTCCGCAACGAGCCAAGTGTTTTCTGATTGCGTGGACATAACAATTAACTCCTGTAAATGTAATGAACGTTTTTGTTTACTTTTTCTCTGGTACTAATATTTAATTAGTCTCAGGGAAAAGGAGGGAAGTCATACAAAATGACTTCCCTTTAAGTTTGGAGAGTAAGAGTTAGAAATTGAGTACTGCCCTGGCCCAGATTTGGTTAGGGCCCGAATGAAACTGGTAACTTCCGATTAGCACGAACTGCCCATCTTTGAATGGCAGAACCAGCCGTGGGCCGTAGCCATAATCGTCAACTGCATCCTTGAAGTGCATATTTTCGGTTTCAGCACCGAGAAGGCAGATCTGTCCGAGGCGGTAGTTGGCATCCAGATAGGTGTACCAGTTCTGGGAATCCATGAAGTATTCGATATTGCTCCAGATATGTACCGGGTCTTTTTTGTCGTAGGAAAAGCGGATGTCGATCATACCTTCACCTTTATTTTCTTTAATAAAGGCGCCGGCATTGAATTCAATCCACCAATTATTCCCGCAATACTTAGGACCAGCAACAGCCACAGTTACCTTGGCGCCGGGATTGGGGATAATCAGCCAGCCGCTGATGCCGAACTTACTTGTTTCACTGACCTGCTTAGTGCCATGCAACAGTAACTTTGTGTTATAAACGATTTCAGCCTGAGCCGGAATAGCACAAATAGCCCAAAAACAGGTGACAATGGCTATTACCATAAATGATTTGAGTTGTTTCACAACTCCCTCCTCGTGTTTATTGGTTTCTCTCTCCTCTTTCAAAGAACGATCATTTGATCTTTAACCGGTAATACTATATCATTATTAATGAGTGGCAAAGAACACCACAGGGTGATAAATAACACCAATAGATAGTGGTATTTTAAGTATTTTGGCTAATATTAGATAATTATTTTTAAATTGGTATTCCTTCTTTTTACTGGTATGTGTTATATGTTTAAGGTTTTAGGATGAATATATGAAGATAAATTGCATATTATAAAATTTGAATTTTATATATATCTTTCAACATTCTTCTATACTTTTTTCTTTAAACTATAAACCTTATACTTTATTCAAATATGCGATGTATCGAGAAATCCTCCAACAACTGGACATGCAAAAAAACTTTTTTAATTCATAGCCACTTTAGTGGCGTAGTGTTAGAATGCAACGCGACTGAAGTCGCTAAGAAATAGAAGAGAGAAAAAAGTGTATAGAGAAACACTCCAACAATTAGGCATGCATAAAAATGAGGCTAAAATATACGAAGCCCTGTTGTCTTTGGGTCCGGCTAATGTTTCGGAAATCGCCAGCGCGGGCAAGGTTAACCGCCGCAATGTGTATGATTCTTTGCGAGGTTTATTAGAAAAAAATATCGTGTTCCGCATATCTGATACAAGAGAAAACAAGTATCAGGCAGCTGAGCCAAAAACACTGCTGCAAATGCTATTCGAGCAGAAAAAGATGGTCAGTTCAGTCTTACCAGAATTAAAACAAACATATTCACTGCACATGCCGGATGAGCAGGCTTTTATAGCCCGCGGAGTAGAGGGCATTAAAAATTTCTGGCGCTATATAGCATCACAAACCGGACCAGTTTTATTTGTGGCTGGCAAAGGAGCTTGGCACGATTCTAAGATAAATGAAGAGCGGAAAATCTATTTTAAATCCTGTAAAGAGAAAAATATTACTATCCAAGGTATTTTTGATTATGAAATGTTAAAAACAGGCAAAGATATTTATTCTGAATATCAAGTTGATCAATTACGCTTTTTTCCAGAAGGTTTTTCTACAAAATCTACTATGGATATATGCGGTAATAGGGTATTAATGTTTACTATGCCCAAAGGGAAAAGTATAGAAAACTCAATGATTTTTAATATTATAAGCCCAGCTTTGGCAGATTCTTTTCGTATCTGGTTTAAATACTTATGGCAATTATCTAAACCATTAAAGATTGAAAATGGACAAGGAATTAGTAAAAAAACTTGATGCTATCGGCTTAACAAAAAGTGAAGCGCAAATTTACTTGGCAGTATTAGAAATTGGGCAGACAGGTATTTCCAGCATTGCGGAAAAAACCAGCATAAATCGCCGCAATATTTATGATTCTATTAGTACTTTGCTGGATAAAGGTTTAATTTTCCAAATTATTAGCGAGCGGGAAGGAAAGTATGGCGCAGTTGAGCCGGATAAACTGGTTGAGCTTATTCAATCTAAAGAAATCGCTTTAGCCAGGATTTTACCGGATTTGGATGAGTTATTTGGCACAAAAAAAATCCGCGAACAAGCGGTTATATATAAAGGTATAGAAGGGTTTAGAAATTTTATGCAAGATATTCTAAATACTGGCCAAGATGTTTATTGTATGGGTGCAAAAGGGGGGTGGGGTAGTAAGGAATTGGGAAGTTTTGCCGATTGGTTTGAAAAAGAGCGTATACGAAAGAAAATTAAAGTTTATAACTTATTTGATGAAGAGATGAGACCAGCTATTAAGAAAAAACCTTTGTATAGTGTTTTTGGTGAGCACCGATTTTTAGCTAAAGAATTTTCCACAAATTCCGCAGTAGATATATTCGGCGATAAAGTGGTTACTTTTACTGGCTTATATAAGGAAAAGTTTGATGAGGATGTGACTTTGTTTGTTTTAACCAGTCCGGAATTAGCCGAGGCTTGGCGGGTGTGGTTTAGGTTGCTATGGGAGAATTCGAATTCATGAGGGAACAACCAAGGTTTTTCCCTCATCACTCCTATTTCCTTTTTATTGCATCGCTCACCTTAGGAACCCACGAGACCCAAGGTTCGCAATTCTGATAAAGAAAAGGACGCCGGTGAGGGCATCCTTAAGAGCGGGTTTTATTTACCATTTCAGGCTGATGCCTGGCGGATTGATGTGGATGGAGCTGGCCTCTACTACTGTAAGAGTTTTTGGCAGGCTAGGCGGCAGAATGCTATCGGGCTGATTTGGGAATATTTCGACATGCGCGCCCTGCAGCCTTATAGTGCCGGTGACCGTAGTGGTAAATCGTAAAGTATTTTGCTGGCCATGCCGCGCTTTTATCCATTTAAGCAAGGGATGCCATTTGGCCTCCTCGCCCTCAATGTAATGAGTATTTGTTGAGGATTTAATAAGGATAAAAGCGCCTTCTGGAATGTTCAATCCACTACTGCTGTTTTTTACAACCCGCAATAGCAGGACTTGTTGTCCGTTGATATCAACGTAAATCACTGCGCATTCTACTGGTACTTCAGTTACGTTCATGTAGTCCTCCAGGGGATTTTGTTTTCAAATTATATTATTGTAACTGAATTGAGATAAATTTTCAATAGTCTAATAAAAAACAAAAACCCTCAATTTTTAAGAGGGCCTTTGCTTATATTGCAGTTATAATTTATTCTTTATTTTTCAGCGAATCCTTTAATGCTTTACCAGCCTTGAATTTTGGTACTGTTACCTCGGGGATCTGGATTCTTTCAGACGGGTTTTGCGGATTCACGCCGCCTCTGGCTGAGCGAACTTTGGCTGAGAAGGTGCCAAAACCTGTCAGGGTGACTTCCTGGCCCTGCTTTAGAGCTTCAATGGTAATATTCTCAAAAGCATCAAGCATATCTTCAGCCTGCTTTTTGGAAACGCCGACTTTTTCGGCAATGCGATTTATTAATTCAGCTTTGTTCATATTCATAAATCCTTATTAATTATTATTTAAATTATAATTTCTTTGGTTATACGCTTAATATTTTTAGCCTTTTTTGTTTTAGTGTCTATTTCAATGACTACTGCGTTGGCTATGCAAGGTCCGGTTCGGGGTATAGAATGCGGTTTTTTATCGCTTTTATTCTTGAAATTGTGGATTATTACACTTTTATCTACGCCCAGCACCTCGTCTCGCGGCCCGACCATGCCCACATCTGTTATATACGCAGTTCCGTCTGATAATATTCTCTCGTCAGCAGTGGGAATGTGGGTATGCGTGCCAATAACGGCTGATACCCGGCCGTTGACGTGCCAGCCAAAAGCGACTTTTTCTGAGGTAGCTTCAGCATGGAAGTCAACGATAATTCCGGCTAATCCACTATTTGTATGACGGCTTAAAATTTCGTCTACCGCCTGGAAGGGGTCAGTAAATTCTTCTTCAATAAATACTATACCATTTAAGTTTATCACAAGAATGGGACTGGTGCCAGCCAGGACTGTTTGATAGCCAGCACCGGGCATGTCTTCCGGATAGTTAGCCGGACGAATAAGTGGTGCATCCGCTTTGGCAAAGATTTTTTCAACATCCGGTTTTTTCCAGACATGGTTGCCCGAAGTGAAAAAATTAATACCGGCGCTTTGGCATTCATCAAGGGTTTTTGGGGTGATGCCGACGCCATGGGCCAGATTTTCAGCATTAGCAATAGTCAAATCCGGCTTGAATTCTTTTTTCATCTCCGGCAGGACTTGAGTTATAGCCTGGCGTCCGGCTCGTCCGACAATGTCTCCAAAGAATAGTATTTTTATAGTCATAGTTTTTTACCTGGCGTATTCGGTTATTCTGGTTTCACGAATAACATTTACCTTAATTTCACCTGGATATTTAAGTTCTTCTTCAATTTTTGTGGCAATTTCTTTGGCTAGTTTGACGGCCTGCAGGTCATCAATTTTATCCGGAATAACAAAGACCCTGACTTCGCGGCCGGCCTGGATAGCGTAAGCTTTTTCAACGCCGTCAAAGGTCTTGGTTAAGTCTTCCAGCTCGGATAATCTCTGCAGGTAATCTTCGTAAGTGTCTTTTCTGGCGCCTGGCCGTGCTCCGGAAATAGCATCAGCAATTTTTACTATCAGAGCTTCCAAGGATGGCGGTTCATCTTCGTGATGATAAGCAATACAATTTATGATTTCCTGGGACAGGCCGAATTTCTTGGCAATGTCCCGGCCTATTTCAGGGTGCGTACCTTGGACCTCATGGTCTACTGCTTTTCCAATGTCATGGAAAAAGCCGCCTTTTTTAGCCAGGGCTACATTGGCACCTAGTTCTTCAGCCAGGAGAGCGGATAAATGAGCCACTTCAATGGCGTGTCTCAGGTTATTCTGCCCATAACTGGTTCTGTATTTCAGCCGGCCGATAATCTGCAGCAGCTTCGGGTCTAGACCGGCAATACCCACTTCATAGGCTGCTTCTTCACCGGCTTTTTTAATATCCAACGCCAATTCCTTTTTAGCCACCTCGATTGTTTCTTCAATGCGAGCCGGGTGGATTCTGCCGTCCTGAATCAGTTTGTCCAGGGTGCGTTTGGCTAAGTGCCGTCTGATTGGGCTAAAACCGGAAATGACAATGGCTTCTGGCGTATCATCTACAATAATTTCCACACCAGTTAACTGTTCAAGGGTTTTAATGTTTCTGCCTTCCCGGCCGATAATCCTGCCTTTCATTTCATCTGAAGGCAGGTTGACTACTGTTGTTGTAGTTTCAGCCGTGTGAGGCGCAGCGCAACGCAGGATAACCCGGCTGAGAATATCCTTAGATTCCCTTTCCAGGGCCTCATTAGATTCTCTTTGGAGCTTGGAGATTCTCTGTACTAACTCATCCTTGATTCCCCTTTCGGTGTTGTCCAGCAATACCTTTTTCGCCTCGTCTTTTGTCAGTTGGGCAATTTTTTCCAGTTTGGCGATCTGTTCATCTTTGATTTTAATGATTTCTTTCTTGGCTGCTTCCAGCTTGTTGGCTTGTTCAAACAGCTTTTGCTGTTTTTCTTCCAGGTTGAGCAGTTTCTGGTCAAATAAATTTTCGCGTTTTTCCATTCTTGACTGCGAGTGTTTTAGTTCGCTTTGGCGCGATTCTCCCTCTTCCTTAGCGTCATCAATGATTTTTATAGCTTTGTCTTTAGCCTGAATCAGCATTTCTTTCTGCTTGTTTTTGGTTTCTTGTATTAATGCGCTAAGTTTGGATTCAGCGGTGTTTATTTGTTTAGCCGCCCAAAATTTTCTGCCCCACCAGCCTACTATCATGCCACCCGGCAGGCCAACAATCGTTAAAATAACCCAGATCCAATTTTTAATTTCCATATTATTTATTGGTTAATAGTTTTTAGTTAATAGTTTATGGTTTTAGTTAAATTAGGTTTACAAAAATAAGGGTAATCTACTAGCGGTAGACCCTCGGTACTTATTTAAATTAGGATAATTCTAGGTAAAAATTCTATTTATGGATTATCTTATCCACTAAACCGTATTTTTTCGCCTGATCAGCTGACATAAAGTAGTCCCTGTCAGTGTCTTTCCTGATTTTTTCCAAAGATTGTCCGGTGTGCAAAGCCAGAATTTCATTTATTTTGTCCCTGATTTTAATGATGTGCTCAGCCCGAATTTTTATATCAATAGCCTGTCCTTCTGCTCCGCCCATAACCTGGTGCAGCATCAACTCTGAGTTGGGTAGGACAAATCGCTTGCCCTTTTTGCCGGCTGCCAGGAGCACTGCTCCCATTGAGCCGGCTAGCCCCACACCGATGGTGGCTACGTCGGGTTTCACATATTGCATAGTGTCATAAATTGCCAAGCCGGCCGTGACTGATCCGCCCGGAGTATTGATATAGATTTTTATATCCTTGGTCTTGTCAATTGATTCCAGAAATAAAAGCTGAGCAATAACTGTATTAGCTACTACATCATTAATGGGACTGCCTAGAAAGATTATCCTTTCTTTAAGTAACCGAGAGTATATATCATAGGCACGTTCGCCAAAGTTTGATTTTTCTACCACCGTAGGTATTAGGTGCATCTATGTAAAAGACTCGTATTAATTATAAATGTGTATTTAATAGTATAATTGGTAACAGGGATTCTTGTCAAGAAGGGGCACTAAAAAAATTGTCTAGATGGGATTAAGAATCCCAGCTCTATTTTTTCACCACCTGCCAGCCTTGGGGTGTTTCTTTAAGCTGGCCCTTGATAGTAAAGCCGGCTGCTTTTTTATGGCCGCCGCCGCCGAAAAATTCTGCAATTTTTGATACATCAACATCCGGCTGCGTTGTTCTTAGGCTGCCTTTAATAGTGCCGTCTAATTTTTCACGCAGTACGATTATAGCCCTGGCCTGCTCCACATTATTTAGAAAGTTAGCAATCCCCTCGCCGCTTTCATCATCTATACCCAATTCATCAAAGTCTTGCTGGGTAAGCACTGTTGTAACAATTCCGGTTTTTTTGTTATGTTTGAGGCGCGATAAAGCCCGGCCCCAAAGCTGGAGCTGAGATAGGGATTTATTACGGAAGGTGTTGGTAATAATTTCTCGTACGCGTGCGCCAGAGGTTAATAATTTTGAGGATACCTCCATGGAAGAAGGTGTGGTGGCCAGGTTAGAAAAACTGCCGGTATCCGTCAGGATGCCGGTTAATAAGCTAGTGGCCACTT
This sequence comes from Patescibacteria group bacterium, assembly GCA_018816445.1. GTDB lineage: Bacteria > Patescibacteriota > Patescibacteriia > UBA10025 > JAHIVO01 > JAHIVO01. The sequence goes on from JAHIVO010000019.1 coordinate 25,243, forward strand.
CCTTGGTTATGGGGAGCCTGAAGTAGTCAAGAAAATGGAATATTATTTCCGAGGTAGACGAGGCTTGGGGATGAACCAGATTAATGTGACCGTAATACTGGTTTGTCGGATGGTGGTCAATGTTTATAACCACTGGCAAGCCTTTTATTTTCCTGAAGTGTTTATCTACGCCAGCATATTGCAGGTCACCTGAATCAAGTATGATAATTAAGTCATGTTCATTTTTCATCAGATGATTTTCATCATTGCTAATATGCTCAGTATCAGGCAGGAATTTCAGGTAGTCAGGAGTTTCTGTAAGACAAAACAAAGTATGGTCAGTTTTGACCAGCCTTAGATAATGATGCATGCCTAGTAAAGAGCCCAGGGCATCACCGTCAGGATTTTGGTGAGTAATCACAATTACCTTATTGGCTTTGTCTATTTCGTCCTTAATTTTTTGGAAAATAGGAAAAAATTCTGTCATTGATTAGTTTATAGTTTGTAGTCTATGGTTTATAGTCTATGGTTGAATGGTATTTATATCTAGTAATAATTTAACCATCAACTAACTACCAGGAACTATTCATCCTACTTTTCTCTGTGAATTTTGTCAATAAGGGTGTCAATATGTGAGACTTTTTCTTGTGAAAGATCACTATAAAAAATTAGCTTTGGCAATTTACGAATAACCATTTTTTTTCCTAATTCATATTGGAGAAAACCGGCTTTTTTATGCAAGGTTCTCATAATGGGTTCCTGTTCTGAAATAGGCAAAATACTGACCATGACCTTAGCTTGGCCCAAGTCCTTGCTGGTGTCCACTTTGGTTATAGTAATAAGACAGCCATGGGGGGTATTTATTTCTTTTAATATCAGCTGTCCAAGTTCTTGTTTAATTAATTCATTTACTTTTTGGATGCGGTGTGATGACACAATTATTTTATGTAGAGTTATTTTTTAAGCTCTTCCTTAAAGACTTCCAGGAAATCATTTTCCTGCAAGGTAATTGGTCCTTTGAACTGAATGCCGCATTCAGAACCAGCGGGCACCTCACTTACTTCAGATTTTGCTACTTGCAATTTTTCTATCATACCCTGACCAATGTTTACTTTATCGCGGATAACCCGAGCTTCTGTGCCGGTTATAATTTTACCTTTGGTAACTTGAGCGCCTAAGATCATACTTTTTTTTGCGGTTCGGAAAATTGCGATTATTTTAGCTCGACCTAGTTCAATAATTTCCTTTTTTATTGTTTTTTGCTTATCAACTTCCTTTTTAACCAGGTCAATCAAGTCGTATATGATCTCATATAAATGTATGGGAATTTCCTTTTCGTCAGCAATTTCACTGACTCTAGTATTTGTTTTTACTTTAAAACCATATATAGCGGCCTTTGTGCCTTCGGCCTGCAGTACGTCCGCTTCGGTAATATTACCTAAGCCCTTACCTACAATTTCAACCTTTACTTCATCTGTACTTAGAGTTTCCAGGGATTGCAATAAAGCTTCCTGGGAACCAAGCATATCAGTTTTTAGAATTATATTCACGGTTTTTTTCTTGTTTTTTTCATCATTATGTTTAGTTTGGGTGCGTTGCCAGGTCTGTTTGTCGCGGTATACTTTCTGCTGGCTTTGGAGTTTTTTATTTATTTTTTTCAATGAAATTTCATCGCCCTTAACCTGGAGGAAATCACCTACTTCGGGGGTATCTTTAAGTCCAAGGATTTTTACCGGCATTGATGGCAGGGCTTGTTTAATTTCCTTTCCTAAATAGTCTTTCATGGCCCTAATTTTTCCTACCACATTTCCTACCTGTACAAATTCACCCTGGCGAAGCGTGCCGGTTTGGATAATGGCTGTAGCCGTGGCTCCCTCGCCTTTATCAATATGTGATTCAATTATTGTGCCTATGGCCGGCACACCCGGATTGGCCTTAATATTATCCTTTTCCAAGTCTGTTAACAAAATTAAGTGGTCCAGCAGATCTTCAATTCCTTTTCCTGATTTTGCAGAGACCGGGATAGTAATAATTTTACCTCCCCAATCTTCCGGCAGCAGGTTTTTTTGAGCCAGTTGCTGTTTAATTTTTTCCACGTCCGCTTCAGGCTTATCAATTTTATTAAGGGCAACTATAAAAGGGAGCTTGGCGCTGTCAATAATTTTAATAGCTTCTACGGTCTGGGGTTTAATGCCGTCATCTGCTGCAATAACCAGGATTGCGATGTCGGCAATACGCGCTCCGCGGGAGCGCATGGCAGTAAATGCCTCATGACCCGGAGTGTCGATAAATGTAATTATTCGTCCGTTTTTTTCCATTTGATACGCACCAATGTGCTGGGTAATGCCGCCTGACTCTTGGGCCATTATTTTTGTTTTTCTGATAGCATCCAAAAGCATTGTTTTACCATGATCAACATGTCCCATAACCACTACTACTGGAGGTCTGGTTGTTAAATTTTCTTTATTAGCAGACAAGGCTTGTTTAATTTCTTCATCTTCAGGCTTGGCTGACTGTTCTTCTTCTTGTGGTTTTGTTTTAAAGCCAAAGTCCTGTGCTAAGATACTAGCTGTTTCATAATCAATTTGTTCATTCAGGTTCGCCAGGATGCCGTTTTTCATCAATTCCTGGATTACAGTAGCCACCGGCATATTAATATAGGAAGCAAAGTCGCGTACGGTAATAGTTGGTGGGATGACGATTTCTTTGGCCGACATTTCAATCTCTGGTTTTTCCTCAATCTCGTCCTTCTTCTTCAATTCCTCCTTAATTTTAATTACTACCTGCGGCTCTTCCTTAAACCTTTTAATGATTTTTTGAGCTACTTTATCATCCACTTTAATTGCCTTTCTGCCAATATCAAAGCCTAAGCGTGGCAATATAGTAAAAAGCTCGCTGCTAGGTGTTTTTAGTTTTCTGGCTAATTCTGTTACATTCATTTGTTAATAATTTAAAAACGATCTTAGCAAGACCGCTTTTCTTCCATTACTTTTTTAGTGCAAGGAAAGTTAAAACATACGGTTCTTGCCAACAATTACTTTTAATTTTTTTGGAATCACCTTTACGGTCACGGGTGTCTTTATTTTTATCTGGCCATCAGCAATAACCGGTAGGCCTTCTTTAGAGCATTTGATTTTTAGCTGTTTTAGCGGAAAAACGCTGTTGGTGGAGTACTGTTTTTTAAAAACATTGAATAGATTCGATCTTTTTGATTGCGGAGAAAAGACTGCTTCCAGAATTCCGTCTTTTGGATTGCAGATTGTTTTATTGGCAGTATCTTTTTCATTTAGAGAGGTATCAAAGTTGCAAATACTTATAGTTTCATTTTCTGATAATGGGCTAATTTGGTAATTACCACAGTCCATGGTTATGTCTTTTTGGGAGGGTATCTCCAGCGAGGAGATAAAGTAAAAGTCATTTGCCTTGCCGAGATCAATTTTTTCAATAATTCTGGAAGATATTGTATCGCAGGCAGCTTCCCCTAATGGAATACCCAGTATTTGGGCAATTTTATTATTATTGCCTATTGGAATAATGCCTAAAGTTATATTTAAATCAGGCAGCAGTTTAATAATTTGACTGACTGTATTGTCATCACCAACTGCAATCATTGTTTCAGCACCTTTTTTTACTGCTTCCTGTACAATTTCCTGTAAACTTTTTAAAATAGATAATTTTTCTGTGCGTCCGTTGATGCCAAGATCCATTAATCTAGTCTCAATCTTGTTTAACGTGCTGGTGTATTTTTTGTCACTTAAAAAGGAATCGTAAATATAAAAATACATACTTTATTCTTTGGAATTTTTTTTAATTTCTTTTATTAGTGCTTCTGTTTCTGCCACCATGGTACACTTACCGTTCATAATGGCTCCTTCTTCAATTGTCAAAATTTTTGTATCCAGATTTCCGAATATTTTTGCAGACTGGGTCAGTTTAGCTTTGCCAAGAACTTTTACATTACCCCTGATTTCTCCTGATAGAAATAAATCATTAGCTTCAACTTCCGCCTTAACTTTTGCTTTACTACCAATTTTTAAATTATGTTTTGTTTTCAGAGTACCGTGCACCACTCCTTCTACAGTAATATTGCCTTCGCTTGAAAAATTACCTTCAACTTTTACAGAAGGTCCAATAATGGTTTCTACTTCTCTGTTATCTTGTTCTTCATTTGAAAATAATGCCATAGATTTAAAATTATGTATAATATTTAGTTCATTTTAGTATTTTTTTGATATATTGTCAAATAAAATTGATATAATCTTAATAATGTAATAAACTCTAATTATCCCAATAATTATTAAATATTCAAAAAATGCCGAAAAATAAGAAAAAGAAGAAATTTCTTCAGGGCATGGAGCACCTTAAACAAGAAATTGGTGTTGAGAGTGTTCAGTCAACCTCCGAAACCAGTACCGAGAACAGCATATCTAGCAGCCATTCCATCCTTAAAAAAGAGTTATTATCAGCTATGGTATTAATATCAGTTCTAACGCTTGTTTTAGTTGGATTAATGATTTTAGATCAGCAAACTAACTATATTAATAGTTTTGCAAGCAAGGTGATGTCATTTATTAATAAATAATTTACGACACTACAATTTGTTTAATATTAGCTAAAATATCGTAATTCAAGTAATTTGGGTGATATTGTAACTCCACGATTAAGCATATTTAATGCTAACATTAGGACAATTTTAAATTATTTACAATTATCCGCTGAAATAAATTACTATTTAGTGTTAATATCCTAAAAATGTTCCACGTGGAACATTCTACGTTCCGTGGAACATTATATCCCCTTAATAGCTTGCATCAAAGGCTGATAAATCTTTAGTGGACAATGCATATCTAATTATTACTTATATAGGCCTTGGTAGTTCAATGGATACCCCGCCCGCCTTAGCGAGCCCTCGTAGTTCAACGGATAGAACAAAGGACTCCTAAGCCTTAGATGTAGGTTCAATTCCTGCCGAGGGCAGTTAAGGCGAGCGGGGCGGGGAACATAAGGACTCCTACTTCGTCCACCAAAGCTTCGCTTTAGCGATGCGGACGGGAGCCTAGACAGAGATTCTACGCTAAAGGCTAATCCGCCTCTGGCGGAGATTGCTCTCAAGGGCAGTTCCTTGGGCCATTAGCTCAATTGGCTAGAGCGCTACATTCGCATTGTAGAGGTTACCGGTTCAAGTCCGGTATGGTCCAAATACCCGTACGCTGGGCAGGTTGCAGAGGTCGCCAGTTCGTTTGTCCTGATGAATATCAGGAACTCTGGCTAGGTCCAAATTTAGTGAAATATTTGTATTACTATTGGATATTGTGATATTCTATTAATAATCGTAATGATTATGGGCCCGTAGCTCAGTTGGCTAGAGCGCTTGCATGGCATGCATGAGGTCAGGGGTTCGAGCCCCCTCGGGTCCACCATTTGGTTCGTCACATTTGTGACTCTCTTATAGTGTAATCGCATTTTAACTTCAGCGTTTCAGATTCAAAGAAATGGTGTGCTGAGCAGAGTTGAAGTACACTAAAAAACAGCATCCAAAATAGATGCTGTTTTTTGAATGTTTTTATTCAGTTTTCGGTGTTTTTCCTCTCATATTGTCAATTGCCCGTAAGACACCCCATTTGTTTGATATTCTTAGCGATACGTCTTTTAAGTCTGCCCAAAGTGATTCTTTTTCACCATGACTTAATTGTTTATAGGCAGATGAAATATCACCTCCAAATTCTTTAAATATTTCTCGTCCTTTCGGACCACCAGTAAATGCGTCTTTAAGATCCCCCAATAAGCCAGCTGCTTTTTCTTTGAAAGTAGCTACTTCTGCACTATCTCTTTGGCGTGTAGTTAAAACAGTAGGTGGAGCTTGATCTAGTTTCATAATACTAATACCATCTAAAACTTGTTCTGGATTATCCGTATTTTGTCCTGACTCAATTTGTTTAACAGCTGAATTTATTATATCAATTTCGCTTTCCGTTTCTGGATCTAATTCTTGTTTTTCAGGTTTTATGCCCATATCATCTGGACTGGGGCCCATTTCTTTTGACATAATTTTAATTCCTTATATTTAATAATCTTTAATAATTATACCACTTCGGCAGATTGCCAAGCAAGTTCGTATAATATTTTATATGATTCTGCAATTGCTTTACTTTCAATAATTATTCCAAAAAATTTGTCTTTTAATGACACAATGGCTAGTTTATCGTCATATATGGCGCTATCCAGTGTAAATACTACGCCTTTTTTCAAAGCTCTGAATTTATGCTTAGGATTATTGGTTTTTTTAGCAACTTGTGCATATTCCAGGTCCACGGGGTGGGAAGTAACGATTTCCAAAACTGGAATATTCATTTTTTTAATATGTGATGGATCAAGTATGCATTCGGGAAAATGCTTTTTAATATCTCTAATAGAACCATAAAAATATATATACTTCTTTGATTTGTACCATTCACTATATATTTTACGAACACCCTCTTTGCCCTCATAATATCTAATTTGTGGTTTGCCAGTACGTACATTGAATAAAGCTTTTAATAAAGGGATTGCCTTGGTTAATTCACTTTGTTTTTGTTCAAGCACTGATGATAAAATATTTGGATCTTCAGCAGCATAATGAGTTGTTTTATCTTTTGGTACTTTACGTATTAGGCCTTTTTGTATTAATTCATCAAGAGTCACGTATGCAGTTGGTCTTTTAATTTCTGCTTTTCTAGCAATACTCAAGACAGAATCTTGCCCAAGTTCAAGACAGGCTAAATAAACTTTTGCCTGTTTTTCTGATAATCCAAATTGTTGAAGTGATTTATCTAGATTCATAATATGTTCCACGTGGAACATCTATAGTATAAGCCATGTTGATAAATATGTCAAGTCTTTTGACAACATATGAAAATAATATCATTAATTATATACTAATATCCACAGTTTATTACCAATTTTACTTAGCTTTTATAGCACTAATGTGTCAGAAGTATTGACAAACTATTCATATAGGTGTAGTATTACTGGTTAAATTAAATAGTTGTTAGTTCTTTACAATGTAATATGTTCTGGAGGAAGTGATGAAACTTGATGAGTTCGCAAGTAAGCATGGTGGTGTTCGTTGGATGGCTAGACGCCATTTTGAATACACCAAGCCGGTTAATGTTCCTGCTACTGAAGCTGGCAGTAATACCTCGCTACTAGGAGCACTGGTTTATACCAGGGCGTTTGATCCTGGTAAGCTAGGTCTAACGCCAGACGGAGCATTAAATGCACTAAAGCAGGGTAAAGTACTGGCTGAGCTAGGGATTATTCCCGAAGCCATTATTTCTGGTATAGACCAGAGAAACACTGATGGCGCCCGGTTTACCGTCGCTGGCATCAAAGAGATCACTGGTCAGGATATTCAGTGTTTGGCTTCACCGGCTATTACCTATCCATACTACGTTGATGCGTATCAGACTGCTGAACTTATGGAAAAGTACGGTGACGGCATGGTACATCGGTGTTTAGCTGGTGACCTGACTGAAGTGTGGACCGAAACAGCCGAAGGACTGGAAAAACGGATTATTAGCGCAGTAGGTGCTAGATATCCGTGGGGAACGCCGATTCTGTTCGAAATGAACTTTGAACCCATGGTCCTGCTGTACTACTGGTTCGTCAAGGGCACTCAACTGTCCAAGATTCCGCTGGAAGATGGATGGTGTCCCACGTATGGTTGTATGATCGTCATGACTAATGATGGTACGCCAGCGCTCTGCGATGCCAACCTTGAAGTGATCGAGGACGGCTCAATGTAAACAAGTACGAGAGTGTGTGTTAGCTAAAGCTATCCACACTCTCCTTTTCTTTAATCATTAATAATTAGTGGGTAAAGAAAAGAATTTGTTATATAATTAATATATGAAGCCATTATTAAAAGGCCTAGGTGTGTCGCCAGGCCAAGTTCAAGGAAAGGTAAGGATTATTAAATCAGGAAAAAAGAATCCACAGTTTAATTCCGGGAATATTTTAGTTACACACATAACAGATCCCAGCATGGTTCCATTAATGGCCCGGGCAGGAGCTATTGTCTGCGATATCGGCGGCATGACTTCGCATCCCTCGATTGTTTCGCGTGAATTAGGAATTCCATGCATCGTAAATACAAAAAAAGCTACTCAGGTTTTGAAAAATGGCATGCAGGTTAGTGTTGATGGTACTAAAGGGATGGTAAAAATGCTGTGAGGAGTTTTTGTCAAACTAAAGTTTGACAGTCCGAAATGGGTTTTGGTTTATAAACCTTTAGATTTATTAAAGAAATATGACTAAAAAATATCCAAAATGGATAGATGAATATGCAAATTCAGTACACCGGCTGTTTAAAAATATGGATTTTAGGACTTTGCAGCCCCTGAACTGTTTTCAGTTGCATCCATTATATAGTGATCTTTGGATTAGGTTTTTATTTTTAGCAATTAGGAGATTAAAAGAAAAAAAATTAGCTTTTAATAAAGCCGTAGAAGTTTTTCCAAATCCCACTTCTATTAGAGCCATAATAAAATTTTTAATACCACATTATTATAATACAGTGCTTGATCATAAAGATGTTGATCCCAAAAAAGTTAGGGAGGTTTTTAATTTTCTTATCAAAGTGCTTAAAGCAAAGAATCATAGAGATATTTTTGCTTATCAGGAGAATATTTGCCATACAAAAAGTGAAATTTTGAATATTATTAATAAAATTGAATGGTATGAGGGAAATCCAATGATGGCCAGAGCTTTAGGCCAGCTTTATCTCGGTGCAAGCACTTTAATTAATGGTTTAATGAATGACTGGTGCACTGACTGTGGTTTAGACGTATGGGGACCTTATAAACTATCAAAGAAATATGGACATAGTCCTATCTTGGTTATTAGAGATTTTAATTATCTTCAACCAGTAGAATTGTGGTCTGCTACGCGCGGCCATAGGGTTAATCATATAACAGTTTACGCAATCTATAATAATGTTGAAATGAAGGTGGGATATTTTGGTTGTCATACAATTTTTAAAGGTGATTTGGCAAAAAATTTGATAAAATACGCGGTTAAAGTTGATGGTAAGTTTTTATATAAACTTGATGAGATAGAGAAATTATCCCGAAGTTTAATTAAATTATCAGCTCAACAATACCAGCGCGTTCGCAATCTAAATTTTGAAGCGTTGAAACGAAAGATCATCCAACAGGAATTTTTTCAACTAAAAAGTTTTTTTCAGATAGCAGGCCTGGATTATCACCCCCCAAGCAGTTTTTATAAACGAATTAAAAATAAAAAGCTAATGAAAGGACGTTATCCATTGGATACTCAGGCTATGTCTGGTAAGCAGATTGATAAGCATTTTGGTATAAATACATTACGGGATTTGTATTCAAAATAAAAAAAGGCCACCCTGTATGAGCGGTGGCCGAAACTGCAAGATTCCTCAAAATAGAGGGGTACTTAAGGTGACCCTTGTTAGGGTCAAAATACGGGTTGCCCCGTTGTGCGAAAATATTTGGTTGTAACAGAACGTGTTCAGGACTGATGTCCTGAAGAAAGTACACTACCAGCTTACGGGCCCCTCAGGCTCGTGCTAGCGAACATCAGGTTTAGAGAAGAATTCATCTTCTCCCTCCTTCGGTGCCTTTTTGGCACCAGTCACGCCATAAACTCGAGTAACTGATTAGGAACTAGGCTATTTATAGCCTATCCATTAGTAAAATATTAGTCAAC
>JAHIVO010000020.1 GCA_018816445.1 Patescibacteria group bacterium
AAAAAGAATGGCCCCCGCCCCTGAGCCTGGCATAACGTTCTGGCTTATACAGATAAGCCAAGCCTTGATTCATCAAGCTTTGCAGCAGCTCAACAATTTCTTGCCTGTCAGATACAACAGGTGATAACATTACAACCTCCTCGTAAAGGTTTTAAAGGTTCTCTTTTTGTTTTCTAATATTAAAATTAATTAATACCGATACTGGCAATCTTACTGCCGGTTCTGATTACATCATTCCCTTTAATTGTCATAACCACTCCGCTGACTGATGATGTAATTTTTGTTTCGTCAAACTCAGGAATTGAACTGACAGTGCCAATCACCTGGCCCGCTTTTACCTTTTCCAATAAAGAAACCTTGGGTTCAAAAATACCAGCTTGATCTGCGAATATATATTTTGCCTTGAACTCGGGAATGTTATTTTTATCAATCTCTAGTGAATTAAAATTATTAAATACATTTTGAATGCTGTTGGAAATTCGCGTAACCATTTTGGAATCAATCGCCTGATAATTAGGCATTTCAATAAATACTGATGGAATTCCTTTAGCTGCTAACGCACCGTCTAAACTGCCGCTAAATCTTTTATCATCACCTTGGCCTTCGTTAACTTTCCAAATTATATCCGGCTTTAACAGCTGAATTATTTTTTTTGCTTGATCCTGCAACGATAAATTATTACCGATGTTATAGCCTGCTAAAAACGGAGACTGTCTTGAAAAAGTGTGCAAATCAATCACAAAGTCAGCTGGCTGGCATACTTTAAAAATTGATGCTGCCAATCGGGCAGTAAAATCACCCTGGTCATTGCCCGGAAACTGACGATTCAAATTTTTTCCATCAATTGGTTCATTTCGCAAACCTTGGATAAAGCCAAATGGATTAGCGACAGGGATGATTGTTGCAGTGCCCTGAATAATCTCTGATTTTTCAATTAAATCCTTAATTATCCACAGAGGGCTTAATTCACCGCCATGCTGCAATGAAACAATTACGCCTTTTGGTTGCCCTGAGCCAAATTCTATTATTGGCAATGACACGCTCTGGGCACCAATGCTACCGATTGGTACTCTCTTTAATTTAATTTTTTCTAAAAAGTTAATTATTACATACAAAAAACTCTTCTTGTTCGGAAGAGGATCTTTACTTTTGTTATCAGTTAATTATGCGTGCTATAACATATTAAATCCCAATAGTAAACAAGCCTCTTCCAGAAGAGTTGCAGAAAAAACGATAATGCCATCTGAGGCTGTTTAATTGTTGAGATAATTTATTCATAGCAGGGCAAGTATATATCAATTTTAAAAACGTGTCAAATTATTGATGCCCGACTTGACATATTATTAATAATCCCCTAACATACTATGATGCAGATAATGCAAATCGTACATTCACGCTTCCGATCTTCATTTTTCCTAAGGAGGGACAATGAAAAAGCAACGCTGGTACAATCTAGCATACACTGAAGCAAGCATTAACTATATTGGACCTGTCCAAAATGGCTCCCGAAGTGAACTCTCAGTCATAAAACTAGAAGTCGGCCAAAACACCGGTGCAATACTAATTAAGGCGCTTAAGGGACAAGGTTTCTTCGGAATACTCCTGGATCTAAAGCAAGTAGTCGATTTAATTCCACTCATGAGAAATGGCAGTCATTCAATCGGCCTGGCCAATCAAATTATTGACCGCATCGGCATTAGCGCTAAAGAACTTGACTGTATCAGGATTTGGCCATGGAAACACAGTTTTGAGTGCAGTTATCACAGTAAGCCAGGCGACCATCCTTTAGACGGAGTCCAGTTCACTGACCTTAAAAGTGTACTACAGGGCATATCGGTTTTTTTAGCCGCCAAACTGCTGGGTGGAGATCCTAGATTACTGATCAACAGGGAACTGTTTAGAACCCCGATAGTTGATGCAAAACAAGCTCGTTTTTGAAATAACTTAAACGAGCTTTTATTTATCGTAATTTCCTATATAATAAAAAATAGTTATGCCTAAGATTACTGCCAATAAAAAAGTACTGTTCGACTACCAGGTCATTGAAAAACTTGAGGCTGGTATTGTTTTGACTGGTGCAGAAGTAAAAGCCATTAAAGGCGGTTTTATCAACCTCAAAGGCAGTTATGTAACCATCAGAGGTAATGAGCTGTGGCTTATAAACTGTCATATCAGCCCTTATAAAATGGCGTCATCACAAGGGAAATATGACCCCTCACATGACCGCAAACTGTTATTAAATAAAAAAGAGATTGCCTCATTAATTGGAACTCTGAAAGCACAAGGCTTGACAGTAATGCCAATTTCTGTTTATACTAAAGGAAGTTTGATAAAAATTGAAATTGGTATCTGCCGCGGCCGCAAAAAGCAGGATAAAAGAGAGCTCATCAAAAGACGCGAATCAGACAGGCGCATTAGAAGATTATTACGCAACAAAACTTAACAAAAGAATAGTGAGGCTGCGGGTCTCGTGCCGCGCCCGCCTTCGATGCCGAAGGCAGTCGGGCGGGGGCCCCGAGCCGAGCGATACATTATAAGGAAAGAGAAGCGATGAGGAGAAAACCTTGGTTGTCTCCTCATAATTTCTCTTGGGAGCGTTAATAATCGACAGTTGCACTTTACTAAGAATGGCAAACCGTCCAAGGCTGTTTTTAAGACGTTAAACTGATAATAGCAATACACAAATGCCAAAACATTTGTTAGCAATGTGAAGACTGCATTTGCCAACGCATTTGCACCTTCCTTTGCGCCAGTAGTTGCCTAAAAACCGACTACCGTCTTATGTCCGTACGTCCGATAAGGATAATAAGGCGCCATTTTTCGGACTAGATATTTATATTAGTCTTTTGATAAATATCGAAATCTAAACGAAGACTAAGATGAAAAGGTTTTGCTTATTTTATACTTTTTATCTGACATCTAAAAATAAGCTAAGTTTGTAGATATTCTTTTAGAGTTTTACTGGACAGGGGTGCAATTCCCCTCGCTTCCACCACGTAAAGTTGCTCGTTTTACTCGCAACCACGTGGTGTCAGCACCACATTTATAAAAGCGTATCAAATTACTAACAATTAACTTTACGTGCCGCGTGGCAAAGCTTTACGCAACAATACCTTCCCACACTATCTCTACTTATATTTAACGAGGAAGGTATGTTCTATACAGTATATTTACTAGAAGATCAAATTGATAAAAGCTGGTATATTGGATATACTAAAAATCTTGAGAAAAGAATTGAAAATCACAAACTTAAAAGAGTTATCTCTACTAAAAGAAAAAAGGAATTAGGGGTAATATACTGTGAATGTTACATTAATAAAAAAGATGCATTAGGTAGAGAGAAATTCCTTAAAAGTGGAGCTGGTAGGAAATTTCTTAAAAAACAACTTAAAAATTATCTATCTTATAATTAACCCTTACAACAATTAATAAAAGACTCCGGGTTAACAACCAAATTAGAATTCCCAAGGTACAATTAATAGACGACCAGGGCGGCCAGCTTGGCGTAGTTGAAACCTTCCGGGCAATCCAAATGGCCCGCGAAAGAAATTTAGACCTAGTTGAGGTCTCGCCGGTTACCGAGCCACCAGTTTGCCGCATAATGGATTACGGCGCTTACCAGTACCAGCAGGAAAAAAAGGAGCGAAAACAAAAAGCCAAGCAGAAAAAGGTAGCCATAAAAGGCATCAGACTCTCGCTGAAAATAGGGCCGCATGACCTTGATATGCGCAAAAAGCAGGCTTTAAAATTCCTGAATCAGGGCAATAAGGCTAAAATTGAAATGTTTTTAAGAGGCCGGGAGCGCGCGCATGCCAGCCGAGCCATGGAAATCATGGCCAGTTTCGTTAAGTCAATCAGCGAGGAATGCGAAGTAATCACCGAAAAAGATGTTACCAAACAGGGTGGCCGCTTATTCCTGATGATCGGCAAAAAATAACCATATCAGGCTATACGAAAAACTGCGCTAGACATAAATAGCAATTTTATTATACACTAATAACTAATATGCCTAAGTTAAAAACCCACAAAGCTACAATTAAACGCTTCCGTTATACCGGTGCAAAAAAAATCAGGCGCCGCAAAGCCGGTCAGGATCATTTTAATGCGCGTGAATCCGGTAAAATCACTAAGCTCAAACGCCGTGATGTTAATGCCCATAAAACAAGCGTCAAAACAATTAAAAAACTAACGCCCTATTCTTAATATATGAGAGTCAAAAGGGGCATAGCCCACACAAAAAAAAGAAATCGCCTGCTCAAAAGAACCAAAGGATACCGCTGGAGAAGAAAATCTAAAATTAAGCTGGCTAAAACAGCTGTACTCAAAGCTGGCGCTCATGCTTATCGTGATCGCCGCAGGAAAAAACGTGACTTCAGGAAACTGTGGAATATCAGGATCAACGCCGCAGCCAGACAAAATGATTTTACCTACAGCAAATTAATGAATGCCCTCAAAAAAGCTAAGATTAAACTGGACAGAAAAATGCTAGCTGACTTAGCTGCTAACGAACCAAATGTTTTTGCTGAAATTGCAAAAATAATAAAATAAATTAAATAAAAAATTACCTAAATTATCACAGGTAATTTTTTTGTTTCAAAAACCTATGGCAGCTTGAATTGAAAAAAATTGTTATTAATTACTGCTTCTATTTTTTTTGCTTTTATCAACTCGCCGTCAACACTCAGTGGTGCTTTTTTTGACTCCAGCCGAACAACACTTGATTCAAAATAACGTACGCCTTTGACTGGATTGTGTCGCTGAATATACATGGCATTAAAAGTCTTAACCACTTCAACTGGCCTGGCGCTCTCTACTAGTAGTGTGTATAACTTTGGTTCAAAGGAACTAATCCTTTTAAACACACCTCGATAAATCTTGGGCAAACTATTGATAATAAAGATTGCGCTTGCCTTAACCTGGACTTTCCCCTGCCCTGGAATTTCTAGATCATATTTGTGTTTTTTAATCCTCATTAAATGAAGTGGCAATCGAAAAAAATACGCTATTTGACCGATGGCCATTTTTACTTTTCTCGGCGTCTGAGCCATTAAATCGGAATGAACGCCGGTAGTGGCTGCCACTAAAAATACTTTTTCATTATTTACAATCCCTACAGGCACTAATTTAGTTTCTTTTTTTAAAGCAACTTTTATAGCGCGTCTGGCTGCCAAGGGAATGCCTACTGCCTGAGCAAACACATTAGAAGACCCTACTGGAATAATGCCCAGGGGTATTTTAATCTTTAACTTATATAAATAATTTGCAACGAAATTTAGCGTGCCATCCCCACCCATAATAATCATGTAATCAGTATTTTTTCGCAGTTCTTTCTCTGGCACTTCCTCAATCTTACTGTATTTAATGAAATCAATTTTTTCTTTTTTAAGCTTTTTTCTCAAAATCCGATTAACCCAAAAAAAGCGCAGCTTGGTACCAGCATGTTTGTTAGCTAATACTACTACCCGTTTTTTCATAATAAATAATATTATTACAGCTTTTTTGTAATCTGGGTCAATACTTCTACTGAAGCGGGCCGGATCCCGTCATTCGACGGGACGATCTCCGCCGTGACCCCAGCACCGAACTCGCTTCGTTCGTTGGTGCGGGGCAGGCAGGGCTTCCTACTCTTCTAAGCGGGCCGGAAGGGATTTGAACCCTCGATCTCCGCCGTGACAGGGCGGCGTGTTAACCGGGCTACACCACCGGCCCACTTAGAAGACTATTAAATTACTAAGTTTTCTTTTTCCGTTTAGATGAACATAGTGAATTTTATACGGGATTAGCCGGGCTACATAGTCCGGTCGGATGACCGGACACCACCGGCCCGTTCAGGAAATATTCTATATAACAAACAACTGTATGCATCACATATTAACAAAATATACTGCATTTGTCCAGCCGTTGACCTAAGGCTCACTTTTTGCTAAGGTAACTTAATATTAAAAATGAAAAATAGAAAACGAACCTATACAAACGAGGTGAAACATGTCTAGAAAAAAGAAACGACAGCCTATTGCCCTAATATCTGTAGCAGATAAAAAGGGCATAGTCCAGTTTGCCAGGGCTCTTATAAAGCTGGGCTTCATGATCCTGGCTTCTGGTGGCACTGCCAAGAAGCTGCGTGAGGCCGGCCTACCAGTAACTGATACGGCTGAATTTATCGGAAACGCGTACGCTACACTTTTCCAGCGTATTGCCAAAAAAAAGAAACACATTGTTCCGCGTCGCGTCTTAAACGCCATACGGAAAGAAATCGGCGGCGCTATCCTTGATCATCGTGTAGTCACCCTTGACCAGCGTATTCACGGTGGCCTCCTGGCCCTCAATACCCCCGAGCATCTGGCTGACCTCAAAAAAATCTGCGCCGAGTGGATTGACATCGCTTGCGTAGATTTCTACCCACTACAGAAAGAAATAGACCGGCCAGGCGCCACACGCCAGTCTGTAATCGAGATGATCGATATCGGCGGTCCGACTATGCTGGATGCTACGGCTAAAGGCGGTCGTATTCCAATCTGCACACGTGAAGACCGCAAGCGTGTTATCAAAGCGCTCCGTTCCAAGCGCGGCGTGACAGAACAGCTCCGCAATGAACTTATCGAAAAGGCCTTCTTCACTGTGTCACAGTACTACATGGCCGCGGCTCGTTATCTCAGCGGTGGTGAGTATGAAGCACTGTTCGGAGTACGCGTCGGCACTAACAAGTATGGAGAAAATCCATACCAGGTACCCGCCTATAGATACTCTGGTCTTACTGGTGACCCGCTGGCGCTGGATAAGTTTATCCAGGTCATGGGTGCTGAACCGGGACATGTCAATTGGACTGATTTCAGCCGACTACTGCAGACGATTACCCATATCGCCGCCACCTTCGACCAAAACAGTCGTAAATACGATTGCTATGCCGTGGGCAATAAGCATGGCAATGCCTGTGGAGCAGCTTATGGTAACAATCCAGTGACAGTGATGCGTAAGATGATTAGGGGCAACCCACGTGCTATCTGGGGTGGCATGATCTCAACCAACTTCCCCATCGGCGCGGCAGAAGCACGGGTTATCCGTGAATACATGACCAAGAAGAAGAAACGCATCATTGACGGGATTATTGCGCCGGCAATTTCCGAGGAAGCCATCCAGATTCTCAAGCGCCCGCGCGGTGCCTGCAAAATGCTGATTAACCCGGCTTTAGCTACGCCGACACTCGACACTGCCCGCGTCTTCACCCAGATCCGTGGCGGCTTCTTGACCCAGCCGAACTTCACCTACATCTTCCGTTTCGACTATCCTACGGTGGAATGTTTCGGAAGGCTTTCACGGACACAGAAAGATGATGTGCTGCTGGCCGCCGCCGTATGCCAAACCAGTAATAGCAACACTACTACGCTGGCGCTCCGCGGTATGATTATTGGCAATGGCACTACTCGTCCGGATCGGCTCGACGCAACGGAAGTGGCGATCAAAGCTGCCCGTGACCAGAAGCACAAAACCAGAAAGGCAGTTGCGGTAACCGACAGCTTTTTCCCGTTTGACGACGGACCTCGGGCATTAATTGCAGCGGGTATTTCCATCATACTGACAGTCTCCGGTTCTGTGGCTGACGAAATCGTTAAGAACACGATTCTCTCCGCCGGAGTCACCCTCATATGGCTACCAGTCGGTGACGGACGGATGTTCTTCGGCCATACAGGCAACTAACCTCAACTCTGATCTTTCTCGAACTCAAAGCGGTTCCCCTTCCGGAGCCGCTTTTTTTATATAAAAAAGCTGTGTTGCAAATGCAAAACAGCTTTTATCGGTTAGGATCTTTTGGTACCTTCAAAATGGCATTGGAAGCAGTCTGTTAGCGCACTGTGCTAGCATCAGACAGCAAATAAGTCCGCCCATAATGGCCAGCCACTCATGATCTTTAACTGCTACTAAATGAAGTAGCGCAACTAAGCCAACACAACTAAGAAAGAAAAGTATTCCCGCTGCTGGCAAGCTGAGCTCAAATAGTACGATCTGAGAATATGAGCCAAATACCAACGTGCTCATTCCTGCCAAAAACAGCAGTACGGAGGGTCCCCATGACCCATTATTAGCCCGGCCCATTGCAATCAGTAATAAGATTATTGCTGCTATCCCAGCAATAGCTGGCACCATCTCCCGAATTTCATTGATATCCATTTTGATATCCTCCTATCTAAATGGACAATAAAATTGCCAAGGTTCAAATCATTATATCTTATTCAATATCCAATATTTTGTCAATTGACATAAAATCAATAAAATTGGTAAGGTAATATAATATAAAAATAAAGAAATAAACAGATCTGTAACAATCTAGAAAGAGGTATTAATCATGAGAGTGCTCACACGCACAGATGATTGGGACATACCCGATCAATTCTCGCTAACCACAGGTAAGGTGAGGAATATCTATGACCTCGGCGATAGATTATTAATTATCGCCACGGACAGAGTTTCCGCCTTCGACTGTGTACTACCGAATGCAGTACCTGGTCGTGGTGTTATCCTGACGCAAATGACGCTGAAGTGGCTGGACAAACTCAAAGACGTTATGGCCAGGATAAGTTCACCCCTTCCCATATGTCATCATGTCGTTTCAACCGATGTGAATGACCTACCGGATGAATTCAAGCCGTATACTGACCTGCTGGTCGGTAGATTCATGATCGTGGATAAATGCAGCCCTCTCCCAATTGAATTCAT
>JAHIVO010000021.1 GCA_018816445.1 Patescibacteria group bacterium
AAAGAAATGCACCCAGATGACCCTGCTGCCTTTGCCAGGGAAGCGGGAACAATCAACCTTGGCGGCCGGCATAGCAAGAAAGTAAAAACTGCAGTCAGAGTGGTAGCGGCAGCTGTCTTCGGGCTTGGTCTAGCTGGAGGCGCCGCTGGCGCCATATCAGCCGAGACCAGAGGCGCCGCAGAACAAAAACAAAAGCACGCGACCGAACAAACCACCCCGGACTCCATTACTTCAGACCAGGCAGCTGCTGATGAGCAATATACCATGGATTATAAACCGGGTTTGACAGGCGGCGACGGTCCAGAACCTCCAGAAGTAGAAACTCCGGCACCAGACCTTACTGCCGAAGCAACCATAGAAGGTACGGCCGACATGTACCGCGGAGTGGTTATTGACACCATGGGCTTACAAGGTCAGGAGTTAACCGATCAGCAAAAAGCGGAGGTGTTGAATGCTGCGGCAAATTTAGCTGTTGCTACTTTAACTCCCGAAGATCAGGGAAGCTTCTCCAGTGACGACCTTGGGGTTATAGAAGCAGAAGATATTGTGAAAGCTGTACAAATTGATAAAGATTCAAATACTGTAAAAATCATAGATCTTGAAAAAATTAAAACATTTGCCAAAGCACTATTTAATGCCGCAGGAAGAAATTTGGACCGAGGAACTTTTCACTGGAGTAATGCTGATATTAAGAATCCAGACGGTTCATATGATTTTAAAAAGCTTGGTATTGATAATATTGACTGGGGCAGGTACGGAGTAAAATAATAACGAATTTCATACACAACCCCCCCCCTCACCTTTCATACATACTCCAATCGAAAAATATAGCATAATAAATAATTGTATAAAAGGTGAGGGGGGGTTTTTGTTTTCCCTAAAATGGTGTAAAATACCATAATGCCTAAACAATGATAAAACCCTAAACCTTGACAATTGTGGATAAACACGATATACTGGATTGTTAAAAAAATAACTAATAATTACGTTTAAATCTATGAAAAAAGTCATCAACACCAAATCCGCTATGATCAGCTTAATAGTCTGCTTTGGCCTGGTAGGCGGAGTTTTTGCGGTGCAGGCAAAGGCCTTTCCATTGACAGTATCAAAACCAATAATTGAGCCAAATCAATCAATAATTAATGATAACCCCCGTCCGGCTGTTTTCCCATTTGATTTTAAAGATTCTGACCTTTTATCCAACCATAAGGATAGGGATCCTAAAGATTGTTGGGACTTAAATGACCATCTTCACAATTATATTAATATGGATACTCAAATATGTCCGGGGACATATGAATATACGGGTTCCAATTTAATGGCTTTTATATACATTATGGCTGATGATATAACCTTGGACTGCAATGGTGCAACAATTTATTCTGATAATACTTCTAATAATGAAATAGGTGGATATGGCATTGTTATTGATAACGAATACGGCCCCACAGGTTTTGACAATGTCACAATAAAAAATTGCACTATAAATAACTTTTATGTTGGCTTGTTTGCCTATAATAATTATACAAGCGGAGTCTGGGGGCCCCTCAATAATTTAACTATTAAGAATATCAATTTTGATCAGGCTAGTCAATATTATTCAAGTTTTAGAAATGTAAATAACTCCACAATAAGTGGCATAACTAAACCCCAAGGCAGTGAAAATCGTGGTATGCATGTGCTTCTAATACGAAATGGTAGTGATAATAATGAAATTTATAGTAATACGCTGTATGCAAATTCTGGCATAAGAATTATGGAAGAATCAAATAACAATAAAGTGTTTAATAACAGCTTTGGCCACATGACCTCTGCTGATAATCACCATGTGGCTATGAATATTGACAGAGGCTCAGAATATAATGAGGTTTATGACAATAATTTTACTGACATCCCTGGCGCAACCGGAAAAAGCGGGGTAGCTATTGGATTATATGGTCACGACCTTGGTGATCCAGCATATGGCGCTGCCTATTTTAATGAAATTCACCACAACACAATAACTGATGTTGATATTGCCCTGCACATGAACCACGAAACAGCTAATAACAGCTTCTACGAAAATGACTTTGATAATATCCATGAAGATGCCATCAGAATGGAACCCCATAATATTGGTACTACCTGGTACTACCCTAATAATAATATTTTTTCTAATAACTTAATCGCCAATGCGAGCATGAGAGGTGTCTATATAATAAATTCTGGTATTAATAATAACAAATTCCTGCTGAATAGTTTTATTGATAACACAACCCAGGCATTCGATAATGGTACCAATAATATCTACGATCAAGATGGCAAAGGAAATCGCTGGAATGATTTTGATGAGCCTGGTGAGGGTTGTGATGATATGGACTCAAATGGTGTTTGTGATGCCGCCTATACTAATATTTTTGGCACTGGCGGGAGTATTGATAACTACCCAACTACCGGCCAAATCACAATCCAACCTATTGCCCCAATCACTAAAAACGAAAAGGACTGGGTGATATTATATATCATGGCTACTGATCCGGAAGGCGATGAACTGACCTATAGCGTAGATGACCCGAGACTCGGTTCCATGGAAGGCTGTTGGCCTGGCAAGGACTATGCTTTTGGCTGGAAAACCAATGCGTGGAGCTCTGGGGATTACACTTTTACAGTTACAGCCAGCGACGGGGAATATGAAACCTCCCGGGAAGTCCAGGTGCATATTAATGACACCTGCAGATACAACAAGTGGGGTGTTATGGTCTGCTCAAACATGCCAGCTAACATCACCTGCTACTAAATTGACAAGCTTATAAATTATTGATATTGTTTAAAATATCCAGTCTGGAATATATTGTGGTCGACAGCACTGGTGTACATTATAAAGAAGATTAATCAGAAAAACTACTATGACAGCTAAGAAAGAACCAACTGAAACAAGGGACCAAGAGTTTGTCGAGTATGTGGTAAGGTCATTAGTTGATCGCCCTGACGATGTATCATCTGACAGGACGGTTGATGAAATGGGCGTATTAATCACTCTAAAAGTTAACCCTGCTGATCTTGGGCAGGTAATTGGCCGCCAAGGCCAGACCGCCAAGGCCATCCGGACACTTTTAAGAGTTGTCGGCGCCAAGAACCACGCTCGTGTTAACTTGAAAATCCATGAGCCAGAAGGCTTCCGCAAGGAAGACCGTAGTCCTAGGCCAGCCGCTGATACTTCAGCAGTTGACGACCTAAAAATATAAACTACAAACAAAGAAGTATATAAGCAAAAACCGTTCGGTACAAACCTCGCGGTTTTTGTTATAATAAAATTACTAATCACCAATTACCACCCATGCGCTTTGACGTAATCACAATCTTTCCTGAAATTTTCAACTCTTATTTTAATGAGAGTATTATTAAGCGTGCCCGGAAAAAGAAAAAAATTAATATTAAAATTCACGACCTGAGAAAATACACCTCAGACAAGCACAAAACCGTGGATGACCGCCCTTATGGCGGCGGCCCGGGCATGGTCCTGAAAATTGAACCGCTTTATAAATGCCTCAAAGCTATTAAGAAAAAATCCGCCCGAGGCGGATCCGCCACGGGCGGAAAATCAAAAACCATTCTCCTGTCAGCTAAAGGCAAAACTTTTAATCAAACTTTGGCCAGCCACTATAAAAATCTGGACCAATTAATATTAATCTGCGGACACTACGAGGGCGTTGATGAACGCATAAAAAAATATATTGACCAAGAGATATCCATCGGTAATTACGTGCTCACCGGCGGGGAAGTGCCGGCTATGGTTATTGTTGATTCAATAACCAGATTAATTCCCGGGGTCTTAGGTGATAAGAATTCTCCTAAGGATGAAACTTTTTCCAAGAGTAAATATTACATTGAATATCCGCATTACACCCGGCCGGAAAACTTTAAAGGGCAAAAAGTGCCTGAGGTATTATTAAGCGGAAATCACAGTAAAATCGCCAACTGGCGCCAAAAACAAAGC
>JAHIVO010000022.1 GCA_018816445.1 Patescibacteria group bacterium
TAAGCATAAAAGCCCGGGCTCTCCAGTTCAACCCCTTGATTCAAACCAGGCACGCCAAGAATTCTGACATGCGGGCCGCCGGCGCTGACAATACCGGTCATGATTTCGTCCCAGCCGTCGCCATCAACGTCTCCTACGCAAGAATTAATGCCGCCCCGGAATGATTCAGCATAAGCCATGACGCCTAAAGTTACCGGCACATATCTGCTATTTTTCACCCCGAAAACTCTAACATGAGGACCGCCACGGCTGATCGGCGTGGTGACAATATCACCAATG
Source organism: Patescibacteria group bacterium (assembly GCA_018816445.1). Taxonomy (GTDB): domain Bacteria; phylum Patescibacteriota; class Patescibacteriia; order UBA10025; family JAHIVO01; genus JAHIVO01. The sequence goes on from JAHIVO010000022.1 coordinate 280, forward strand.
CCATCACCCTCAATGTCGCCGATAGAAACGGCAATGCCACCGCGGAAATTGACGTCATATGCCATGAAATTCTCGGTAGTAGCAATAATCTCACTGCCGCGCAGGCCAAAGACTCTGACATTCGGACCGCCATTGGCCATTGGCGCAGTTACAATCTCCATCGGGCCATCACCCTCGATATCACCAACAGCAATATTCACGCCACCGCGGAAATTCTCGTCATAGGCGTAAAAATCCCAGCCTAGGTTATTGCCATTCACGTCAAACACCCTGATTTGCGGGCCACCGCCGGTTCTGGCGCTGGTTATTATCTCATTTGTGCCGTTGCCGTCTATATCGCCAACCGCCACATTAATGCCGGAAGTCATGGTAGCGGCATAGGCTAAAAAGCTGTCCACTAAACCGCCGTTGGTAGAAAAAATCCGGACGACTGGTCTGGCACCAGTCTTAACTCCGGTGACAATATAGGGCGCAACATTGGCAGAAAAATATGAAGCGTGTCTAACTGTAAAATCGCAAGTACCGTATGAATCAGTATCTTCGGGATCAGGTATGTATATGAGCTGGTCATCTTCATCATAAACCGGCACCATCCCATCATGCAACGCATCATACTCCTCTTGAACGATTTGATCGCCATGGTAGGCTACCACGCAGGTACTCTCATTAGCCCACTCATTCTCACCTTCTTCCAGCCCTCGGATAATTAAAGTCTGATCTGTATATTCAGCGTCTACTCTCATTGATACGCTGACTGCTTTATTAAATGATAAATTTAAACCCGGTACTCCAATGCGGATCGCTGCGACAGGCGTGCTATCCAGGCTATCTGCGACTGGTAAATTTCTAACTAAATAAGGCTGGTTGACCATTTTGTAAAACTGAAAGCTCCCCCCGTTCTTTCTGGTTACGACAGTGTCCTCTGGAAAAATAACCGTGGTATCGCCGCTATTAGAAGTCAATGTCCACTCTTTTTCAATTGTCACCGAGGTGTCCGATTGGGTGTTAGCAAAAGTTAAATTGGAGCTTGGAAACATAGAACCCAGCTCGTCTGTATAGATTTCCTTATTATTCCCCAAAGCGTCAATCAGAACAACATAATCCACTTTCCAAATACCTGACTTACTCCATTTAGGTATGGTCACGGTATGCACATAAGTTCCATCCATCTCATCACCTGAAGTTAGCGTCCAATTCCATATCGCTTCCTTATACTGCGTCCCGATTAGAGGGGACAAGTTAACCTGCAAATAACCAATCTGATGGCATGGATGATCTCCGTCATCCACATAATAACAGGTACCCGACAAATCATCGGTCATTCTCAAAGTGATGGTAATCTCCTGGTCTGATTCGGACGTGTCAATTTGGGCAGGGCTAATGTCAAATGAAACCAGCTGCGGGGCAGTGTTGTCTTCTGCCGCGTTAACTGCGGCCGGAAGAAGAATAAAAAAAGCCGCCAAAATTAACATTCCGGCTCCAAAATACTTGATCATAGTTTTTTAAATTATTGAATTATATGCTAATTATAACACACCTTTTCCCGTAGTAAAGCTCTGCTTGACTCAATTAATTATAAATATTTAAAGAATAAAAAACAACCTCCCATAAATTAATGAAAGGTTGTTTTATTAATATTAAATTTACTGAGTAGCAGTATACTCAAACCACACGCTGTATATTTCTACATTTGGCTCACCAGCTGCGGTATTAGAATCCGGCCAAAAATTGAAAAACAATACGTCACCGGCAGAAATATCTGTTTGTGAAGTCGGGGTAAAAGTCAAAATATCCGGCGTACCAGCATTATCAGGTACATCAACTGCTGCTTCATTGGCCATTGAAGTGGACCAGGCAGCTGTGCCGGCAGTTTCAGAAATCGCTACCTGCCAATCAACATTCCAATCTGTTACCAAAGCGCCGGAAGTGTCCACTGCCATTTTAAATGCACCACCTGAAGCATAATCCTGCGGTACTATCAGCTGACCACCAAAATCAGTTGTATCATCTTCAATATATTGCAGGAATAAACCCTGACTGGCTTTATAACCCAAGGAGGGGGTGGTTAAAGTGGTTATATCAGCTGGAGCATTATCAGCATCTGTATAAAAATCTGACAAAGACATAGGCACCACTCTGGTTGCGTCAGCAATTTCATTAGCTGCCCAAGGATAGGCTGTATTAACCCAGTCTGCCGTTAGGGTAGCTACTGCATCGCTGTTGGTTAATGTACTGCCGTCTGATAAGTCATCCGTTGATAATCCAGTGATAGTAGTATCAGCAACATTTAATGTCTGGTTGCTGGCTAAAGTAATATCACCGTTAACCGCTAAATTACCACTAACTTCCATATTGTCATTCACAATAAAAGGCATAGAATCAGCCGTGCCGGCTGTAGCGCCGCGGTATATCCGGCCGTCAATCCTGACGTTGTCGCCAAAGGTAACTGGATTGTCTGCGCCGGTAGCGTCTGTAGTGCTATTTACAATAGTGCCATTAAAAAATGTAACCCCACCAATGCTCTGCTGACCAACTACCAAAGAATCTACTTTTACCACGCCGTCAATATCAAAAAAATCGCCTGCCACGCCACCTAAGCTGGTGGTTACATTATGCTCTGTAGCGGCACTCACAATTCCCGCGGTCAGGGCAATTGAAGATACCACTACCATGGTTATTATTAAGCTTTTTCTCATAATTTTATCTCCTTTCTGTCTAATTACTAATTAATCATTAGATATTGTATTATGTTTACCTTGGTTTCCTCTATGTAATAATATCATTAATCCCATTAAAATCCAAAATTGTACAGCCAAGTCATTTTTAAAGTAAGGCGTGTCCAAAAAGCCATGAACAATAATGGCTGTCATGGCAGCTAGCAACCCAACAGCCAGCGGATAATTACTAGCTAACTTAAAACCAGCTGTAAAAAAACGAATAATTAACCAGCCAAAAATTATTAGCCCTGACAATCCCATTTCAATCCACAAAGTCAATATCAGATGATCGGGATTAGGGAAAAATTCAGTATGGGAAGCTTCTTTATAATCCTCATATACAACCGGGAAGCTGGCCAAGCCAGTACCACTAATTGGATTATCTTCAATTATTCTGCCGGCTCCCTGCCACATAACCAAACGCACGTCAGTTGACACATCTGTTGCTTTAAAAACAGACAGTACATTATTCCTGGTTTGAGGGATGGCTAAAATTAATAAAACTAAAAATGCCAAACCAATCCATAACCATTTTTTCCAGCGCGAAAAAAAACTGATTAAGATTAGTGCGGCAAAAACTCCAAGCAAAGCACCACGTGATACAGATAAAATTAAGCCTATGCAGCTAAAACAAATTACCCCTAGTAAAAACATATTTATAAACCCTTTTTTGTCTGGACTAACAGTTTTTTCCTGGGATTTATTACCACCCAGCCATAACCCTAAAAATAAAGCAAGTATTGGACCCACAAATTTCCCAATAGCCGTGGGGAAGGGGAATAATGAAGTAGCTCTTTTGGGGATTTCCAACCCATAATGAGCCGGGATATCAATAATATTTAAATACTGTAAAATTGCAATAAATCCGACCACCACAGCTGACATGCCAAAGGCCCAGACAACCATCCTTTTCTGTCTACCGGATTTCATAGTATTTACAAAAACTATAAAAAATAACACTGGTTCTAATATATAAGCCTTCCATAAACCCAGCGCCTGCCGCGTATCAGGCGATATCAGCACTGCCACAATTCCGCTGACTACAAACAATAAAATAAGCCATTGCCAGGGCCACCAAATGCTCTTGCAGCGATCTATTAAAGTTCCTTTATTCTGACTAAAAACTTTAATCAGCCAGACCAGAAAAACCACTATCAGCATAATTTCCAATATAGTCACAGGTATTAACCAAATCTTAAATCTCAGCAAATATGCAGGCAAAAAAACAATACAAAAACTAATAGCCCAATCAAGTTTCCACCAGGCTAAAACTATAAACAGTAAAGTAAATATTATTATCAGCACAATCTCAATCATAAACAAATTCTACCATAATTAAGTTAAATAAAAAAACAGAATAAGTCTGTTTTAGTTAAAAATTAATTGTTTATTGGCAGTTTTCAATGCTGCCTTCTAGAAACGCAGCCTGGAGAATATTAGTATTTTGATTCGTCCAGGTATCAACTTCTAACCTAGATGGTTGGCGCAGGCAATATCCATTAAACATAATATTAATATCGCTCGCTTTTAATTTAGAAGTTGTCTTAAAAGGCTCCTGAGCTAATGAATATTCATTAATCCCGGCTTGCTCTTCCTGATTCAGTTCAGCATAAACACCCAGCACTGCCGGCTGACGGTATACAATCTGCGTACGCGGTAAAATCGGCTGCACTTCTGAAGAATAATGCCAAAAAAACCCGATACTGCCAGCACCAATGATAACTATGGCTATAATATTTAAAAGCTCAAATGGCCTGATCTTAAACATATAATTAATTTACTCCTTTATATAGATTATAATTTCTGAAATTTTTGTCAAGTTTAATACCTTACCTTTTAAACAATGCCAGTCTCATAATTAGTCATTTTTTGGCAATAGTATTATATTCTGAATAGCTACAATTAATCCAATTAAAAACCAAACGTGGACAATATACAATGTAGAAAATGTCTGGTACTGGGCCAAGACTCCAATAAATGCTCCGAGCAAACCAATCAGGATTGCTTTTAAATAAAAATCCTTAGTTCTTAAAATGGCCTTAAAAGAACGGATAACAGCCAATAGAATTATTAAAATAAAAATGAACAAGCCTATGATGCCGTTCTCCGCCAATATTTCAATAAATTCGTTATTCACGATGCGCCACCCGTCCGTAGGTACATAAAACGGATGATTAGCCATGTACGGCCCAAAACTACCGGGTCCAGAACCAACCAGCGGACTCTCTTGCCACATTGTCATAGCACTGGAAATTGTTTCTACACGCTCATCATATGAAGCTCCATAAAAAGCATTACCAATATGCTCCTGAAATTTCTCCAAAGTAAACAGTTCTCCGCCCACTCCCAGTGCCTGAACTGCCACCCAGCCAACAATCACGATGGCAATTAAAAAAATTAAAATATTCTGTAATGAAAACAATTTACGAAAATAAAAAGCCCCCACCACTGCTAAAGTAACAGCTATGGCAATATATCCTCCACGCGATACTGTTAAAATAAAATTTACTATACCCAACCCAAAAAGCAATATGACCCAGGTAGATTTCATCTCTCCCTTGCCTGACAAAAAAAGGGCAAATAAAATTCCCAGCGGTATTAATAAATAATTAGCAAAATATAATGGCTCATAAGCGGTTGATTGCACCCGGGTAAAACCAAGGATATCTTTAGTATAAAGATCTCTCAAACCCGTTACTTCAATAGGCAGGCCGCTCATATCAGCCAGAAACTGCCATAAACCAAAAATTGAAACTACAAAAAACCCAAGCAATAAAAACATTATCAGCTTCTTTACCTTAGCGGGAGTATTTACAAGATTTGGCACTATAAAAGAAAAGGTCATAGTAAAAATAATAAAAGCCAATACAATAACTGAACGCCCAAGATTCAATGAGCCGGGCAGGCTAATAATATTTATTACAGCAAATACAGCCAGTAATGGCAGTAATGGGTTTTTAGCCAGCTTAAAGGTATTTTTCAGGAATAAATTTATAAACCAAGCGATCATAGTAATTACTAAAATTATCTGCGAAATCCTGATAGTAGTCTCACCAAACTCATAAGCGCCAATCCTCTCAAAGGGCAGGGATAAGGCAATAATTAACACGCCAATAAATGGTTGTTTCAGAATAAATATCACAATTACTGAAAAAACTAGCAGGCCTAAAGCTATAAACCACGGCCAGCTTACATTTAAAAAACTTATAGCTACAGCTAAAAATATTGCTATACCTAAAGCAATTATATTTTTCTTTGACCAAACTTTGCTCTCACTTGCTTGTTCCATATGCTATTTCCTGAATAGCAAATAATAATCGCGTATCATCCGATCAAGGCTAAATTTTTGTTCCACTATTTCTCTAGCCTGCATAACAATCTCCCGTGTTTCAGCGCGATTATTAAAAAGATATAATAATTGATCAGCCAAGCTCTGGCTACTGCCTGGTTCTGCCAGCAAGCCGGTTTTTTTGTGTTCTACTATCTCTGGTATTCCACCCAACCGCGAAGCTACTACAGGCACCCCGCTAGCCATAGCCTCAACAATAGTGATACCAAATGACTCGCGCTTAACCGAAGGCAGGGCATAAGCATCAAAAAAACCATACCATTTCTCAATTTCATGCTGGTAACCAACCCATTGGATTATCTCTTTTAAGCCTAAGCGTTCGGCCAGCCACATCAGACGCCTTTTTTCTGACCCTTCACCTACAATAATCAGGCGGATAAAAGGGATATACTCCCTGACCATTTTTATAGCCTGAATCAAGAATTCAATGCCTTTTTCCTTTTCTAAACGGGCTACGCAACCAATATTGAACCGAGCTGCCTTTTCCCAGCGGTATTGTTTCATGGTAAACTTTCCTAAATCCACTCCATTATATATCACCAGAATTTTTTCATTTTTTATACTTATTTTCTCAATTAACTGCTGTTTTATAACCTGTGAAATGGCTACTATTGTAGCCTGACGAGAAAATAATTTATAATATACTTTTAAAGGATTTTTTATGAGCCAGCGCTCAAAGGTAACATGCTCAACCCAAACTACTTTCATGCCTAATAATCTAGCCGGAATAGTAGCCAGAATTTTTTCAGTTAAAGACAAACAATAAAGCAAGGTAGTTTTTTTCCACCAGCGATAATGCATCAACAGCAAACAAACACTCACAAAAGCAAAGGGCGCCACAAAAGGCCAGGATAAAATTGATATCTTTGACACTGGTTCAGGTCCAGCCCAGGCGCGCTGGGCAGGCCATTTCCTTTTCCTGAATTCATCCAAGAGGACGCGGCAGGAAGAGGCTAAGAAAAAATTAAATCCTTTTTTCTGCAATTCCTCAACTAAAAGAATGGTATGCTGCTCGCCACCGCCAAATAAAGAAGAGTGGGGGAATTTTAATATTAATACATTTTTCATTGGTTATTTCAGTCTAATTATTTCAGTCAGGGTCTCTTTGCGAATTCCCTTTATTATATACATAACCAGCAAATACACAACGACGCTGATTAATATTGATACAAAAATACTAAAATCACTGATAAAATATAAAACTCCGGCCATTACTGCACTCGCCAGCAGTGATTTGAGTAATACGGTAAGTGAGGGCAGAATCCGCGTACCCCAGTAAACAACCAGGGCGGCTGATATGGTAATCAGCAATTCTGAAGCAACGGTCATGCCGGCTGCGCCAAAATATGAATACCTGGGTATTAATATCAGATAGCCAATTAAAGAAACCACGGCTACTAGCAAATAAAGCCACATCATAGTTTTTTGTTTATTAATAGCTACCACCGTATTGCCGAATAAATTCCCAATAAATATTATACTGGCAGCAAAAATTAAAATTTGCAGAACACGGGCTGAATCAATAAAATCCGGGGCTACCAAATCCATGACCGGACGGGCTAAAAACAGAGTGCCAATAGCCAGCGGCACGGCAATTAAAATCATGGCATCAAAAGCTTTTTGTAATACCCGCTTAAAGCGCTCTCTATCCAGACTGGCCCAAGCAGCAGCTAATAACGGCAGTACTAATCCAGCAAACATGGCGGGTAAAGTATTAAAGACTTCCAGTACTTTATAAGCTGCGCCGTAAATACCCACAGTGTCCGCGTTATAATAAAGGGATAATATTATTGTATCAGCTTTAAAATAAACTAGATTAAAAGCAATAGACAAGGCAATTGGCCAGGAATCTTTAATTACATCTTTCCAAACCGGCCAGTTAAACCGCAGACGAAAACGGACTAAACTGCGGCTTAATATATATGTCACAATAAAATTAACCAGACTCCCGGCTACTACCGAACCCATTATCCAAAGTAACCCCAGCTCAGCCCTGATGACATAGTAAGTAATGCCAATAAGCATCAACCTGCCGACTACTTCGGCAATAACTACCTTGTCCATACGCAGATGTTTTTGGAATACGCCAGCCAAAGCCTGGTTCAGTGTAATGCCCAGAAAAGAAAATGATGTAATCAACACGCCCCATCTTACAATATCCGGATAGGGGAAAAACCAAACCCCTACCGGAGCCAAGCCCAAAAAGATAATGGCCGAGACTAAGCGCAGAGTAAATATATTACTGACCAATTTTTCCTCGTCAGCATTTGCCTCGGAAATTTTCTTTACCAAAATTACATATAACCCCAGGTCAACCACAACCCCAAAAAACTGCAAAAAAGCCATAATAGTTGTGTACTGCCCAAACCCCCCTTGGCCTAAGTAACGAGTTAGCATACCAATTACAACCACTCCGATCACAGTACTGACACTTTTACCGATTATCTGGATAATTGTATTATGAGCGATCCTACGTGTATATGACACTTAATTAAAATGATTACTTATTAATATAATAACTATTTTCATTGAATCGGGCAGCGAAACCCCGTCACGTTTTCGGGGTGGGCAATCCTACGGATATATGACATGAATTCACTAGATAATAAAAAGGGAAAAAATATAACTTTTATCCTGAGTTAAATTCATCCTATCATTTTAAAGAGGGGTTGACAAACACGTAAAATTATGCTAATATTATTTATATAAACAGAAAAACTGTTTAAAACAAAAAAATAAAAAGCTCCCAAGACTTTAAACGGAGCATCCTAGACAAATTGATGAACAAATACAAAAATCAGTAAAAACCTTGTGGTTATTGTCCGCAGAAGGGAGCGTAGGGCATCCTTTTTTGTCCCTTTTAAAGTTGAAAAGTACAAAAATCAAAAATAAATATAAAAATAATGGAAAAAAAGAACTATTCAGCTCTTTTCGCTGTTATTATGGCGCTAATGCTGATCCCATATGCGCCGGCTTTTATTGAAGATCAGTTCAATAAGGAAGGTAATCCGGAGCATGAACTAATTCCTGCTACTCATGCAGCCACCAGCAAAAAGAGTGTTATGGATTACATCAGCACGGGGTATATTGGTAATTACGGCCTTACTTCACTGCCCCAGGTAGATGCCCGGCCTCAGGTGTTGGGTATTACTGATGAAAGAGTAGCTGACTCACCCTATCAAGCTAAGGAAGTTGATCGCAGCAACGCGGTCGTCAACCTAGAACCCGGGCAAGCTGTTACTGTCTGGGTTGATTTTTTAAATACCGGGCAGGCTACCTGGCGCAACACCGGTAACAATTACGTAGCAGTTAATGCATCTGGCCCAGCCGGGCGCGACAGTTTATTCCGCCATGAATTTTGGAAAGAACACCCATATCGTCCAGCTCGGCTCTTACAAAGCGAAGTGAGGCCTGGAGAAATTGGCCGCTTCCGTTTTGCTTTGCAAGCTCCGAGTGCAACTGGAATCTATACAGAAAAATTCAACCTAGTAGCAGAAAATCTCACCTGGATAGACGGGGGGCATTTTGAATTTTTAATTGGCGTTGGGGAAACCATTAACCGTCCCCCGGATTACCAGGCAGAACAAGTTGAACGCAGCCATGGCGGCCAGTTAAGCGCCGAGCCTGGCCAGGCTTTTACCTTTTGGGTTGATTTCAAGAATACCGGGCTTAAAAGCTGGTATAACGATAGTGATCATTTTTTAGCAGTAAACGTATCCGGTCCAACCGGGCGAGTCAGCTCTTTTAAACATGACTATTGGAACGAGTATTATTACCGCCCTACGCGCCTGCTACAGTCCAGGGTATATCCGGGAGAAAATGGACGCTTTCGCTTTGCCTTGCAAGCTCCGAACGTCGCAGGCTATTATACAGAAAAATTCGCGCTAGTAGCAGAAAATTTAAATTTTGTTCCAGGCGGGGAATTTACTATTAATATTAAAGTGGGTGATCCGCCGGTTATCCAACAAAATAACATTATTGAGAATGAACCAGCCGTCAGAATTGGCCTGCTGGAAACAACTGAGCAAGTCACTATTACTGCTAATGGCGGATACGACATCACTAATATGAACACTGAGCAGAAAACAATTAAAGAAAAAAATGAAGTTACTGCTATTAATGTAACTGAAGATGCTTATTGGCGCTTAACACCGCACGCCTCTAGCACTATTATGGAAATAACCAGTTGGAATAATGCACCCTTATGGAATCCCAACCTTAATGATAATAAATTCCGCGGTACAATTGAAATACGCTATCTAGAGGCCACTGAATCCTTGTGGGTCATCAATGAATTGGGCGTTGAATCATATTTAAAAGGCCTGGCCGAAGTAGCCAATGAGCAGCCAGAAGAATATTTAAAAGCTCTCATCACCGGTGCGCGCTCCTATGTATTATGGCACAAACTGCACGGGGGGAAGCACCCTGACAAATTTTTTGACATTAACGCCAACACGGACCAGGTGTACAAGGGCTATGGTTTTGAAGAGCGCTCTGAAGATCCACTAGCCGCTGTCCTGGCCACTACCGGCACAGTGATTACACACTCGGATGCTGTATCCCAGATAAATCCGCAAGGTATCGCTATGGCTGCTTATTCATCCGGTACAGACGGACGCACCCGGAACTGGACTGAAGTTTGGGCAGGCAGCGGATATCCGTGGCTGGTGGCAGTAGATGACCCATATGGTGCAATTCCAAATTACAATACGCTACATGGCAACCATATGGTAGGCATGTCAGCCCAAGGTGCCAGAGGATATGCTACTGAAAAAAATAAAACCTACGATTGGATCCTTAAACACTACTATACGGGGGTGGATGTGGAAAAAATTTATTAATTACTTAATATCAGTCTTAGCCACTCCTAAAAATAAGACTGATTTGGTATACTAAAAACATTAAATAAGGATTGCAAAGCTACGGGTCTTGTGCCGCGCCCGCCTTCGATGCCGAAGGCAGTCGGGCGAGGGCCCCGAGCGAGCAATACACTAATTTTTACGAAAGGCCTCGGAAAACATCCGCCCTGGGCGGAGGGTTTTCCGAAACTCTACTATGACCATGATAGGCCCCAATATGGAAGTCACTGAATCGGATTGGACGAATATGAAGGATGAGCTTCGTAATTATTCCCTAGGAAAATTCTGGCGGGATTACACCTGGCATGCTGCCCGTATGGCTGTTATCGACCCTGATCATTTCAAAGAAATTCTTATTACTGATAATGAATGGCTGGGTATGCTTAGAGAATTGGAAAAATACCGTCGCCAAGAAAACTGGGATGCTTTTACTGCTCGGCTAGCCCGCATGAAACAAATAGATCCGGTCAGAGCCGCCCATATTGAAGTTACAGACCAGCAATGGCAGAATATGCTAAACTTCCTGAAAAAAACCATTATCCAGAATAACTGGGTACTTTTTGCTTCGCATGCTTATCATATGAAAACCAGTGACCCAGCCCGGTTTTCTAAAATACAAATTGAGGATAAGGCCCGGGAAGGCCTGGTCGGCAAGCTGGACGATTTCAGAAAACACGACATCCGCGGGAAGTTTACCAAGCACGCTTCCTATATGAAAGTCATTGATCCGGAAAAATTCAAGCAAGTCCGCATCTCAGCCCATGATTGGGAAGAAATTGCCCAAGAGCTCCAGACTAAACGCGATAAAAACTACTGGGGCGCGTTTGCCGCTCAAGCCAGTAGGATAAAATTATTATTAGACTAAACAATCTGAATACCTAACTAAACACAATGCTACCACTAGGTCCCGTCGAATGGCGGGACGGCACAGGTGAGTAGAATCAAAATATTACTGGATTAATAAATCATAAAAAATAATATCATCGCGAGGTGGAGCCTGTCCCGATGAATATCGGGAGGTCTTGTGCCGTACCCGCCTTCGGTGCCGAAGGCAGTCGGGCGGGGGTCCCTGAGCTTAAGCGATACAAATAATTTGCGGAAGGGATAGGAAGCCACTTTCTTAAAGGGGTTTCCTAAGTGATAAACATCCCATCCCCAATACTGTAAAAAGAATACTCCTTAATAACGATTTAAATTGGTTTCATCTTAAGGCGTTGTTATATTAAGAGTATCTATTAAATATCCTGACTGAGAACCCTCACTGCTATACAGTCCAATATAAATATTATAAGACCCCTCCTGTTGTGTTTCCGGTATTACCACTTGAAACATATCGAGATACACCTCCCCTGATTTCCAGTTAGTCATCGTAAGGACTCCGTCACAAGGAGGATGATCCAGATTAATCCGAGTTAGTTGTCCATTACGGAACTGATCAGCATGCACAAATATATATAAGTCTTCTTCAATCGGCTCAATAGCACTCCAAAATAATGACAAAGCTATCTCCGTTCCAGCAACAACGTTATTGCCCGGCTCAATGTCATAGCCAATCAATTTGATTGTGTCATTATTAAACAATACTTCCTTGGTTTGAGTAGGAGATTGTTTGGTCCTATACAGAGCATCAATATCCAAGCCTGACACACCCAGCTGAAATAAATAAATATAATCATCATAGACAACTAAACCATACTTATCATTTTTTATAAAATCACCAATGGCATCATTAATACCACTGGATTGCACTGGATAGGAATTTCCTCGGCGGTCGAAAACATAGTAATCAATATCCTTTTGATAACAACGCGGATAATTTTCGATCTTTGCGCGCTGAGACAAATGAGGAACAATATCGCTCTGTGCACATACGGAGGCGTCATTGGGTATATTATCCAACACCGACTGTATTTTCTCAGCACGATTCCATTCAATATACAAATAGCGAGTGTCTTCAAACCCAAGACCCCAAGGCGCCCTGCTCCAAACCACACTAGAAACGACAGTTATACACACTATCATAGTGACCAATCCTATTCGCAGACTTCTTGATCGGAGAGAAATGATATGCTTAATTCCGTATATTAGTCCAATAAATAAAAAAGGGTATGCTGCCGCTGCATAGTACAAATGTATACTAAAACGTTCCGGCGTTTCAGCCAGTAGATTGATGATAATAAACCCAAAGCCCAAAACGGTAAGTAATGGTCCAAAAATAAACATTAATGATAATGGTACCAAAATCTGAATTACGTACCTAATACGTTCTATGGAAATCAATTCATTAATAATTTCAATTGGCCGGGTAAGTATCGATTTTATAATTTCTGGAATCGACGATCCTAACCACCCATAATAATATTCAATTTTATGCAAAGGTCCATTAAAATGTGGAAAGTATAGGTGAAACACACCATAATAAAACAATCCACCCAATAATAATGAAATAATGCCCTTTTTCCACTCACGCTTCATGATTAATAATACTATTCCTGCACACAAAGCGACAAGAAAAAATTCTTCACGCAACAATAAAATTAATCCCAGAAAAAGGATAAACCACCACGATTTTTTTTCAATATAGTACAACATAAATAATCCCAGCGGTATTGCCAGCACAGCAGTATAAAACCCATTTAAGGTCATGTTAGTAATAGCGGGATGTAGTAAAAATACCAGTGGAGCAAGCAAGGGCAGCCATTTATTACTAGAAAAACGCTTTGTTAGACGATACAATGGTATTGTCCCGAGTGATATTATTACCGGATATATAATGAGCAGGGTATACATCCCTATGCCCGCCCAATAGAAAGGGATAAATAAATAAAAAATGGGCGAAAAATGATCCATAAAGACGGTGCGGTGCAATACGGTTGTCATAATTTCGCCATGAGACATTAGCCAGATGACTTGATCAAAAAATCCAACATCCCATCCTGGATAGTGAAATGTTAAATATCGAGCTAGGCGTAAATAAATAAAAATGGCATTCCATGCAATTAACAGAGTAATCAAAATAATAAACGGCCCGTGGCGCTTACAATACGAAAAAAAATCTTTGTTTATACTTGAAATCATATACTCGTACGCCGTAACGTAAACTAATTAAATTAGAAACATCCTCAAATAATACCCAGTCTTTGTAAAAAATCAATGGGGTTAATAATATTATGTTTATTTATATTAATATACCTTACAATATCAAGACGCTATTGCAACGTCAAGCCGAATTAAATGCTTAATAAATCAGCATCCCGTCCCCAAAACTGTAAAAGCGGTATTTTTTCTTGATCGCTTTTTTATATATATCCAAAACCTTCTTTCTGCCAATAAAGGCCGAAATTAACATCAACAACGTGGACTTGGGCAAATGAAAATTGGTAATCATGCCATCAATAAACATAAACTTATAGCCCGGGTAAATAAAAGGATTTATCCAGCCTTTAAATCCTGTGTGTGGGTTAGCTGGGCTTTTATGCCCAGCTCTGGTAAAAACAGCCTCTAAAGTCCTAACGGAAGTAGTGCCCACGGCAATAATCCGCTGACCCTGTTTTTTGGCTTTTACTAAACGCTTAGCTGTGCTTGAATCTACCTCGGTAAATTCCGCATGCATGGTGTGTTTGGTAATGTCATTAACTTTTACTGGCTGGAAGGTACCAAAACCAACATGCAAAGTAATATATTCAAACTGCACCCCTTTGCTTTTTAACTTTTTTAATAATGATTTTGTAAAATGAAAACCAGCCGTGGGTGCGGCTACTGACCCAGTTTTCTTGGCATAGACTGTTTGATAATCATTTAACCTGGTTTTTTTCTTGATATACGGCGGGGTTGGAGTTGAGCCGATCTTATCAGCAATTTTTAAAACCTCCTTGCTTGTCTTATTAAACTTAACCTGCCACAGGCCATGTTCTAGCTTGCTAGCCACCTGACACTGCAAACCCTGGCTAAACTTAATTTCTTGGCCAACGTGCCTAACCCGTCCGCCGATTAAAACTTCCCATATCTTTCCCTGAACAGGCTTTAATAAAAAAACTTCTATTTTACCACCCGTTGTCTTACGTCCCTGCAGTCTAGCTGGAAAAACTTTGGTGTTATTAAAAACCAAAACATCATCCGGCTTCAAATAATCAGGCAGATTATAAAAATGATCGTGCTGAATTTTATTCGCACTCCGATTATAAACAAGCAACCGCGAGTGGTCCCGAGGCTTGGTGGGTGACTGGGCAATTAGGCTAGATGGTAAGTGATAATCAAATAAACTTAATTTCATTATCTGGGCGGGTGGTAATCTTGGTCGCTGGTCATGTGCTGGTGCTGGTCATGCTGCAAGCGCGGCTGGATCCTGTCAATACTTATGTACCTTTCATGAAGCTCAAGAATCTTGCGCGAAGCCAATTCCGGCTGGGGCACATCATCAAACCAAAACTTATCCTGTTCTGAAGCGGTCTGGACATGGATACTGCCGTATTTAAACAGAGTAGGAAAAAATCCCTTGACTTCGCTGCTGACATCCTGGATTCTGTCCAATCGTAACTCCGACACCACGCGGTTAAATAGACCTTTTTGTTCAGTAGCTACAATACGCTGGTTGGTAATCAGCCAAATATCAAGATAATAATCAACCCAGGCATGAAATATGAACAAAATTATAAATAACACAAACAAGCTGCCTCCTAGAATAAACAGGATAAAAAATAAACCTTCATCATCATCTAGCCACTCTGTAAAATTCCGTAATAATATGTAAACAACGGCCAGCAATATTACGCCAATTAAAAGGCCCGAAATTTTTTTTGCAATGGCTACGCCGTGCCGGCGCAAGGCCATTTCAATTATTTCACCCGGTTCTTTGCCGGGAAAATGAATTTTATTCAAATCCTTCATTGTTGTTGATAAATGGTATGGTTATTTCCATAGGCTGCTGCCAGTCAATGTGGTTTAAAATCTGTAAGGTAGCAAGAACAATGCCCACGATTAGAATTACAAAAACAAAAGTTGCCACCAGACTTGGGGCTCTTAAAAATCCGAATCTTATAATATGATAAATATTAATCAGGGCTAACAGCACCAGAATTATTACCCCAATCAAATAAGCTATTAAAAATATAAATGGTGAGAATTCCATACTCTTAGTATAACTTAAATAAACCATATAAAAAAGAGGATCAGCTTGCAATAAGCGGGTCCTCATAGAATCAATTCACTTCATCGAGACAAATTAATGTCTCAGGTTCGAAATCCAGATTGGCGCCGGCCGACTTGAGATTAGCCGGTACGCCAGGCCGCGGAGCCGGGATCGACCGAGGTCGTCGGAGTCGTCGACAAATTAATATAATTCGCGCTACAGCGCGGAATCGGGAGACGGATGAGATCAATCATATCCGTATACCTCCATGGAATGGGTGAAAGAAAGAGCTGAATCCTGCTGTTTATGCTACAGCAAAATCCAGAGGAAATTACTATATTGTTAATGTAATAAAACATTTTATCGCATATATACTTTTTTGTCAAGGGTATATTTCCACAACTTGTAACGTAATAATTTTACTGCTACAATAATCACCATGATACTAAAAAAGCGCCATCGTAAAAACAAAGATATTTATATAATTATCCTCTTAGTGGTAATTTTAAGTTTGGGCGGTTATTTTGCCTTTAAGGCCTGGCAAAACCAGACAGATATTATCCAGACTTCAAATGCTAATGCCAAATCTTCCAACGCATCACCAACTAACAGCCAGATAGCAATTAAAAGACCTACCCTGGAAAACGGAGAGCCAAGTGTCATCAGTATCCCTGACCGCAATATTGAAGCGCCGATAGTATACATTACTGAAGAGCAAAACACGGCTGATGGCCATCAGGAAGCCCTGGCTAATGGCGTGGTCTTATTCCCGGGTACGGCTCTGCCTGGTGAATTAGGTAATCCTTATATTTTTGGCCATTCATCTGATTACTTTTGGAAGCCTGGTGATTATAAAGAAATTTTCAAACCACTGATCGATATTCCGGTTGATACTGCGGTTCGAATAACTAATCCTGATGGGGAGCTTTTTATTTATAAAGTTATTGAAACGAAAATTGTCGGCCCTAAGGACGTTTCAGTCATGGACCAGTATAACCACGAAAGAAAAATACTTACCCTGCAAACTTCTTACCCCATCGGCACGGCCCTGAAAAGATATATAGCTATTTGTGAGCTGGATGAAGAAGCTACTTACGGACCGGAAACTTTAATTAAAAATTAAAATCCAAATATTTAAATTACATATAAAAAATCAAATGCTTTTTGCATTATAAGGTATCATTTTGCATTTTTATGTTTAATATTTAACTTCCCTAAACTAGCTTTCCCTGCAAATCAGCTGGTGCTTCTTTGCCCAGGTGCTTATACCCACTTTCAGTCACCACCCGGCCCCGCGACGTACGTGCTAAAAACCCGGCCTGCATCAAATAAGGCTCATACACTTCTTCCAGCGTGGACTGGTCTTCGGAAATCGATGCGGCTATGGTATTCAAACCTACTGGCCCGCCGCCAAACTTCTCAATAATGGTAGTTAATATTCGGCGGTCAATATTATCCAGGCCTTGGTGGTCAATATCCAGCTGGCTTAAGGCTTCATTAGCCACTCTGGAAGTGACTGTACCGTCTGATTTTACCTGAGCATAATCACGTACCCGCTTAAGCAGCCTGTTAGCCACACGTGGTGTGCGTCTGGCTCTTTTTGCCACTTCGCTCCTGGCCTCCTGGTCAATTTTAACCTTTAGGATATCGGCTGAACGTTTAATGATCTTTTCAATATCATCATGCTCATAAAAATCCAGGCGATAAATAGTGCCAAAGCGATCACGTAGAGGTGAAGACAATAAATGAACCCTGGTTGTAGCGCCTACTAGGGTAAATTTCGGTAAATCCAGTCTTAAGGTACGGGCTGACGGCCCTTTGCCCACTACAATATCCAATACATAATCCTCCATAGCCGGATAAAGTACTTCCTCAATGGTACGGTGCAAGCGGTGAATTTCATCAATAAACAGAATATCGCCATCTTCCAAATTGGTAAGTATGGCGCCTAAATCACCAGCCCTTTCAATAGCCGGACCGGAAGTAACTCTAACATTAACTCTCATCTCGCCGGCGATAATATGAGCCAGGGTGGTTTTGCCAATGCCCGGCGGCCCGTGTAATAGAACATGCTCAATCGGCTCTTTGCGCTTCTTGGCCGCCGCCATAAAAACAGTCAGGTTGTCTTTAACTTTATTTTGGCCCACAAACTCCCTCAGAGCTTTTGGCCTGAGAGTCTGATCTAACTGGCGGTCTTCAGATTCCTCATTAGCAGTTATAACTCTGTCTTTTTTAGCTGGCATGCAAATTATTTTTTCTTTTTATGGGCTTCTTTTTTAAATCTTTTGACGCGGATAAATCCGGAGCAGGGGATAATTTCAACGCCTTTCTTTTCTATTTCATCCATCAATAAATTCATGCCAATAGAATCAGACGACATGTGCCCGGCAATAACCACATTTAAATGATATTTTTCCGCTTCCTTCTTGTATTCCTCGTGCAGATGCATGCCAAGTGTGGTTCCGATTCCGGCCTGGGCAATTTTTTCATACATTTGCTTTGAACCTTCTGTACCGCCTGTTACCTCGGTTAAGGCAATCCTGCCCGTATATCTGTCTTCAGACCCGACATATATCATCGGGCCAGCTTTTAATTTAATGGCCTGTTCATATTCTGGTATACGTTTCAATACCTTTATCAGATCGCCAACCCGCTCAATGTTCTTTTCTTCTTTTTTTAAAATTTTTTTCAGGTAAGAAGCCACCATATTGTCGGCAGCGGTATGAGTGCACATCATGTCCAGTCCTAGTAAACGGGCGGCATCCAATACACGGTTATGGTTGATTGGCGCAACTGAACGCGACACCTCCTGTAGCCTAATCCTTATTAGGCTTTCAGCGATGTTAATTGGCACGCCATAATCAGCTAACACCTCGGCCTGCAGGCTCATAACTTCATGCAGCCCAGCCAAAGCGGGGCCGACCGGGTGGTGGGCTAAAACTAGATCAATTGGTTTATCTTTTGACAATTCCCTGGCCAATAATAACTCCTCGGTCTGTATATCTATACCTGCCAGTATCCGTTTTACCGGTTTGTCGGGGTTACCAGCAAACATGCGTGTATCGGAGAATGGATTTGTAAATTTTTCTGTATCAAATTCCTTTTTCTGATCAGCGGGCAACTTATCATATTTATCTTTTTCCCTTTGCAGCTTCTTTTTTACTGCCGCCACTCCCCTTAAATCATTTTGAGTACCCAGTTTAATGGCCAGGTCATATATCTGTTTTATGGTCATCATTTTATAAAAAAAATTAATTGTTAACTTAATAGAATATTATCATTAATATTTGCCCTTGACAAGGTATTAGACCTATGCTAATATTTACTGTTCTCTTTAAAAAATGATATATTTTGCCTATTTTTTTGGCTTTTTACAAGCTTAATAAATAGCTAAAATTAGTAACAATCATGTGCCCACTAACCTGCAGTCCCGCCTGCCGCTGAACGCTTCGGCGGGCAGGCACGACAAGGTCCGTAAATTCTAAATTTTTATCTGAATAGTTTTCACAGATTCCTGCACTCACGACAAGCATGGGGGTTGTTCTGAGGATAATTAGAGCTCCGGCTTTAAATATCCCTTAGAACAATCTTCTTGAGTGCAGATTTCTGTGAAAAATATACGGTTTAAAGACCCGTAGAATATGTAAGGACCAAGCATGGGGGTTGTTCTCCGGGATAATCAGGGCTTTATTGCTTTGGATACTCCTTGGAACAATCTTCTTGACTGCAGATTTGTGGGCATGTATTATGTATAATTGGATACTCTCATAGACCTTTAATATATAAACCCATCAACGTTCAAACTAAGGAGGTACGTTCATGGAATCCATTGGTGCTGGATGGGGACTTTTCTTGAAAATCTTCATCCCAACGGTGTTGGTACTTGCAGCACTCGGCTACGCACGGTACCACAGAACGCAATCACAAAAACCACTCAGCGACAAGTAAACCTGATAAGAGGAGGTTGCTTTATGCAATCAATTTTCCCAGTAGCTCTATTCTTTGCTTTTGCCGCTGTGGCAATCATCATCTGGATGTTCGCAAAGAAACAGGGCTTCAAAGTGCTAGCCGCCCTCAGCATGACAATTGCGTTCATATTCGCCGTTGCCTATGGTGAACGCTCTGGTTTTATAAACCAGAAA
>JAHIVO010000023.1 GCA_018816445.1 Patescibacteria group bacterium
ATGGCCGCGTTATTGATGTTTTTCGTTCTTTGGCGGTTAAATCAGGCAGGCAGGATAAAAATAGGAAAAAAATTATTAGGATTCATGGCAATAACTGGTTCAGCTTTTTTTGGGGTGCTTTATGAGCTGGAGGAATATCTGGAAGACGTATTTACCGGCGGCAATCGCCTGGGCAGTGGAGTTGATACAGCTAATGATATGATGTGGAATACAATTGGCGCTCTGATAGTTGTATTGATTGCGGTTAAGATTCTTAGATCTCGCCATTCAGAGGAGCCAGCGCAAGAGATTCGGGGATAAGGGTAAGGGGGTTCTTATTCAGTAATAGATCAGAACTTCAAAACAATTAGTTACTTAATGAAAATAGTGATTATAAAGTAGTGCTATAATAAAAATAGTAGTATTTTTTATACTGTGGAAAACATGAGTTTGACAGAAAATGGGGGATTGGATAAGGTAATATATGCGACGGCGCACTTTTCCGCGACGGCTAATATTAAGAGGGAAAAAGGGCTAAAAATGGCTAAAGAGGGTAAGATGTGTAAAAAAGTATGAGAAATAACCATGAAAAAATGATTGTTTGGCAAATGGCGGATAGCTTAGATGTCGAGGTGCAGGCATTACTGAAAAAAATTCCACGAAATGAATTTTCCCTAAGAGGATAAATTGACAGCACTTTTGATTCAATCGGATCAAATTTTGTAGAGGGTTATTACGCTGGATCTATTAAAGAGTATATTCGCTTTCTTAGATATTCAAGAAGATCGTGCGCTGATCTGCAGGAGAGAGTAAGGAGAGTAACAAGAAAAGGGTATTCAAGTGAAGATAAAATTGAAAAAATTTTGGATAAAATAATTAAAACAGGATATTTGATAGATAGGTTGATTTATTCTCTAGAGGGCAGAAAGAGGGTTATAGAAGGTTAAATAGGATTTGAAAAGTAAATAGTTAATAATTAGTCTTCTAACCTTCTTTAGCCTTTTGAAAACATCTAAATCTCCTTTTACTATTTATAGCCATCTTAAACCTCTTAACAAATGGCGCTGGAATCCGCGACGGCGCAGATAATTATCAATTATTTCTATGATTAGGATAATATTATTCATAATTACGGCAGTTAATATGCTATTATTCACTTATGCAATAATTGCTGTAGTAAGAAGATGGGGAATAAGTAAGGCGCATCGTAGACTTGCAATATTATTGATTGCTAGTTTTTTGTGGGTTGTGACTAGAACTCTAGAAAATTTTCCAACCGGTTTTTTTAACTTATTATTTCATTTAGATTTTGCTCTTGCTGCACTTGTAGCAGCAGCTATGGTTTTATTTGCTATTCATTATCCAAAGCAGAATAATAAATTAACAATAATTAAAGAAACGCTATTAGCAACTCCATTAATTATAGTTTCTCTATTATCATTAACAGAAATATTTAGTTACACAAATGGATTTAGAGATCTCGGCTATACATCATATTATTTTATTTATATAGGATTCCTTATATTGTATTTTATTCTTATTACAGGATATTTTTTTATAAAAAAATATTTTTATTATTCAGGAATTGAAAAACAAAAACTTGGATACATCACTATTGGGTATTTAATTGCAATATTAATTCTCTTATTTGATAGCATACGGTCAGCTTTACTAAGCGGATATATTGATATTAATATTGATTTACTTTATGTAAATGGATCAATATTATTTTCGGTTTTTATTGTATTTGTAATACTTCGCTATCGCTTTATGGATATTAAAGTAGTGGTTAGAAAAGGAGTAATTTACGCAATTTCATTAGTAGCTACTCTGGCAATTTATACTTATTTAGCGTTATTATTTAAAAATACAATTGAAGAATCGTGGAATATAAATTCAACCTGGACTGCAATTGTGTTAATAGCATTAGTGGCTCTGGGATTTCCGCCGCTGAAGAAAATAGTAGAAAGATCCATCAATACATTATTTAAAGGCAGGAAAAGTATCGATTTAGCCGTAAAAGAGTTAAAAGAAAAAATTGTTACAAAAACAGATATTCAAATATTAGACGAGATTATATGCAATCAGGTGAAGGAATATTTAAATATAGATCAGGTAAAACTATTTTTATTAAATCATAAGGAAAGCAAATTTTTTCATCCAGATAAAGAATTACATCAGGATGTTATTGATATAAATAATGATTTAATTAAGTATTTTCAAAAAAATAATAACGTGTTAATAAGAGAGGAAATTAATCATTTATTGGATGAAGCTGGTAATAATCAAGATAAAGATTTAATACAAAAAGCAGAAAAGGAAATTAAAAAATTAAAAGCCGGTCTAGTTATTCCATTTGTTGCAGACCAAGAAGTTTTTGGGTTACTTGTTTTAGGAGAGCACCGGAAAAAGGAGGCTTACACTATTCAAGATGTAAAGTATTTAGAGCAATTAAGAGAACAGGTAAGCGTAGTATTGGCAAACGCCATCCAGTATCAAGAGGCGATGGAGAGAATCCAAGCGGGAATTCCCAATTCTTAATTACCAATTTCCAATTATCAATATCCAATAAAAAAGCTTAACGTTAGCGTTTGCGGTGGCGCAGCGCGTATCGGTATCGTTTGCGGTAACGTCATTATCTATCAAACAAATGAGTAAATATCCAACAATTAGGAGTTTTAAAGACCTTGAGGTGTATCAAAATTTATATAAAGCCTCTATTTTGGTGATGACAAGAATAATTCAAAAATTACCACCTGCAGAGCGATTTGATTTGAAGGATCAATTAAGCAGGTCTTCTAAAGCAGCCCCACGATTAGTAGCAGAAGGATATGCTAAAAAACATCAAAAAGCAGGTTTTCTAAAGTATATAGATGATGCCATGGCAGAATGTAATGAATGCGTCGTTAGCCTAGAACAAGTGAAAGACATTTACCATATTGAGGTAGAGCTTTGTAATGAATTGATTGATATATATGATAAGTCTGCTCGGCAGCTATTTAACCTAGCGATTGCCTGGGAGAAATTCAAAAATAGACGCATAACACAACCGTCTAACGATACAGGCAGCGCTAACGCAAACGTAAACTAAATCTTAATGCCAAAATCAAGACACAAAATTGCATTACTGTTTTGCGGAGGTTCAGCTATAGTGGATGGGGAGAAAGTAATATCAGTGCAAAAAGCGGCTGATATTGCGGCTTGGCTTAAGGTTGTACCAGAAATTAGCTTAATTGCCGATATTGAGCCAGTGTTTATATTTGGTGAAGACGCTTCGGAAATAAAGCCAGCCTTATGGGGCAAGCTAGCAAATGAAATTCATTCAAGAATAAATAAATATGATGGCTTTGTGGTAACGCATGGCGTAGACACAATGATTTATACGTCAGCCATGATATCTTATATGCTGCAAAACTTTAATAAACCAGTTATATTTACAGGTTCGCCCTTATCAGCAGAAGTGACCGAATCAGACAAGCAGGATTTATCAGGGTTAATCTCCGGATACAGGTCATTGGGAGTTAAAGCCAACTTAATTAATGCTATACAGGTTGCAACCATGGATATTGCTGAAACGGCAATAATGTTCGGCAACCGTTTGATCAGGGCCAGGCAAGCTATGAAGAGTGATGCGCCTTCATTTAATTTTTTTGAAGCATATAAAGAAGGCATGCTAGGCAAGGTTGATTTTGGTATTAAGCTTTTTAATACAGTTAATAAACGAAGCCGGCAGAAGGCAAGGCTGAACCATAAGATTGAAGAAAGGGTGTGCTTAATGCAATTATATCCCGGCGCAGGACCGGAGATATTAAGCAATCTCATTAATAAAAAATGCCAGGGTATTATTGTAAAAAGTTTTCATACAAATTTATTTCCTGATAATTATAAGCCGATTTTGGAAAAAGCATATAAGAATAAAATACCGGTTGTAGCCCACAATTTGTCCGCGCTTGATATAAAGAAAAAAAAGCGGGAGTATATCCTGGTAAATAATATGACTTTTGAAAATACTTTTGTGAGATTTATGTGGGCCTTGGGCCAGACTAGGGATTTGGGGAAGTTGCGGATTTTGATGTGGGAGGATTTTGATAGTTAGCAAC
Organism: Patescibacteria group bacterium; assembly: GCA_018816445.1. Lineage (GTDB taxonomy): Bacteria > Patescibacteriota > Patescibacteriia > UBA10025 > JAHIVO01 > JAHIVO01. The sequence goes on from JAHIVO010000023.1 coordinate 4,080, forward strand.
GGTTGTCATTCAGAGCGAAGCCCTATTTAATAGGACGAGTGATGAATCTTTACGAGGCAGGTAAGTAGCAAATTTCTAATTCTTAATATCTAATTTCTATTCAAGCACCAATGTCTAATGAGAAAATGACCAATACTAAATATGATTTAGAAGACAGAACAAGAAAATTCGGCTCTGATGTGATAGTGTTTGCTAAACAAATCCCAGAAAGTTTAGTTACTAGGTCATTGATATCTCAGTTAGTAAGGTCAGCAACAAGTGTTGGTTCTAATTATTGCGAAGCTGATGATGCCGAGTCCAGAAAAGATTTTAAGCATAAAATAGGAATATGTAAAAAAGAATCTAGAGAAAGCAAACATTGGCTGAAAATGATAGCCATTGCTGATCCCTTACAAGAGGACAAAGTGAAACAATTGTATCAGGAAGCCAAAGAATTAAATTTGATATTCAACGCCATCATACATTCTACCAATAGAAACATTAGACATTAAATCATTAATAAATTGGGATTTGATTAGAAATTAGAAATTCTTAATTAGGAATTAATTGTATTAAGATTCTTCGCTCGCTCTGAATTACAAAAAGTGATCAATTAATAAACATATGCGCGTATATTTCTTCAGCCCAACCATCTCAACTATCGAACTTGATCAAAACTACAAAAAAATTGTGGAAACTATTAAGCAATCCGGTGTTTTTGTGGTGGCTTCGTCCGATGAGAATAACACCGACTTCAAAAAAGAAGAGCTTGAACAGATGACAGAAGCGGGGGAAATATTATTGGATAAAATGGATTGTTTTATAGTAGAAGCCTCTAAGCCGGATCAGGAAATAGGATACTTACTGGCTTATGCCATTTCCCAGAAAAAACCATTATTATATTTATATCAAAAAGGCACCCCGGAAAAAGTAGCGCATGGATACCTGACTAAAAAAAATACGCCTGATTTCGTGATAATGAAATCCTATACAAAAACGGATTTAGAGCAAAAGGTACTTGATTTTATTAATGATGTTAGCCAGGGCAAGGGGATTAAGGAAAAACCAAATATTAAGTTTACATTAAGAATTACTTCCCGCATGGAGCGTTATATGCAGTATAAGTCAAAACGTCTGAAAAAGACCAAAGCGGATTTTATACGTGAAATACTGGAGAAAATGATGGGGGAGGATGGGGATTTTAAGGATAAATAAATAACTATTATGATTGAAGCATTAATTTTTATTACCGGGATACTAAATTTAGTTTTAGGTTTTGTAATACTCAAGAAATCTAAAAATATTGTTCAGAAAAATTTTTCTTATGTCGCAATTTTAATTTCAATTTGGAACTTTGTAAATTTTATATATTATTTAAATCCAATTTATCCCTATATCAATTTATCATATTCATTTGGGGCTATCGTTGTCACTTCAATATTGTTATGGGTAGGTCAATATTTAAAGAATAAATACATTACTTCTTCAAAGATATTATTTTTTATCATTACCGTCATTTTGTTTGTTTTACCGCTATTGCCGGATATTATTATAATCAACGATTTCAATTCTTTCGTAGTAGGATTTGATATTAAAATTGGGCCTTGGTTTTTATTATTTGCCATACCCATTAGTTTTGAGCTAATATGGCTATCTTACTTATTATTTAGATCCTGGAAGAAAGAATCTGGTTTAAAAAAAGTACAGCTTTCTTATGTATTGTTAAGTTTCTCAATTCCAGCCTTTTTTATAGTTGTTTTTGATTTTGTATTACCATTTTTTGGAAATAGTTATTTGGCGAGTTTTGACACACTAACTACTTTAATATTTGTAAGTATGATTGCATATAGCATACTTCGATATCGCTTTTTTGATATTAAGGTAGTGATCAGGAAGGGAATAATTCACTTTACTTCATTGGCAATTATATTGTTTCTGTATATTTACTTGTTAATATTCTCTCAGAAATTATTTATTGAAAAATATAATTGGTCAGAGCAAACAACAACGATTATTTTAGTATTATTGATTGTAATAACTATTGAACCATTGCGAAGAGCGTTAATTAGAGTAGTTGATAAAGTATTTTATTCAAAACAAAAAGATGTAGAAGAGGAGGCATCTGAATTAAAATCAATTATGTCTTCTTCACTTCAATTAGATCAACTATTGAAAAAAATTGTAACTGAGTTTAAAGCCTATCTGGCGGTTAGTGATATTCAATTCATTTGGCATAACAAACAAACTGGAAATTTAGAAAATTATTACAAAAATGAAAGAAGAATTTCTTTTAGCTCAAATAATCCATTATTTCAATATTTACAAAATAACTCTAAGTTATTAGTAACAGAAGAAATACCTTACTTGATAGAGGAAAAAGAAAATGGCGAAGTTCAGTTATTGAAAGAAATTGAATATGAATTAAAACAGTTAAAAGTTGGATTAGTATTACCGATTGGGGAAAGGGGCGAGATAATTGGCTTATTATTATTCAATAAAAAAGAGAATAACGAAGCTTTTACTGCAGATGATATCCATTATTTATCACGAATGCAATCACAGATGACTGGGGCGATTGCTAATGCGTTGTTATATAAACAGGCCGTTGAACGTATATCAGTAATTCGATAGTAGATATTTTGTTTTGTTTATTTATGTCAATTAAACTCTAAATTCTAATTTCTAAACTCTAAACAATTTTTAATCATGTTTCACGTTAGTGTTTGCGGTTTCGCAGCTCGTATCGGTGTCGTTGGCGGTTAAGTAAGTAATATTAACTAAATGCAACAATATAAAACAATAAAAAGCTTTAAAGATTTAGAAGTTTATCAGAATCTATATAAATCGTGTATTCTAGTAATGACAAAAATAGTCCCAAAGCTTCCTCAAAGTGAACGTTTTGATCTTAGGGACCAGCTTAGCAGATCATCTAAAGCGGCACCGCGTTTAGTGGCTGAAGGATATGCTAAAAAGCATCAAAAAGCTGGTTTTCAAAAATATATTGATGATGCCATGGCTGAATCTAATGAATGCGTTGTGAGCCTTGAACAGGTTAAAGATATTTACCATATTGAAGACGGGTTATGTAATGAATTAATTGATACGTATGATAAATCTGCTCGACAGCTTTTCAAGTTAGCTATCGCCTGGGAAAGATTCAAGAACAGACGTATAACGCAACCGTTCTACGATACGCGCGGCGCAAACACTAACCCAAACGAAAAGTATTAAATTATTAGGGTTTGGTAATTTGAATTTTGAGTTTTAAGTTTGTTTAGGATTTAGGGTTTGGAGATTAGGATTTGAAGAAAAGCAGGCGGTGGAGAGGATAACTAAATAATTTAATAAATGAAACCAGTAGTTTTTTAAATTACTGTTTTTTTTTATTTTCAAAAGAGATAAAAAATGATAAAATTAAGGTAGGTAAAGTAAATTCATCCTGAAGTTCAGACGGCGCAAGGAAGCAAGAAATCAAATTAATTATCCATATTAGTTGATAAAAAAATACGCCGTCGAATTGTTGTGCCGTCTTCTCGGTTTGTGTAAAAATCATTTAAATAGACCAAAATTATCTAAAATTGTTCATTCAAATGCTGGGTCCTACAGTAGTTTTTTGAACTTAGTGGGAGGAGATTGCTTATGACCAACACCTTTTAGGGGGTTAGCTTCGGAAAATGCGTGGGTCTTTTCTGAAGTAAAAAACGTAACTTGAAATTACAAAACTGAAAGAGAGGTAACTATAATGTTACAGAAGAAACTCTTTGCTGTGCTGATGACCTGTTTGGTCATCGCGATTTTCGTCGGAGCTTGCTCTGATCAATCTACTACGCCCAACCAGTCCAATGATGTCGTCGAGCAGAACAAGGGGCCAGGATCTGGTGAAGAAAGAAATAATGTTGATCCTTCACTGAATGAAAATGATAAGGCGATTGATCACATTACTGCTACCAAGAGCCGTCCTTTTTCATCTTTTCCGTCTGGTTGGCGCTTTCCTTTCTGCGGCAGATGGCAAATTAGCGTCGGTTATGGCGGATCAGGTTGTTATGGTAACAGCAGCTATCATACCGGTAATGACTTCTATGCAATAGACTGGAATTTGCCAGGTGAAGCTGATTATGGGCAACCAGTTCCGGCGCCGGCTGCAGGGTATGTTCGCGCATCATATTGGGATAACTGTGCGGGAAATGTGATTGTTGTTGATGCGGGCGGAGGCTGGATGTATCGTTTGTTACACCTCAGGTCCCGGGCAGTTAGAGTCGGCCAGTGGGTCAATGTGGGATCGTATCTTGGACAGGTGGGCAACACGGGGAGCTGCTGCCAGGGGTCGCATCTACATTTTGCAATTTACTATCCAGCTGTATGGGCTGGATACATCAAGCCGCTGGGATCTAACATTTGGGGACATGGTATAAGCGTTCCGCAGAACGGGATTTCCTGGCAGAATGATCTCAGGTTGTGTAATTATTACCCTTCATATCAGCGCTGCCAATGCTACTAGTCTATAGATATGGGGGTAGATTGTCTGTAAGTCTACCCTCATAAAATATTTTTATACAATGGCAAAATTAACATTTTATATAAATAACATGAAAAAAAATTTATTCTTATTCTTTCTGATAATACCGGTTGGAGTAATAATATGGGTGATAATGGAAAGTTTAAGTGATAGCTCAGTCCTTATAAACTCAACAGCTAATCAGAACAATATTAATTCCGAAAACCTCACAACAGATCAGCAATTGATAGAGTTGCGGCACGGTTTTTCATTTAAGTTACCAGCCGGATGGGAAGTAGTAACTAAAGGTGTGAGTTCAATTAATATTGTGAAGTATGGTTCCCCGACTGATAGTGTTTTTATTGCACCTCATGAGGCAATTCGCGAAATTTATACATCATCAGGGATATCCGCTGATTCATTTACGATTGATGAGCGCTTGTCGGCAAAAGATGCGGCTAATCTGATACACGATTTGCACATTGCGGACAAAATTGATGAAGGCACGGTACAATGCTATTTCCCCTCTCAAGTTGAGGTAACCTTGCCTTTTGAATATTATGCTTTTCGCAGTGACAATTCTGATCTTAGTCGTTGCGTGAGTGAAGGTACTGAAATTGGGATTAGTGAGACGTTTATTTTTAAAAAAATCGGTGATGAGCGCGCAATGGTTATCACATATAGTGCAAATCCCAAATTGTTTAGCGAAAATTTGTTTGATTTTGAGCAGGTATTATCGTCAATTACTATTGAAGATTGAGCATTAATGTTATATTTTTACGAGCCGAAAAGTAAAATTTAATAATTTACTACTGTTGGTTTCATAAAAAGAATAAAAAAATGAAAAAACTATCTATTTTAATAATTTTTTTGTATCCTGTTAGCAGTTGTTATAATAATATTTTATTCTAAGATACAAAATGGAAATTTAAATACTATTAACGATATAGCTGAAGAAGAGTCTATAGCCTCTGCATTTAATACTCAAAGCACTAATGATGGACGAATACAGTATAAAAGTGATTTATACCAGTTTTCAATAATTACTGGTTCAGAGTATACGTATAAAACTAATTCAATTACCATGTTATTAGATGGTTAAACGTAGCGATTTTGTATTTATAGGAAGTGAAAAAAATGATAAAATGAAGATAGGTAAAGTAAATTCATCCTGAAGTTCAGACGGCGCAAGGAAGCAAGAAATCAAATTAATTATCCATATTAGTTGATAAAAAAATACGCCGTCGGATTGTTGTGCCGTCTTCTCGGTTTGTGTAAAAATCATTTAAATAGACCAAAATTATCTAAAATTGTTCATTCAAATGCTGGGTCCTACAGTAGTTTTTTGAACTTAGTGGGAGGAGATTGCCTATGACCAACACCTTTTTAGGGGGTTAGCTTCGGAAAATGCGTGGGTCTTTTCTGAAGTAAAAAATGTAAATTGAAATCAAAAATACTTTCTTGAAAGGAAGAAACTGACAATGAAGCAGTTCAGATTTTTTACGGTACTAGCACCAATCATTGTGGTGCTGGCAATAGCAGCCATAAACGGTTGTTCAAATCAGACTGATCGAATCAATAATCCTCAGTCAAGAGATGCCGAATTTGCCGAGGGAAATATGGGACCGCCGGAAATTGGAGTAAAAGGTGATAATAACTCGACAGCTTTGGCAGCCAAGCATCTATCCTTATCGTGGCCATTTTACAACTGGACCAGTAGTAATGGATGGACGGATTATACAACCCAGAGTAGTACACACGTAGGAGCTGATCAATATTCGCATGATTTATCCAGGGCTAATTGTGAATGTATTGGCATCTATGCGGGAATTTCAGGTCAGGTTGTACAAGCGATTTCTCCAAACAACTGGAATGGGGGTTATGGTGGAACAGTTGTTATTTACGACTGGAATCGGCATGTGGCCGTGCGATATTCACATATGCGGTATATTAATGTTTACAAAGGTCAGTGGGTCAATTTTAGACAATATCTCGGCCAGCTCGGGCACACTGGGTATTGCGTACCTACTAGACCGGGGTCTACCGGAGCGCATTTGCATATCACCGCCTATGAGAATATTGACCACTTCAGCGGTGGTTATCCAGTTATTCCTACAAGTCGTGATTCGGAACATTACTCCTGTATGATTGATTGGATCTTTTAACCCACATTAACGAGGAGGGGACTTTCTCCTCCTCGATTTAAAATAAAATTTCTTTTAAAATAATATTAAAAATTTTAGCATATAATCATATGAGAAAAAGTATTAAAATTGTAATTATTTCTATAATTGGAATTTTTATTATTGGAACTTTATATTTTTTTATAAATAACACGGACAAATTAACTCAAAATGAAAATTTGAATTCGCAAAACAATGAATTTACAGTAAATAAAATAAAATCAGGTGAACTATCCTTTATTAATGAAAAATTCGGATATAGCCTAATCATTCCGGCAGACTGGATAGCTAATGATTTTGAAGACCTTGGCTTGGTATCATTTTACGTAGAAGATCAAATAGTTAATGCTGAATTAGAGCAAGGTATGAAAATTGAAATTTCATCAAATGTGAAGAAATCTCCAATATCGCTTGAGAATTTTGTTGAACAGGAGGAATCAAATATTGGTAAGGATAATATAATATATAAAAATAATGTTTTGGTAGATAGTATTCCGGTCATTGAAATGGCATCAAACGTTCAGGGATATAGTGTAGTAACTTATTTTAATACGGAGAAGTATACTTATTGGATTGCTATATACATGAGCGATAAATCAAATATTAAAAAAAATGTTGGTATATATCATGGAATAATTGATTCACTTCAATTTCAAGTTAAGGAATAGTATGTTAGTATTTTTTTATTATAAATTTAAAATATATATTAATATTTAAAGTATATGAATAAAAAAATAAATTTATTACTATTCCTTGTTGTTATAATTATTTTAATAGGTGCGGGTATTTTTGTTGTTATTAATGATTTAAATATAAAGCAGGTAAAAGTAAATGAAGTATATGACGATTATGTTAAATTTGTATCTACTGAATTCGGCTATTCCCTGGAATACCCTTCAAGTTGGTGGCATAATAGTGTACCGACAGAAAATTTAGAAAATGCGCCTTCATCTGCGGTTAATTTGCTATCAATGGATGAATTTGGAATGGGGAATTATCAGGATTATAAGCATCCATACTTAAAGGATATTATGATGTTAAATTTCAGTATTTTGGTTTATGGATCTGCTAATGGTTATACAATGGAGAAAACAAAAGAAGCATTAGGCTTGAATAGTTTGGATAATATATACGAAAAAATTGGCGATTACGATACTATTATAAAAATTCGGGATGACTCAAATCATGAAGTTGAATCTGCGCGCATGTATTCAAAATCATATTATATACAAAATGAAAATAATATTTATGATATCAGTTTTGCAGCGTTAAATAAGTTTAATATTGAACAAAATAGTAAAATTATTAATAACATTTTAATTTCTTTTAAATTGTTGTAATTTGGTTGCTTAAAAGAATGTAAGTTTCACAGAGTTGATTGCGACTACTCCCTAGATAGGGGAATTTAATATGATAGTAAGTATACGACTATATGACAAAATAGTCGTTTTATGCTAAAATAAAAGCAACAGAAAAATAAAAAGTAAAGATTATGCCTGTATTAAGTATTCAATATACCCAAGGAATGGAATGAATTGGGATGTTTATTTAATTTAGAAGACTTGCAAAAAGTCTAAAAATGTGGTATGATATGTTTAGAAATAATTAACTATAAGTTATACGAGTGAAATTAATTAAAAAGATAATAACAAATAAAATTGTTTACTATGTACTCTTAGTAGTCGTCTTTATGTGGCTATTGGATTTTTTTATTCAAGGATATGATGTTATTGAAGAAAAATATGGAGTTAATATCTGGGCATTTTTTTATATTTTTATTACATGCGAAATTTTATTCAATCTTGGTATATACTTAATATTAAAAGGATCTGGATCATTTAAAATAAAATTAATTATTAGTTCTCATGTCAACAATTATTAGGAAAGAAAAAGATGCTGAAATTGAAGATTTTATTGTAAGCAAGGTAACAATACGAAAAAAAATATTAAGAGTTTTTTTTAAAAAATTAAAAAGTTCTTTTAAATTTTATTTTTTTAACTTATGGTCTTCAAGAAAATTTAGTTTTTTTCAGTCTAAATCATTTAATGATTTATTAAAAATATATAAATTGAGATATGAAGTGTACTGCGAGGAGTATAATTACTTAAAATCTGAAGATTATCCGGACAATCTTGAACAAGATAAATATGATCCATTTTCACAGCATTTCGCTATAAAAAATGGGAGTGAGGAAATAGTTGGATATGTTAGGCTAATATTTAATTCAAAGCATGGCTTTCCTATTGAAAGTGAATTTGATTTAAATTTTGGCCATATCAAGATTGATAGAGAAAAAACAGTAGAGATATCTCGATTAATTGTTTCGAATGAATATAGAAAATTACATTTAATTTTATTATTGGTAAGGGGGATATTAAATTTCGCTAAAGATAATAACGTTAAGTATGCATTTTCTGTAATGGACGATCGATTATTAAAGATGCTAGTAAAAATGAAATTTCCATTTAGAAAAATTGGACCATACACTTCATATCAAGGAGTAACGTGTCCAAATATTTTAATATTGGAGGATTTAAAGAAGGAGTTAAGACAGAAAAATAAACTTTTATTCAACTATTTGTATAAATAAATTTTATGATTAGGGGTGCATTAAAGATTGGAGGCGCAATAACATCAATAATTGCATCGATATTATTAATTATTTTTGGCGAGAGTTGGCTAATTGCTTCAACATTATATATTGGCCCGACAATAACTTTCTTTATTTTTTTTCCCATATCATTCACAATGTGTTTTGGTGTTTTTTATATTTACCATTTTCAAAGAAAAAGTGAAAATAAAATTATAATTAAAATAGAAGGATGGATACAGAATAAAGAAAAAAAAATAAACAGGATCACCCTAAAATTAATTAAGATAAGTAAAGGTTTTGGTTTGCTTTTTTCTACATTGATAGTTGGGCCTCTCCCTACTACAATAATCATTGGTTTATTGGGGTACAAATGGAAAAATGGGATTCTGCTAATTGCAATTTTTAATTTAATTTTTTTATTAGTTTGGATAGGGATATATTCTGGTGCAATTAAGATACTAAGTATTGAATAAATTTATTCATAACGATCATGAATAAAGAGAACAATTTTTTATATGAAGATATATTTTCAAGGAATATTGGGATATTTAGTTATGAAGAAATAAAAAAGATTAAAGCTTTAAAAGTAGGAATTGTTGGCGCAGGTGCTCTAGGTGGTTCAACAGCAACAATGCTTGCAAGGCTTGGTGTTGGTGAAATTAGAATTATTGATCCAGAGGATTTTGAAATTTCAAATATAAATCGACAGTTCTGTGCATATGTTGATACAGTGGGAAAAAATAAAGCTCAGATGGTAAAAAAAGAATTGATTAGGATCAATCCTAATATTAAAGTCGTTGCTTTGTCTGAAGGAATAAGTAACTCAAATGTTGATGAATTTCTATTAAATATTGATGTCATTATTGATGCTATTGAGTTTTTTGAGATAGAAAAAGAAAAAATAATTTATACTTATGCAAGAAACAATAGAATTTGGGTTTTTACTGCGCAAGCTGTAAATAATTTATTTACGGTTACTTGTTTTGATCCGTCGGGGAAGTCCTTTGAGGAGATAATATTAGATGATGGGAAAATAAACCTTAGATCAATAATTGATAAATTTTTTCCTGTCTTGCCCAAAGAAGCAACCAAAAAATTAATTAATGAAGTAATTGATAAAAAGGAACTACATATTTCTTCATATTCCGTACCTGCTCCGCTTGGAGCTTCGTTTGTCGTAAATGAATTAATAAAAAAAATTATAAAAGAGCAAAGGCCATCGGCCATAGCACCAGATATATTAGTAGTTGATATGGAAAATCTTTATATAAAAACAATATCTAAAAAATGAGAATTAACTTAATATTATTTATTAATCTTCTTTTTATTTGCATTTATTTATTTCTCGGAATTTTTGTATTGTTAAGAAATAAAAGGAATTTGAATAACCAATCTTTCTTTGCCTTAACCTTGTTTATTGCATTATGGTTAGCTAGTAATTATTTGGTCGATATATCGTCCAATGTCGAGCTAGCAACTTTTTTTACAAAATTAACTTTTTTCTTTACCGCTTGGTTATTTTATTTTTTAGTTGTATTTTCTATAAATTTTCCCAAGCGGTTATTGTCAAAAAAAGTATCAAAAATAATTACTACTATTATTTTTCTAATTTCCCTAGCTGTAATTTTATTATCTCTCAGCTCAGCTTTCATTTCTGGAACAATAAAAGAATCATGGGGATATAGTTCAATTAGGGGATCATTAATTAATTTATTTCTTGTGTATCTGTTCATTACTACAGGTATGAGTGTGTGGTTAATTGTGAAAAAGTTTAAAAATTTGACGGGTGTTGATAAAGTAAGAGTAAGATATTTAATTTTTGGACTTTCATTGTCAATATTAATTGGAATTATTGTTAGTATAATCATTCCGATTATTAGTGGAAATTCTCAAAGCGCAAAGCTTGCGCCATTAGCTACAATTTTTTTGATAGCCATTACTTCATATTCAATAGTAAAACATAAACTTTTTGATTTAAGGTTAATTATTTTACGCACAATAACATACTCCCTTGTAGTTCTTTTAATATCAGCGGCGGTTGTTTCGTTAACGCTATTATTACCCGAACGATTAGATGTAAGCACCGGAGTTAAAACAACAATCGCCATTGCAGTTTCTATATTCATCGTTCTAATTCTCGATCCGCTCAAAAAAGGCATAGCAAAAGCCACAGACAATCTCTTTTTCAAAGCCCGAGTTGATTATAGAAAACTTCTTACCGAACTATCCGACATCATCAACCGCGAAATTGATTTGGATGTACTACTTTATGCCTTATCGCGCAAAATGGAAACCAGCCTCAAGGTTAAGAATGTCAGTATCTATTTAGCAGGCACTATGGGAGGGGCATTTTATAAGCGCAAAGGCTTGGTTACTGAGGATGGCAAGAAAAAGGGCATTGGACAGCAACAAGTAGGCGATGAGGAAGAGATTGATTTAAGTAACCGCCTGGCCCACAATAATCCTTTAGTCAAGTATATGCTTTCTGAAAGTCAGGTGGTGGTTCTGGAAGCGCTGGAACGGAAAATTGAGGACACCCAGGATGAAAAGGAACGTCAAAAGCTGGAAACTTCGAAAAAAGCCCTGGACGCCCTAGATGCAGCTGTAATAGCGCCAATTACGGTAGGAAAAAATTTAAACGCAGTCATGGTACTAGGCCCAAAGCTATCTGGCGATCCTTTTGGTTCTGAAGATTTGAATTTACTGCAGTTAATCGGTCCGCAGCTGGCTTCAGCCCTGGAAAAGTCACGGCTATATGAAGAAGCCAAGCAATTCACTGAGCGTCTGAAAAAAGAGGTAGCCATGGCTACCGAAGGCCTGCGCAGCACAAATTTACAATTACAGGAACAGAATCGCTATTTATCTGCCCTGCAAAAAGTTACCAACTTAATCACTCGTACGCTTGACTTCAGAAAAGTAACTCAAGCCATTACTGACAGCATTGCCACTGAGCTGGGCTACTTGGGCGGCGTGCTTTTATTTTTGGGCAAGAATAAACATAGGTTGTTTCCTGATGCTGTAACCAGGAGCCGGCTTACGGAGCAAGTAATTAAGCTGCTGCCTAAGCCATTATCAGAGTATTACGGTGATTTTAAAAAAGACACCACCCGTTCCATCAAAGCCATTAAGCTGGGCAAGGTGCAGATTGGCACAGATTTAGGTGAGTTTATATCACCACCGGTGCCGGCTGAAGTGGTAAAGCAAATACAGAAGCAATTAAATATTAGAACAGTAATTGCCGTACCAATTTATTCAGAAGAAGGTATAGTGGGCGTAATTGATTTTATGCTG
>JAHIVO010000024.1 GCA_018816445.1 Patescibacteria group bacterium
AGAAGTACTGCCCATCGCAGATATTAAACAAGAAAACGAAAGGGTTAGAACATTTTATTTTGACAAGGCCATGAAATCGCAGCCCGGCCAGTTCGTTATCGTCTGGATTCCACGATTGGATGAAAAACCGTTCAGTATCGCCAGTGAGGAAAATGGCCGCCTGGGTTTGGCCATTGCCAAAGTAGGAGCTTTTACTGAAAAATTATTTACTATGAAAAAGGGTGAGCAAATAGGCTTACGCGGACCATACGGCTCCTGGTTTACTACTGAAAATGATTACAAAAAAATTTTATTAATCGGCGGGGGTTATGGAGTGGCCCCCCTGTCTTTTCTAGCCCAACAAGCTAAAAAACAGGATATAACCATTGACTTTTGCAATGGTGCACGAACATCAGATCAAATTTTATTCAAAGACAAATTGCACAAACTCAATATTAACTTACATATTACCACGAACGATGGCAGTGACGGCCAAACCGGCACAGTGCTTGATAGCACCAATGAATGTCTGAATAAAAATAAATATGACTGTGTTTATGTGTGCGGTCCGGAAGTAATGGAAAAAAAGGTGGCAGAACAGTGCGATAAACTGGGAGTACCATGCCAGGTAAGTATTGAAAGATACATGAAATGCGGTTTTGGTATTTGCGGCCAATGCTGTCTTGATGATTCAGGCGCGCGCATGTGCAAAGAAGGGCCGGTAGTCTGGGGTGATTACGCGCTTAAGCAAAAAGAATTTGGTCACTACCATCGCACTAAAAGCGGTAAAATAGAAAAAACCAATGTCCAGCACTAATTTAAAAAATTGCCAATTAGCTAACGGAGAAAAAACAGATATTTTAATTGCTGATGGAAAAATCCAGGACATCGGCCCTACATTATCAGGTGATAAGGCCATTGATATTGGCGGTAAACTGGTTATCCCGGGGGTAATTGATGCGCATGTGCACTTCCGTGAACCAGGCGGTGAAAAAAAGGAGGATTGGACCAGCGGCTCGCAAGCAGCGGCGACAGGCGGAGTAACCTCAGTTATTGATATGCCGAACAACAACCCGGCGATAATCAACAAAAAAACTCTGGGCTTAAAAAGGGATCTAGCTCAAAAAAGCCTGGTTAATTATGGCTTCTACCTGGGGGCCACTAAAAACAACCATGATGAAATTAAAACCGCCCCTAATATCGCCGGGGTTAAAATTTATGTCGGCTCTTCAACCGGCGATCTACTGGTAGATCAGGATGAAGACATTGCAAAACTATTCAGTATCCCTGATATCCAATGGGTAATTCATGCGGAAGATGAAAAAATCATTACCAGTAATGCTAAAAAAATGGCTGACGTTGATAACCCGGCCATACATTCTGAAATCAGAGAACGTAAGGCAGCAATAAAGGCAGTAAAACGAATAATTAAATTAGCCAGCCAAGCAGGCGCCCGGGTGCATATTTGTCACATAAGTACTAAAGAAGAGATTGAATTAATAAAAAAGGCTAAAGAAAATAAATTAAATATTACCTGCGAGGTTAGCCCCCATCACTTATTTTTAAACCGGAGGGCCTACAAAAAATTCGGAAATCTAGTCAAGGTAAATCCACCCCTGCGTGAAATTGAAGATAATGAAGCTCTTTGGCAGGCGATTAATGACGGAATAATAGATATTATTGCTACTGACCACGCCCCTCATGTATTAGATGAAAAATGGCAGGATTATAATAAGGTCCCCTCTGGCATACCAGAGGTACAAACTTCCCTGCCCCTTATGATGAACGAGGTAAGCCAAAAAAATATCAGTCTGGAAAAACTTATTCAGATTATGTGCCAGCAACCGGCGGAAATATTCAAGCTTAAAAATAAAGGTCAAATTATGGAAGGCTATGATGCTGACCTGACTGTCATTGACCAGGTCATGATTAAGACTATTAATAAATCTGAACTTAAATCCAAGTGCAGTTGGTCGCCATACGAAGGATGGGAACTCAAAGGCTGGCCTATTATGACTTTTGTAAACGGCAACTTGGTGTATAATAATGGTAAAATTAATGATCAATTAAAAGGCCGGGAGTTAAATTATGGAAAAATATAAGCAAGAATTTATAACTTTTTTAGCTACCTCTAATGCTCTGCAATTTGGGGATTTCACTCTGAAAAGCGGACGGCAATCACCATATTTTATTAATACTGGCCTGTTTGATACCGGAGAGCAAATTGCTAAACTGGGTGAATTTTACGCCCAGGCAATTAATGACGGATTTGGTAAAGACTTTGACATTATCTATGGACCGGCTTATAAAGGCGTTCCTTTATGTGTAACTGCTGCTGTGACTTTATCACAAAAATTTAATATTAATAAATATTATACTTTTAACCGCAAAGAAATTAAGGACCACGCTGATAAAAAACTGTTGGTTGGCCATACACCGCAAGCAGGTGAGCGCATTTTAATAATTGATGACGTAATCACGGATGGCGGAGCACTTATAGAATCAATGGACATTCTGAAAAGTATTACTGGCTTGAAATATGCCGGGGTTATTCTTTCGGTCAACCGCCAGGAAAAAACCAAGGATGAAAAAAATGCCATAGCCAGTTTTGAAAAAGAGTATAATATGCCCATCCGCTTTATTGTAACAGTAAGTGAAATCATAACCTTCCTGCATAATCGGAAAATTAACGGTCAAACATATATTACTGACGAGATTAAAAACAAAATGGAAGAGTATTTAAAAACTTACGGAGTTTAATATGAGCCATTTCAAAGACAGAATCAATAAAACATACTCTGAACGCGCCCAGCTGACCAACAACCCGATGACTAAGCAGCTGCTGGAACTGATGGATAAAAAAAAGACTAACCTTATTCTGGCTAATGATGAAACTAATACAGAAAAATTTCTGGAGCGCGCTGACTGGCTGGGCCCGGAGATAGCCGTGCTTAAAACTCATATAGATATTATTGACGACTTTACTCCCAAGCTAATAGAAAAACTTGTCGCCCTGGCAAAAAAACATCAATTCCTGATTTTTGAAGACCGCAAATTTGCTGATATTGGTAATACTGTAAAAATGCAGTATGGCCAGGGAATATTTAGGATCGCTGACTGGGCGCACCTGACTAATGCACATATAGTACCTGGTCCAGGAATAATTGAAGGCCTGCAAACTGCAGCAGCAAACATTACTGATCCGCGCGGATTAATATTATTAGCCCAAATGAGTTCCAAAGGAAACCTGGCTATCCATGACTATACTAAGCATGCCATGGCCATGGCCGAGCAATACGCTGGCTTTGTGGTCGGGTTTATTGGCAATGGCGGTGACGTTAATGAACTGAAAAAACTAACCATCCTGGCGCCGCCGCAGTTCATAATCTTCACTCCGGGCGTAAAAATGGGCGGCGGCGCGGACAAGCTAAAACAGCAATACACCACTCCAGCTGACGTTATCCAGGCCGGCTCTGATTCAATAATCGTTGGCCGCGGCATTTATGGTGCTGATAATCCCCAAAAAGCCACGCAAGAATACCGCCAGGCCGGGTGGGAAGCGTACAAAAAAAGAATAAATAATTAAAATTATTCATTAAGCCATTGGCTTCAAAAAAAATACAACTTACTCTTGAAGACAGTACTGTCTTTACTGGCCAAAGCTTTGGTGCAAAAAAATCTGTAGCCGGAGAAATGGTTTTTAATACGGGCATGGTCGGCTACCCTGAAAGCCTGACTGATCCCTCGTACCAAGGGCAAATATTAATATTAACATATCCCCTAATAGGCAATTACGGAGTTCCCAGCAATGCCATAGAACATGGACTAGCTAAAAATTTTGAATCCAACAGGATACAGATTGCTGGCCTAATTATTGCTGGTTATTCTTCTGAATACCATCACTGGAATGCCACTAAGAGCCTGGCTGACTGGCTTAAAAAAAGTAACATCCCAGCTATTCAAGGTATTGATACCAGGGCATTAACCAAACGCCTGCGGGAAAAAGGCACCATGCTGGGGAAAATCATTTATCAGGATGATATTGAACTCATGGATCCAAATAAATATAACCTAGTAGAAAAAGTAAGCACTAAGAAAAAAACAATTTACGGTAAGGGCAGTATAAAAATATTATTAGTAGATACTGGCGCAAAATTTAATATAATCAGGTGTTTGCTAAAAAGAAATGTAAAAGTAGTCAGAGTGCCCTGGGATTATGACTTTAGCCGAGAAAAATATGATGGATTGCTTATTGGCAATGGGCCAGGCGATCCCAAAATGTGCAAAAAAACTATAGCTAATTTAAAAGGGGCGCTGATAAAAAATAAACCAATTTTCGGAATATGCCTGGGCAATCAATTGCTGGGCTTAGCTGGCGGCGGTGACACTTATAAATTAAAGTACGGCCACCGCAGCCAAAATCAGCCATGCCTTTTGGTGGGAACAAAGCGATGCTTTATCACTTCCCAAAATCACGGCTTTGCCGTCAATAACAAATCACTGCAAAAAGACTGGGACCTGTGGTTTATTAATGCCAATGATAATTCGTGTGAGGGGATAAAGCACAAAACCAAACCATTTTTCTCTGTACAATTCCATCCTGAGGCCAGCGCTGGTCCGGTTGATACCGAATTTCTATTTAACGACTTTATTGAGTTAGTTAAAAAATATAAAAAATGAAAGATAAAATGAACCCCTCCCTGCGGCAAGCTGCAGGGTATCAGGAAAAACGGAATAGTCGGGAATTCATTCGCCGAAGCCTAAAGCGGGATTCATTACCCGACCTACCCCTGAAGCAAGTTCAGGGTTCGGCGGGTTCGCCGCGCCTTTCCATCCGCAGTAGCAGTAGCAACTGCTACTGCGGAGGACGGGCATCCCCCCGCAGCAAACTGCGGGCTATTCGGCGAAGGCGAATAAAAAAAGTAATAATTTTAGGATCCGGGGCTTTAAAAATTGGTGAAGCAGGCGAATTTGATTATTCCGGTTCGCAAGCCCTCAAAGCACTGAAAGAGGAAGGCATCAAAACAATACTAATAAACCCCAACGTAGCTACTATTCAAACAAGTGAAAACATTGCGGATACAATTTATTTCCTCCCGGTAACGCCCTACTTTGTGGAGAAGGTCATAAAAAAAGAAAGGCCGGACGGCATTCTTCTGGCTTTTGGCGGGCAAACTGCCTTAAACTGCGGGGTGGAATTATTTAATAACAAAATATTAAAAAAATACAAGGTAAAAGTGATTGGAACTCCGGTTAAGGCAATAATCAATACGGAAGATCGCCACTGCTTTGTGAAAAGATTAGCCGAAATAAACGTGTCAGTGCCCAAAAGCATTGCCGTAACAAATCTTGAACAAGCAAAAAGGGTAGCTAAAAAAATTGGCTATCCAATAATTATACGTGCGGCCTACACATTGGGCGGTCAGGGAAGCGGATTTGCTGATTCGGAACAAAGGTTGACTGAACTCGCTAGCCAAGCCTTCTCCTATACCCACCAAATACTTATTGAGGAATCCCTGGAAGGATGGAAAGAAATTGAGTATGAGGTTGTCAGGGATAAATACGATAACTGCATTACAGTATGCAATATGGAAAACTTTGATCCTTTAGGCATACATACAGGCGAAAGTATTGTTGTGGCGCCATCACAGACATTGAACAACAAAGAATACCACAAGCTTAGGCATCTCTCAATCAAAGTTATTAAACACCTTGGTATTATTGGAGAATGCAATATCCAATTTACGCTTGACCCTACTTCAGAAGACTACCGGGTCATAGAAGTTAATGCCAGGCTGTCAAGATCAAGCGCCCTGGCCAGCAAAGCAACCGGCTACCCCCTGGCTTTTATTGCGGCTAAACTCGGCTTAGGCTATAGTCTGTCGGAGTTAAAAAATTCCGTAACAAAAAGTACTACCGCCTGTTTTGAGCCTGCTCTTGACTATATTGTATGCAAAATACCACGGTGGGATTTGGGAAAATTTAAACTTGTGGCTCAAGAAATCGGCAGCAGTATGAAAAGCGTTGGCGAAGTAATGGCCATTGGCAGAAACTTTGAAGAAGTAATCCAAAAAGCGCTGCGCATGGTGGGCCTAGGCATGCATGGCTTTGTTGGGAATAACAGTATTAACTTAAACCATAGTATAGAAAAAGAGTTAACAAATCCAACTGACAGAAGAATATTTGCTATTGAACAGGCGTTTAAGCGGGGATTTTCCGTGGAAAAAATATCCAATCTGACAAAAATTGACAAGTGGTTCTTGTTTAAATTAAAAAATATTATCGATACCGAAAAAGAGCTTAAAAAAATTAATCTGATTCAAAAAATACCTAAGGCGCTGTTGCTAAGGGCTAAACAACAAGGATTTTCTGACTTTCAAATAGCCAGATCCGTATTAAAGGATGAAAAAGGAAGTATGGATAGAAAATTGCTAAAAGTAAGGGCAGTTAGAAAAAAATTGGCTGTGCTGCCATTTGTTAAGCAAATAGACACGCTAGCTGCAGAATATCCGGCTAAAACAAACTATCTTTACCTAACCTACGACGCCCAGGAACATGATATTGAATTTAAAAAACAGGACAAGCCAGTCATAGTATTGGGCAGTGGGGCGTATCGGATCGGCAGCAGTGTTGAATTTGATTGGTGCTGTGTCAATGCCGTCTTAGCTTTAGCCAAAAAAGGCTATAAAACAGTCATGATCAATTATAATCCAGAAACTGTTAGCACTGACTATGATATATGTGATAAGCTGTTTTTTGATGAACTAACTTTTGAACGGGTATTGGATATTTATGAACTGGAAAAACCCCAGGGCGTTATTGTATCCATGGGCGGCCAAATACCCAATAACCTGGCTATTAAGCTCTATAACCAAAAAGTTAAAATTTTAGGCACTTCACCTGTTTCCATAGATAACGCGGAAGATAGGCATAAATTTTCTAAACTGCTTGACGAGCTGGCAGTTGACCAGCCTGAATGGAAAGAATTATCAAATCTGAATGAAATACATAAATTTGCCAATGACGTTGGTTATCCCGTATTGATCCGCCCCTCCTATGTATTAAGCGGTGCGGCCATGCATGTGGTAACTGATCCATCACAATTGAATTTTTTTCTGAAAATGGCGGTTAATATTTCAAAAAAATACCCAGTAGTAGTTTCAAAATTTATTATTGGAGCCAAGGAAATTGAAATAGATGCTGTTGCCCGGAATGGAAAAATATTATGTTACGCTCTAAGTGAACACGTGGAGCACGCCGGGGTTCACAGCGGCGACGCTACCATAGTATTCCCTCCCCAAAAAACCTATTTGGAAACAGTCAGAAGGATAAAAAAAATTACGCGCCAGATTGCCAGCCGATTAAAAATCTCCGGCCCATTTAATATCCAATTTTTAGCCAAAGAAAATGACATCAAGGTAATTGAATGCAATTTACGCGCTTCCAGGAGTTTTCCATTCGTGTCAAAAGTGCTAAAAGTAAACTTTATTGAATTAGCCACCAGGGTCATGCTCGGCGAAAAGGTAAAAAAATCCAACAAGTCGCTGTTTGAGCTTGATTATGTCAGTGTCAAAGCACCGCAGTTCTCATTCACTAGATTGCAGGGTGCTGACCCTATCCTCGGAGTAGAAATGGCCTCAACCGGAGAAGTAGCTTGCTTAGGAGATGATTTTCATGAAGCTCTGCTTAAATCAATGATATCTGTCGGCTGGCGCTTTCCCAAAAAAAACATCCTGCTTTCAACCGGCCCCGTAGAATCAAAAGCAGAGCTTTTAGACAGTATTAGGGAATTGGAAAGACAAAAATACACTCTTTATGCTACTCGAGGTACTGCACAATTCCTGAAACGCAATGGGGTAAACTCAAAAATACTTTTCTGGCCCAATGAGAAAAAAGAACCAAATACAAAAAGCTATATTAAGGAGAAAAAAATTGATTTGGTAATAAATATCCCTAAAAATTATGAAGAGGAAGAATTATCTAACGATTATATAATTAGGAGGACTGCTGTGGATTTTAACGTTCCGCTGCTTACCAATACTAGACTTGCAAAAGCCACTGTTGACGCCATATGCAAGAAGAGCTTAAATCAATTAACTATAAAAAGCTGGAATGAATATAACTAAAAATAATAATTAATCTTAAACTAAAATGAAACATCTACTCCACTTAAAAGACTATTCTGCTGACGATATTAAGCAGATCATTCACAAAGCTATTGATATTAAAAAAAATCAAGCACACTATGGTGAGGTGCTGAAAAATAAAACTATGATCATGCTTTTCCAAAAAGGCTCCACCCGCACGCGCCTTTCTTTTGAAGCCGGTATGACCCAGTTGGGCGGACACGCCATATTTGTAGATCAAAAAACTACCCAATTTGCTTTAACTGATTTTAAGGATGAGATTAAAGCAGTTATGCGGTATGCGGATATTCTTATGTTCCGTGCAGTTAAATTTGCTGATGTACAAATTGCCGCTGATCAAAACATGGTGCCGGTTATTGACGCTTGTTCAGAAAAATATCATCCCTGCCAAACCTTAGGGGACTTATTAACCATGGCTGAACACGCTGGTGGTCTCGAAAAAATAAAAAAAATTGCTTGGCTTAGTATAGAAAATAACGTACTTAACACTCTAAAACTGGCTTGCGCTAAACTGGGCATTGATGTTTATGTAGCCTCGCCAAAAGTCCACGAAATCAGCGTGGACGAAGAATTAAATAAAATTGCCGAAGATACTGGCCATGTCCATAAAACGTCTGATTTAGCTGAGGCAGTAAAAGACGCTGACTTTATACACACTGATACCTGGCTGGATATGGAATTTTATAAAGATGGCCAAGTGAATCCTGAATTTAAAAATGAATATGACGAGCGCATTAAACTATTCAAACCTTATCAAATTAATGCAGACATGATAAATAAATTCGCCCCGCAAGCTAAAATTATGCACTGCATGCCCTGCCATATTGGTTATGAAATAACCAGGGACGCAGTTGACCATCCTAACTCTGTCATTTTTGACCAGGCAGAAAACCGCCTGCACGCCCAAAAAGCGGCGATACTTTATTTGTTGGGGAAGTAATAACCTAACCTGTTTTCGGAACGCAAAGCTTTAGCTTTGCAAAAAACTCCACCTACGCTTGTAGCGTGCATTATTTTTATTGCTAAAAATATGCCATTTTGCTAAGATATAAGACCGTCACTTAAATTGAAAGTAATTTGAAAACTAAATACAAAGGAGGAAGAGATGCCTATCTCTGCCTTGCATGTTCAGCGAGCTGATGACCCGGCTGCTGCAGCTCTATTAAGGAGACTGCAAAAACTGGGCTACTCCGATCTCACTGGACTTACTATTGAACGGGTATTTTGTTTGGAAGGAGACGTCGATCCCGATGAACTAAAACCGCTTCTGGTTAATCCGCTTTATGAAACTGGATCAGCTTTATCTCAACTCGCAGATAGTTCAGGTCCAATCATTGAAGTTGGATATCAACCAGCAGTGGTTGATCCGGAAACCATTTCCATCCTTGACGGCGCAAGTGCGCTAGGGGTTACAGAATTAGAATGGGCACGCTTAGGCTTTAGGTATCAACTCACAGGCGTAGACCCTTCACAAGCCTTAGCCATAGCGCAGGCCTATCTGTTTAATCCTGTTGTTCAACGGATTATTGAACCG
The DNA here is from genome assembly GCA_018816445.1 of Patescibacteria group bacterium. Classification (GTDB taxonomy): domain Bacteria; phylum Patescibacteriota; class Patescibacteriia; order UBA10025; family JAHIVO01; genus JAHIVO01. The sequence continues at coordinate 9,661 of JAHIVO010000024.1, forward strand.
GGCATGCAATGGGATACTCTGCAGCCGACCGGCCAGCCAAATCCGGTACAAAACATTTCACTAATTGGATTAGGCGACACTGCACTAATACAACTAAGTGAAAAAATGCGCTGGCTTGCCCCACTATCACAGATGAAAGCGCTCCAAGCTGAAGAAGCTAACCAGGGACGGCCTTTCACAGACTGTGAACATGAAATCTACATTCAAACTCACTGTGACCATTGCGAACATCTTACCTGGCGACGCCTTGGTTTGATGAAAAGACTCCACGCAGCTACTCAGCAAATCAACCATCCATTGGTGAAATCAGCTTTTGGCGACAATGCTGGTGGAATGCTTTTCTACGATGGTTGGGTCATTTGCATCAAGGGTGAAACACACTGTTTCCCGTCAGCTACGGCTACATATGGCGGTATCATGACCAAGCACGGTGGAATTCTCCGCGATATACTTGGTTTTGGTGGGGGTGCTTATCCTATTGGCAGTACTACTATCATGGGCATTATGGACCCCCGTATTTCTGCTGAACAAGTTCCGCCAGGAGCTCTGCATCCTATGATCATCCTGCTGGAATCCATCCGAGGCACGGCTGACTACTGTAATCCAATGGGCATTCCTATGATGCTGCCTATGTATCGGCTTCATTCTCATTATCCTAAGTGCTTTGCTCTGGGTCATGCAATTGGTATTATTCCAGAGAAATACGCGCTTAAGGACGATCCGCAAAATGGCGATATCATTCTGCTGATTGGCGGACGCACCGGCCGCGATGGTATTCACGGTGCTACAGTCAGTTCCTCTGGCATGAGTTCTCATACCATGGTAAGGGATGCTGCTGCAGTACAAATAGGCCATCCTATTGTTGAACGCAACATCATGACGGCTACTCCTGAACTGCGAGATGGCGACTGTATTCGTCATATCACTGATCTTGGTGCTGGCGGCATTTCCTGTGCAGCAGGTGAAAGTGCAAAAAAATCCGGCGCAGTAATCTACCTGGAACGCGTACTCTTGAAAGACATCAGTTTATCTGGTCGGGAAATTCTGCTTTCAGAATCACAGGAGCGCATGCTCATTATTGTACCGCCTGACAAAGTTGACTTAGCTGAAGAAATCCTGCGCAAGCACAATGTTGAGACAACTCAATTGGGTCAAATCACTAATACTGGCCGCTTTGTAGTTTACCACCACGGCCAAAAAGTGGTTGATCTGAGTATGGACTTCCTGTGGAACAGCTGTCCTGTTGATCCGATTGAGATCAGAGAGCCGAAAAGGAATCTGACTCCGGCAACAGTAATTACACCAAGTGATCATGATGCCTGGAAACGAGCCATGCTCCAGGTTGTTTCCCATTTCCATTGCTCTGACCAATCTCCAGCTGGCTTCCAGTTTGACACCACTGTCCAAGGTCGTACTGCTATCGGACCTTTTGCCGGCATTAACGGCAACATGCCTACTAATGTTTTCGCTTCCGCACCCTTAAGGGGCCATCCTTACGGGGCTATCTTTACTGCGGCTTTCAATACATTTTTCGGTGAAATTGATCCTGCAGCACTGGGTCGCTTAATGATGGTGGAAGCAATTACCAAGGCGGTAGTTCTTGGAGTGAGCCCGCTGGAAATGGTGCTTTGCGATAATGTCTATACTCCCTCACTAACTCCAGAGATTGCCTGGGATTTGAAAGCTATGGTTGAATCATTCATTGATTTTTCTGTGACCTTGGGCATACCATTTGTTTCAGGCAAAGACTCCAGTTCAGGAACCTTTGCCTGTGCGGACGGGACAATGGTTGATGTACCTAACACCTTTGTCTGCGCCACCCTTGGCCGAGTGCCTGACGTGCGACAACTTATTACTAAGCCGTTCAAACAGCCTGGCAGCAGGCTCATCCTGCTGGGTCAGGTAAACGCGAATAACCTTGGTGGTTCAGTTTACCTGGATTGCCATGGCCAACGTGGTGACAATACTCCTGACTATGGTCCTGACTGGGCAACAATCTTATTGCCGTTATGGCAGGGCTATCATGCTATTCACCAACATCAGGACATACTTTCAGCTAGTGCTATTGCTGAGGGTGGCCTTTTCATGCGCTTATTTGAAATGGCTTTAGGCAGCAGCAATGGCGCGCTAGTTAACCTAAGTGATATCTCAGACGGCCGCCTTGATGGCAATCTATTTGGTGAACATATCGGCACCATACTGGTTGAGATCAGCCATAAAGCTGACACTCAAGAACTTTTCGGTGATCTGCCGTGGCGGGAAATCGGACAAGTTACTAATGATCAATTCTTGACCTTTACTAACCGCCGTTCACCCCTGGCCTGGGCTTCGCTGGCTGAATTAACTACAGCCTGGCAGCAAACCTTTAAGGAGGTGGTATTATGATTAGCAAACCAAAAATCGCTATTCTGACCACCCCAGGCACTAACTGCCATGAGGAAACTGCCTATGCAGTAGAACAAGCTGGCGGTCAGGCTGAAATTCTGTTAATCAGGTATCTGCTTGAAGGTGTTCAGAAAATCGTTGACTACCAGTCACTGATTATTCCCGGCGGATTTTCCTGGGGCGACCATATCGCCGCAGGACGCGTAGCTGGCGTACATTTAATCGCCCGCTTGCGTGAACAAATCCAAATCCTGCTGGATAGAAATGCTCCCATTGCCGGAATATGCAATGGCTTTCAGATCCTGTCAGAAACTGGACTACTGCCAAACCGGGAATTGGGCGTGCGCAGCCTGGCTCTCCTGCAGAACCTTTCTGCCCGCTTTGAGAGCAGAAAAGTCAGGCTCAAATTCCCACAATCCGGCTGTATCTGGACACAAGGTCTAGCTGATAGAACCTTGGTTATGCCAATTCCAGTAGCTCATGCTGAAGGCCGACTATCCCGATCAGATGGCATTATTCCTGCTTGTTACTATATTGACGAACAGGAAGAAGCTACCGGTGATTATCCTGGCAATCCCAATGGATCCCCTGAAGGAATAGCTGGCATCACTGATGAAACAGGTTTGATCTTCGGGCTCATGCCCCATCCAGAAAGAGCAGTTGAGGAGTGGCACTGCTCTACTGATGGACGTTTGATCTTTTCAAGTTTGATTAGTTTCCTAAACCAAAGCTAAACAGGCAAAGACCTCTTTCGGATTTATCCGACCGGGGGTCTTTTTTTTATTAAAAAAACGCCGGGTAATAATTTTTTACTTCGGCGTTTTGGTTTTTGGCACAAAAAAAGGCTGGGCAATGCGGTATGGAACACGGCATTTGGGACAGTGAACCAGTAGGGTAGTCAGATTCTTCGGGCCACGATGGATCTGGAAAGCACGGTTTAATGAACGGGCGCCCCGGGAAACCTGGGGACCTAGGCGGGTCAGGTATCCCCTGGACTGCAATTCACGCAAATGATGACGGATATCCTCTGCCTGGTGGAAAAAACTCTGAATCACTGGCAGAGTCAGCAAATCTTCGGCTGACGGCCAATAAAGCTTGGCTATCCACCACTCCATCAAGCTGCAAAGCAGATGATATTGCGCATCAGAAATATCACGGAACAAATGCCGGTCAGTACTCTGGTTACGAAAAGAATTTTTGGAATTCTCTTCATATCGTAGTTTCCACTTGGGTAGTTTTTTCCAAATCTCTTCCAGCAGAAAGAACCGAGCTGGCACCTTATACGGCAGACGAATTCTTTCAATAAAAGTAATTTTCTTCTGCTGCAAGTGACGGGAAATCGTCGAAGGTGTTAAACCAAGATGAGTTACCAGCCACTGGCGGCTGACATATTTCTGACCTTCGTGATCTAGGGTGGTTACATATTCTTCAACAACTTTATCTTGGTCTACTGGATTTAGCTCGCGGCTAACATCATAAACTAGCCACTTGCTACAACCTACCCGTTTGGCAATATCCGCTTTTGATAATTTGCCCTGTTCTAACAGCACCTTTACTGCCTGCCTTTTTTCAAAGTGTCCATAGATTTTTTTCTCCAATTTTAAACCTCCTTAATTATTGAAAAAACTATGACGTTTTATGATAGCATGAATGCACATTATTATCAAAGGGTCTGGCTTACAAAAAATTGACAAAAAATCCTTTCGCGCTAAACTTAACCGAAAAGCTCATTAAAGTAGGCACAAAATCAGGAGGCAACCATGCTAAACCTACTGCTATTTAACGAGGCTGGCCAAAAAGACAAAAAGCTTGCCTTGGTGTTATTTTGCACTTTCCTTGTCCTGACAGCTATCTCAGTTTTTCTGCAGATAAAATCAGGTCAAGCGCCCTTTGGCAGTTTTTGGTTCGGCGTTGCACAATTCCTGCCGCTCTTTACTGTCAGCATCTACGGACTGCTGATCTGTACCGGCATGGCAATTCCTAAGGTAGGGACGATTATTACAATCATACTACTGTGTTTGTTGCTGTTCTTCCTGTGCTCTTTTACTACTACTTTAAGTGGTGAAGAAAAAATCATCACTTACGGAGATAACTCTTTGACCAACATCAAACACGGCCCAACCGGATGGACATTTATTAACCCCTTTACGCAAAGGATTGTCCAGGCAGGAGTTAACTTCTTTTGAACAAATCCGCCCGCAAACTTTGCCAGCTGTACTACCTGCAGCTGGTTTTTTTATTTAAATAGACTTGACAAATTATTATAAATAATCTATTATCAATTGCTAATAACAAGCACCTTTTAATCCATGGGGGGATTATGGACTTTTTCCTTGAAAAGATCGCAGCCAACCCTGGCTCTGCTATCGCCCTGCCAGTAGTCAGCTTAATAGCCATCATTGGACTCGGCTATATGAAATTCGGTTCCAAAGAACCCGAACAAACCAAGCCTGACTTTTCTGACATTGAATGGGCTAGAAAAATAGCGGTTGATCGAGGCTGGAATGATCCTGGAGCTATTGATAGAGCTAGGGAATATGCCCGTAAAAGAGGCTGGAATACTCCAGAAAAATACGCAGCAGCCAAGAAACTTGCAGCTGAGAGGAGGTGGTAACCGTGACTTGCTGCCAATTGATTTACATCTCCTTAGCACTCTTAGTGCCAGTAGGATTTCTATTGCTAAGGGAAATGGGGATAATAGGTAGTTTATATACGACAGCTCCTGACAAATCCCGCATTGCTTACCGCAGTCCCAGTCATAGGATCCTAAACTATCAGATCGGTCTCTTGCTCTTCATCAACCTCGTTTTTCTAGTCAGCGGGGCAGTCAAATGGTTCTCTTGAGGAATTACCCATCGTGGTTAATGTAAAAGCGGCATTCACATAGGACACGTGAGCCGCTTTTTTTTATTCTCCTTCGCCGAATACTCCCAAGCTTGGTCATCACCGCCCAGCAGCACCGCCTGCGAAGACCGGACTGCTGAGATGAAGGCGAGGAGAACTCTCCGAAGCCTTGGCAAAGGAGAGTTTGGATGGCTTCGGAGAATTTCGCTTGATACCTCGAGGCTTTGCTTCGAGAAGCTTTATTGGCAAACCCCATTAAAAATGCTATAATATTCGCCATAGAGGGAATCTAACTCCTGTTTTATTTTTTAATTTCAATGTATCTCCAAAAACTCAATATTCAAGGTTTTAAATCATTTGCAAACAAAACCAGCTTAGAATTCACGCCGGGCGTAACAGCAGTAGTCGGGCCTAATGGCTCAGGCAAATCTAATATTGCTGATGCTGTACGCTGGGTCCTGGGCGAACAAAGCTTAAAAACACTCCGCGGAAAGAAATCCGGGGATGTTATTTTTGCCGGCTCAGACAAAAAAACCCGGCTGGGCTATTGCCAGGTTGACCTGCATTTGAACAATGAGGACCATAAGGCTCCAGTGGATTATCCTGAAATCGTCATTTCCCGAAAGGTATATCGTGATGGCGAAGGTGAGTATTTTATCAATAAAACCAGGGTTAGACTGCAGGATATTCTCATGCTGCTGGCCAAGTCAAACTTTGGCCAACGATCCTATAGTATTATCAGCCAGGGCATGGTTGATCAGTTCTTGTCCGCCACTCCCACCCAGAGAAAAGAATTCTTTGATGAAGCAGCCGGAGTCAGGCAATTCCAGATCAAAAAGGAGCAAGCGGAGAATAAGATGTCACTGACCAAAGAAAACCTGAAGCAGGCTGAACTGCTGATCCAGGAAATAGAACCGCGCCTGCGTTCATTAACCAGGCAGGTTAAGCGCCTGGAAAGGAAAGAAGAAGTTACTAAGGAGCTTAAACAAATTCAACATAGCTACTACGCCGGTCTGTGGCATGATCTGAAAAAAAAGCATGAAGCCGAGGAAATTAATTTCCAATCAGCTGAAGAAAAAAGGAAAAAAGTTTCAGATGAAACCGTAGCCCTGCAGGATGAAATGAAACAGCTGGCCCTGGGTGAATCCCGCCAGGATACATTCCAGAACTTGCAGCAGGAATACAACCGCATGCAGGAAGAAAAAAACGGCCTGCTAAAAGAACACACTGTTTTAAAAGGTAAATTAGAACTTGACCGCGAACAAGCGGGTGAGCTAGATTTGGTCTGGCTGGAAAGGCGACGTGACCAATTAAAAAATCATATTAATAACCTGCGGCAATCAATTAACCAATATAAAGAAGCGACTGGTAAATATTCCGAACAGCTGTCTGAAAAGGATAAAGAGCTACAGCAGATAAACCAGCAGCACCAGAAATTGAATAACAAACTAGCGGCCGCTAAAAACGAGTTAAATAATAAAAAGGTTATTACTGTACCCGAGGTGGCGGATAAAGTAGCCAGCATTTATAACCAGCAAAAAGAACTGCTGGAAAAAATTGAGTCTGTGCAAACGCCTGAAGAACTGCAGATCGTCAAAGCCGAAGCTAAAGCTTTAACCACCAGACTGTCACAATTAACCCACCAGCTGCGTGAATCCGGCACCGGCAATCCCCATGAAGTCATTAGTATTCAGGACCAGATAACTAAACTGCTGACTAAAAAAGATGAGTTCATTAATATTATTAATGAACTTAATATAAAAGTACGGCTGGAAGAACAGCAGCAATCAACCCACCAGATTCAAGCTGACCAGGCCCAGGAAGAATTCCAGAAAATTACCAAAGAACTTGAACGCGCTAAGTCAGATAAATCACCGGCTGACCTAGCTTCAGACATTGCTGAAGAAGAAAAGCAGCTGCAGGAAAAAATCAAACAGGCAGAGGAAAGATTAAAACAAATTAATGACAAGATCAGCGGCTTTAATCAGGCAGAACAGGATAAAAAAGAAGAGGTCTTCGCTTTGCAGAACAAATTTTCAAAAAAACAGGAAGAATTAAATAGCCTATCTAATAATTTGAATGCCATTAAAGTTGAACTAGCCAAACTGGAAACCCGGCAGGAAGACCTGGAAAAAGAAATGATTGATGAAATGAATGATGAGGAAAGAAAAAAAATATATGAAGTAAACCAGCCACCAGCCGCTAAACCAGAACTGTTCCAGGAAATCCAGAAATTTAAAAGGCAACTGGAGCTTATAGGCGGCATTGATCCCCAGGTTGCAGAGGAATACAACGAAACCAAAGAACGCTATGATTTCCTGACCACTCAGAGCAATGACCTTAATAAAGCCATGGAAGACCTAGAAAAAGCCATTGCCAATTTGGAAGAAACCATAAAAAAACAATTTGACCGTTCTTTCCAGCAGATCAACGAGCACTTTACCGAATATTTTAAAATGCTGTTTAATGGCGGCAATGCCTCCTTAAGTATGGTTAAAGAAGAAAAAAAAGCTCTTGAAGAAAATGAGGATGAAGATGAAGATGCTGACGAAGAAGAAAAAGAGGCCAGCCTGCCAGAGCCAAAACCAAAATTAAAAGGTACAGGTGAAAAAGTTATTACTGGTATTGACATCCATGCCACTCCACCCGGCAAGCGCCTGCGCGGCATTGCCATGCTGTCCGGCGGTGAAAGGGCCTTAACTTCGATAGCCCTTATCTGCGCTATTATTCACAATAATCCTTCGCCGTTTGTTATTCTGGACGAAGTGGACGCTGCCCTGGATGAATCTAATTCCATCCGTTTTGCTGCAATTTTAGATAAATTAGCAAAAAAAGCACAGTTTGTAGTGGTTACCCACAACCGAGCTACCATGGATAAGGCCCACACTTTATACGGTGTAACTATGGGTGATGACGGAGTTTCTAAACTATTGTCAGTAGATATGAAAGAGGCAGAAAAAGTGATTGCTAATAATAAGTAATAGGTAATCCGTAAAACGTAAAATGTAGTACTTTTCATTATTCATATATCCTACAAATTACGAATTACCTATTACGATTTACTAAATTATTGACAAAAAAACATAAATAGACTAACATATACCTTAATTATGCTAACCATAAGACTATCAAGATTTGGAAAGAAAAAGCATCCCCTTTACCGGGTTATCATCTCGGAAAAGCAAAAAGATACCAAGGGGGATTATTTAGAATTGCTCGGCCGGTATGATCCACATACCAATAAGGTTGAATTAAAAGCTGAACGCATCAAGTACTGGCTTTCTAAGGGTGCTCAAACTTCCGGCGTGGTGCACAATCTTTTAATTGATCAAAAAATTATTGAAGGAGAAAAATTACAGGTTGCCAATATTAAGAAAAAGAAAGAAGAACCCAAAAAAGACGATAAACCTGAAGAAAAGCCAGCTGAACCGAAAGCAGAGCCTAAAGCGGAAGAAAAAAATTCTGATTCGGATAAACCAAAAGCCGAAAATAAAATTGAAACTCCAGCTAAACCAGCGGACAAACCAACTGAATCAAAATAACAGATATTTTAAAAAAATGCCCTGAATTACTTACGGGTGTTTTTAAATTGACAATAGAATTTCAATATGCTAATTTACCACTGCACTTTAAACAAAAATTAAGACTGGATTTGGCCTGTCCTGTTCCCATGGCCAGGGATAAGGGGACGCGTTCTTTGGATATTGCTTATAACTCACATCGCTAGAAGAAAAAGCGATTTAGCTTTTTCTTCACACGTTCAATTCGGTATCTCCCCTGCTGAATTGTCCAACTTTCCTCCCTTTCTCGGGTTGGCCCCTGCTTGTTGCGATGATGCGCTTTCCACCCAAAAACGGTGAAATAAAACCGGGGCTGGATCTAGTCTTA
>JAHIVO010000025.1 GCA_018816445.1 Patescibacteria group bacterium
GATAAAATTACGCGAAGCTTATTTAAAGTTCCAAGAGTAAAGGGGAAGACCGAGTTGTCAGAATCGTTTAAAAAGGTGCTGCTCCATTCATATGCTGATGGTTATTATGCCAGGCGAGAGAGGGTAGACGTACCTCAGCTTATAGTGGCAACTATACAGGTTGACGATTTATCGCGTGAGATTTTGTATGATTTGGAAGTTGAACTGGAGGAAGTAATTAATGTAGTAGAGTGGTTGAATATACAGCATCGTTTTTCTGAAAAATGGCGCAAGTGGCGCGGCAAGGCAATTTATAAATCTAAAGGTGTCATGAATAAGTCCATGACTGCCCAGGCCACACCTTTGCTGGACAGGTTCAGCCATGACATGACCAGTCTGGCCAGGAGTGGATTACTGCCACCATGTATTGGACGCGATAGGGAAATTGAAGAAACTCTGAGGATAATGGAAGGTGGTAAGAACGTGATTTTATCCGGTAATCCGGGGGTAGGCAAAACAAGCATTATTGAAGGTATTGCAGAGTTGATGGCTTCAGAAGAAGTTCCGCCAGTTTTACAGGACAAGCGCCTGGTTAGTTTATCAGTTGCTTCGCTAGTTGGTGCAGCTGGCCGGCAAGGCGAGCTGGAAGGAGTATTATTACAGATAATTAATGAAATAACACGTTCTGGAAATATCATAGTATATATTGATAATATTCAGAATATGGTAGGTGTTTCAACAGAAGGTGCTGAAAATCTCGACATTGCTGAGATATTAGCCAACGCTCTGCAAAAGAGATTATTTTTTTCTATTGCTACAACTACACCGGCTGATTTCCGTCGTTATATAGAAAAAAGTACTGCCTTAATGTCGGTTTACCAGAAGGTCAAGGTAAATGAACCAGATACAAATGGAGCAATCAGGATATTAGAAGGTAAGGCCGGATCTATAGAAGTAAAAAATCAAATTTATTTTTCATATGATGCCATTGCCAGAACCGTAAAATTAACTGAACGATATATCCATGAGCGTTATTTGCCTGAAAAAGCCATTTCTATTTTAGAAGAAGTTGGTGTTTATGCGCGCAAAAAAAGAGGGAAAAACGGTATAGTTACAGGAGAGGATGTAGCAGAAGTTTTATCCAGTAAAACCAATGTTCCCATCACCAAGATTACTGAAAAAGAGACCACTAAACTGTTGAATTTAGAACAGCGCATTCATGAACGCATGGTAAATCAGGAAGAAGCTGTGATAGCCGTATCTACGGCTTTGCGTAGGGCCAGGGCTGAGTTGCGGGATATCCGCCGGCCGATAGTAAATTTGTTATTCCTTGGCCCAACCGGCGTAGGTAAGACTGAATTAGCCAAGACCGTGGCTGAAGTATATTTTGGCTCTGAAACAAACATGATCCGCCTGGATATGTCAGAGTACCAGGAAAAATCTTCCATTAACCGGTTAATTGGCGCGCCGCCGGGTTATTCCGGGGCAGGCCAGGGAGGTTTCCTGACAGAAGCGGTTAGATCGCACCCTTTTTCTTTATTATTATTAGATGAGATTGAAAAAGCCCATCCTGATATATTAAACATATACCTGCAGGTTATGGATGACGGCCGGCTGACAGATACCATGGGCAGAACAATTGATTTTACCAATGTAATTCTGATCGCCACATCCAATGCCGGTACAAGTATGATTCAGGATCGGATAAAACAGAACGTAGCACTAAATAAGATAAAAGAGGAATTAATTGAAGAAGCATTAAAACCGTATTTTCGGCCGGAGTTCCTGAACCGTTTTGATAATATTGTCGTTTTCAGGCCACTGTCATTTGATCATATTGTTCAGATTGTTGATTTGATGCTAAAGCAGGTAGCGGCGCGTTTAGAAGTAAAAGGTATTAAGTTAGAAGCCACCACGCAGGCTAAAGAAGAATTAGCCCAAGCAGGCTATGATCCGATTTACGGAGCACGGCCATTAAGGCGGGCTATCCAGGATAGGGTAGACAATGCACTGGCTAATTATTTATTGCAGGGAAAGCTGAATCGTCGTGACGTAGCTGTATTAGAGCCCGGCGGTGTAATCAGTGTCAGGCAGGCACCGTCCTTATAAAAAAACCGTTCATCATTCATTATAGGTGAATTACTCAGTGAACAGCTTTTTGTTATTTTTTATTGTTGAATAGTAGTGAAAACAAAAGTTACCAAAGCCCAGGCTAACAGAACAACTATCATCCCGATAACGGCCATTTTCAAGATGTCCTTGGCTTTTTTTACTTTTTCCTCATTACCTGCTGAAGTCATCCAGGTTATTCCGCCATATAGGATTAAAACTACTGCAACTAGTCCCAGGAAACCCAAAGCCCACTGGATAGTCTGAATAGTAATGTCTTTTGGGCTTTTATCAGTCAGATTGGTGGCCTTTTTAATATTGCCTTCGTTGTCAAATCCAATAGCAGCGTTAGCATGCTTGACCAACTGGCTAAAACCTAAAATTAGTATGCTTATACTACCAATAATTTGCCAAAGATATTTTTTCATAGATTTTTCCTTATATTGATAGTATATTTGTTTTTTTGTTGTTTTGTCAATGCGTTATTAATTGTTGATTATTACCTAGAAAATAGCTATAATAAACACAAGTTTATGACCGAAAGTACTAAAATGGAAAAATTGATTTCACTCTGCAAACGCAGGGGTTTTATTTTTCAGTCTGGGGAGAAATACGGCGGACTGCAGGGATTTTGGGACTTCGGCCCTCTTGGCGTTGAATTGAAAAATAATATTAAAAAAGCCTGGTGGAAAAAGTTTGTCCAGGAACGTGATGATGTAGTAGGCTTAGATTCTACAATTATTACCAATCCAACGGTGTGGGAAAAATCCGGGCATGTTGAGGGTTTTCATGATGAGTTAGTGGAATGTAAAAAATGCCACTATCGTTTTAAAAAAGATGAAATAAAAGATATTACTTGCCCTGATTGTGAAGGTGATTTAACTGAAGCCAGGCAGTTTAACACCATGCTCAAGACATTTATTGGTCCGGTGGAAGATTCTGCGTCTGCAGCTTACTTAAGACCCGAAACTGCACAAAATATTTTTGTTAATTTTGATACAGTACGCCAGGCTATGCGATTAAAATTGCCTTTTGGCATTGCCCAAATTGGCAAGGCTTTCCGCAATGAGATAACGCCTGGTAATTTTATTTTTCGTTCGCGGGAGTTTGAGCAAATGGAGATGGAGTTTTTTATCAATCCCAAAGATGATGACAAGTGGTTTAAGCAATGGCTGGAAGCGCGGTTTCAGTGGTACCAGGATCTTGGCATTAAGAAAGAGAATTTGCATCAGTATGAACAGAAAAAAGATGAGCTGGCTCATTACGCTAAATACGCCGTTGATATTGAATACGATTTTCCGTTTGGAAAAAAAGAATTAGAGGGGATTCATAATCGTACGGATTACGATTTAAAAGCTCATGGGCTGGAATACCGCGATGAAGAAAGTAAACAAAAGTATATACCATATGTAATAGAAACATCAGCCGGTGTTGACCGTGCAGCCTTAGCATTTTTACTTGAAGCATATGAAGAAGTTAAAGGCGGTCGTACTACTACAACAGAGAGTAATAAAGAGCAGGAAGTAGTTTTACGTTTACATAAAGACTTAGCGCCGTATAAGGTAGCTGTGTTGCCCTTGTCAAAAAAAGATGAGGTTAGTAAACCAGCAAAAGAATTATTTTGTAAATTACAAAAACACTGGATGGTCACCTATGACGAGGTAGCTTCAATCGGCCGACGCTATCGCCGGCAGGATGAGATTGGCACGCCATATTGCGTAACTTATGATTTTGATAGTAATGAAGATAACAAAGTTACGGTCAGGGATAGGGATACTATGAAACAGGAAAGGGTTGAAATAAAAGAGTTAGTAAATTATTTATCAAATTTGTTATAAAAAATATGAAAAAACTTACATGGTTAATTATTGTAGTAATTATCATAATAGCCGGTATTTTAATTTGGTATACGACGTATAATAAAGAGTCAAATAATTCAAACAATACTATCACTAGTAGTAAGGAAAGTGATAATATGATGATTTCAAAATTTTCTACATGTCGCTTATTTGCTACAGATACGGAAGATGGTAGAATTTATAGAACTTTTGATTGTAGGAACGAAGCTGGTTCTGATGTTACTGAGGCTGATACCGGCTCGACCTACTATGATACTAATGGCAAGGAAATTGCAACATGCCACGGTAATTCTGTTTATTCAGCAGATCATGAATGTACAAAACTGATGTCAATTAATAATATGGTACAAATTAATAATCCACATGATTAAGTTGGTTGGTTATTTGGGTGATCATTTAAAGTAGTGTGATTTTAATGAATAACACAGGAGAAGGTCTCTGAGCCTGCGACTGTGGATTTAAAAATAGAGCGCAACCGCCGAGAGTTGCGCTCGGGGTGTTAAAATCGGCGGCGCAATAAGAAAACCTCCGAACTAGTCGGAGGCGTTTATGTCAGTTGGGCCAGGGGATTGATTTAATGGCATTGCCGTGTGAACCCCATTGAGCCAAAGCAAGTGAACCGATTAATACTATAAATATTAGTATTGTAAACCAGTGCCTTTTGAACCAGTTACCCCCTCTAGTATCTGTCATGGTTACTCCTTGCATTAATGTTCTTTTAGTATAGTTTATTATTATTATATTAATTGTCAAGATATGTTTAAAAAAACTAAATTAAAAAATGGATTAAAGGTGATTTTATCCCCGTTGCAGGAAACAAAGGCCGTGACGGTTTTGGTGCTGGTTAAGGTTGGTTCGCGTTATGAAACCAGGAAAATAAACGGAGCCTCGCATTTTGTTGAGCATTTAATGTTTAAAGGCACCAAAAAAAGACCGACCGCTTTATCAATTACAAAGGAGCTGGACGGCGTGGGTGCTGATTACAATGCTTTTACTTCCAAGGATCATACAGGCTATTACATTAAGGTAAATCATGAACATATGCAGCTGGCGCTGGACATATTATCGGATATGATATTTAATTCTACTTTTTCGGACAAGGAGATAGAGAGAGAGCGAGGTGTAATTATTGAAGAAATTAATATGTACGAAGACAACCCCATGATGTTTTTGGAAGACCTGTTTGAGGAAACGGTTTACGGTGGCCACCCTTTAGGCTGGAATATCTCCGGCCCCAAGGAAGTTATCAGGAAAGTAACCAGGCAAGACCTGTTTAATTACTATAAAAAACATTATCGGCCGTATAATATTTTGGTAAGCGTAGCCGGCCGGATTGACGGTAAAATTTTATCTTTGGTTGATAAGTATTTTAACGTGCAGAAGGTCGCTGGACAGATGGAAAAGTATCAATCAATTAAAGTGCGGCAGCAGCAGCCGCAGATTAAATTAAAAAATAAAAAAACCGAACAGGTTCAGTTGGCCCTGGGCTTTCCGGCTTATTCATATTTTGACAAACAGTTGTACTCTTTATATTTATTGAGTGTAATTTTAGGCGGCAATATGAGTTCACGTTTATTTACTTCTATCCGCGAGCAAAAAGGGCTTTGTTATTTTATCCGCGCTGGAGTGAGCGTGTACGAGGATACCGGCCATCTGATGATCCAGGCTGGACTGGATAAACTCAGGTTGAAAATAGCAATCAAGGAAATCTTGAACGAATTAAAAAAAGTCAGGCAGGACGGAGTAACTGCAGATGAACTTCATAAGGCCAAAGAGTTTTTAAAAGGCAAGTTTATCCTGGACTTGGAAGCCTGCGACCATGTAGCTTCCTGGTTAGCCAAACAGGAGCTGCTGCGGAAAAGGATATTGACGCCTAGTCAGCAAATTAAGAAAATTGAATCTATAACCCAAAGCGGAATCAAACAGGCAGCGCGTGAAATTATTAAGACAAAAAAAATCAATCTTTCTCTTATTGGGCCGTTTAAAAATTCAGCTGATTTTAGGAGTATTTTAAAGATTTAAACGATAGGGTATACTAGAAACATAATATGACTATGGAAAATAAGAGCATAAATATCAATATTTCAACCTCCAGCATTATTAAGTTTTTAATAATTATGGGGGTTTTAGCTGTAATATATATGCTCAGGGACGTGATAATGATTCTGGTAGTTTCAGTTATTTTAGCTACGGCTCTTAATCCCTGGGTTAATGCTTTACAAAAGAGAAAGGTGCCCAGGATTGTTGCCACACTTTTTATCTATCTGGCGTTTTTTGGCACTTTTGCAGTTGTCCTGGTATTGTTGATTCCTCCCATGGCTGGCCAGATTGGTGAAATTGCAAAAAATTTCCCGGAATATTATAACCGGGTAATCAGCGATTTTTCATCATTTAGGGAGTTTTCGCTCCAGCAAAATTTACTCAACAGCCTGCAGGGCACGCTGGAAAGTTTACAGGAAAACATTGGCCAGGCTACAGCCGGGATATTCAGCGCGGTATCCAGCATTTTTGGAGGCTTTTTCTCCCTGCTTGGCGTAGTAGTGATTACTTTTTATATGCTGCTGGAAGAAAATGCACTAAAGAAATTTATCCGTTCAATAACACCTGATAAATACCAGCCGTATATTTTTCAGCTATTAAATAGGTCACAAGATCGCTTAAGGCTTTGGTTAAGGGGCCAGTTGATTTTATGTCTAATAATTGGTGTATTGGCTTATATAGGTTTAATAATTATCGGCCTACCTTATGCATTGGTTTTGGGTATTTGGGCAGGTTTAACAGAGTTCATTCCTTATTTAGGACCGTTTTTAGGTGCTATTCCGGCGGTTTTTATTGCCATCACTACCGGCAGTTTCCTAAAGGCGCTGTTTGTAGTGATTTGGTATGTTGTTATCCAGCAGCTTGAGAATAATCTGATTGTGCCAAAGGTGATGGAAAAAACTGTTGGCCTCAATCCATTGGTAGTAATTATTGTCATGCTCATGGGTGCTAAGCTGGCTGGCGTAGCCGGAATAATCCTGGCCGTACCACTTGCCCTGATCATTAAAGCTTTTTTTGAAGACTTTTTATCAGGCGTGAAAGGAGCTGAGGAAAAACTGGAAGCTTAAGATTTACATATGACAGGTACACTTTATATAGTTGCTACGCCCATTGGCAATTTAGAAGATATTACCTTACGGGCACTCCGCGTTTTAAAAGAGGCTGATTTTGTAGTATGCGAAGATACGCGGCACTCCCTGAAATTATTGAATCGTTATGAGATAAAAAAGCCTTTAATAAGCTATCATCAGCATTCCAAGATACAAAAAGTTAATCACATTATTTCATTGCTTAAAGAGGGTAAGCAAATAGCCTTAGTTTCAGATGCAGGTACGCCAGGCATATCTGATCCGGGCGGTTTGCTTGTTCATGAAGTGTTAAAAACACTTGATGATAAAATTAAAATAATCCCCATACCCGGTCCATCTGCCTTGGCTACATTTATATCGGTGGTTGGGCTACCTACGGATAAGTTTTTATGGTTGGGATTTTTACCGCATAAAAAAGGCCGGCAGACCCTTTTTGCGCAAATCTCTGAGTCAAAAATTACCACAATTTTTTATGAGTCAGTCCATCGCATTGAAAAGACTCTTAATTCATTAATTGAAGTTTTAGATGATAACAGGCAGATAGTTATTGGCCGTGAACTCACAAAAAAGTTTGAAACCATCTACCGCGGGTCAGCTAAGGATGTTTTGGAAAAGCTAAAGACTGACGAGATTAAAGGGGAGTTTGTTGTAGCCGTGGCTGGTAAATAAATTTGACTTTTTTTTATTCTATAGCTAATCTAATTAAATAATTAGGCTCTTTTATATTGGAGGAGCAATGGCACCAAGTTCAGGGCTAACCGAAGAATTGGATAAGTGCCCAAATTGTGATTGTCAAACTCCAGCATCAATTTGTGATGCTTGCGGGAATTCTGATGCAGGTTGTGTTGATTATGTTTTTGACTTCCATAAAGCTTGCCATACCTGCCCCGTATCCTTGGCTTTATGTCAGGGAGTATGTTTAGAGTGCAAACAACCCTTACCTTCGTAGGTAGGGGTTTTTTATTGATATTGTTAAAAGTTTGCGCTATAATGTAGGTAAATTATGGCAAAGAAATTTTATATCACTACCCCGATTTATTATGTGAACGACCCCGTATAAGATTCACTACATTCGTCCATACGGGGCAAGAGGTGTCATTAAACAATATAGTAAAATATGTCAAAGAAATTCTACATTACTACCCCTATCTATTATGTGAACGATAAGCCTCATATTGGTCATTTGTATACTACCATTGCGGCTGATGTTTTAGCGCGCTATTACCGCCAGAATGATTATGAAGTTTTTTTCTTAACCGGTACGGATGAACATGGCGCTAAGGTGGCAGAGAGTGCCAAAGAATCAGGTTTAGAGCCAAAAGCCTTTACTGACCAGAATAGCCAGTTATTCCGAGATATTTTTAAAAAACTGGATATTTCTCTGGATTATTTTATCCGCACTACTGACGCCAGGCATGAGGAATCGGTAAAAAAGTTTATTCAGAAACTTTATGACCAGGGGGATATTTATGAAGGTAAGTACGAAGGCCTTTATTGTGTTGGCTGTGAAAAATTTATTACAAAAAAAGAATTAGTTAACGGCCATTGCCCGGACCATAAAAAACCGCCAGAAAATCTGACTGAAAAGAATTACTTTTTTAAGCTAAAAAAATACCTGCCTGAAGTTGAAAGGCTGATTATCAAGGATAAGATATTAATCAGGCCCGACAGTCGGAAAAGCGAAGTACTGGGTTTTTTTAAGCAGGGCCTGGACGACTTTTCAGTCTCGCGGGAAAAAGTAGAGTGGGGGATTCCTCTGCCGTTTGATGCCAAGCAAAAAACATATGTCTGGGTTGAGGCTCTGCAGAATTATATTTCTGCTATTGGGTATGGTGACAATGAAAAGGATTTTAAAAAATGGTGGCCAGCCGATGTCCATTTAATGGCCCGCGATATTATAAAGTTCCACTGCATATACTGGCCAGCCTTACTGATAGCTTCCGGCCTGGAAGTGCCTAAGCAGGTTTATTCGCATGGCTTTTTCACGGTCAATAACCAAAAGATGTCCAAGTCTATCGGCAATGTGATTGACCCTTACACTATGGTAGAGCAGTTTGGCGTGGATGCAACCAGATATTTATTATTATCCCAGTTTCCTTTTAGCCAGGACGGTGATATTAAAGCTTCATTATTTAAAGAAAAATACAATGCTGATTTAGCCAATAACCTGGGTAATTTGCTCAGCCGCGTATTCAACATGCTGGAAAAGTATTGCGATGGAAAAATTCCCCAGCAGGTTGCTTCGCCGATTTACTTAGCGCCAGTAAGGGAGTTGATTGAGAATTTGAAATTCAATGAGGCTCTGCGTGAAATGTGGCAGGCTATTGATAAGGCAAATAAAATTATTGACGAAAATAAACCCTGGCAAATGGCTAAAGATGCCAGCAACAGAAAAAAGCTTGATGAGATTTTATCTCAACTGGCCAGTTTCCTGCTGGAGCTGGTGGTGTATATCCGTCCATTCATGCCATCTACTGCAGCCACAATAGTTGGCAGCCTGGAATCAGAAAAAATTACCAAGGGCGAGCCGTTATTTATGCGCATCTAATATTTTATAAAATATTATGGGAACATTTGATATTATTCTACTGCTGCTTTTCTTCGGTTTTGTCGGAGCGGGATTTTATTTTGGTTTAATTCATACACTGGGTGCTTTAGCAGGCGTAGTTGTTGGGGTTATTGCGGCCGGTAGTTTGTATAATGAAATTACGCCCTTTTTACAGCTTTTTATGCTTAAAGAATCAGTAGCCCAGGTTTTGTCGTTTATAATTATTTTCCTGGTGGTCAGCCGGGTAATTGGGTATATGGTGCACATGTTTGATAAGGGTTTTAAAATAATTAAATTCATTCCCTTTGCCAGTTCAATAAACAGGTTAGGAGGCGGATTAATTGGTTTTTTTGAAGCAACCTTAGTGTTGGGCACAATTCTTTATGTAGCTAGTCAGTTTCAGCTTTCGCCGTATCTTGACCAGGCCATTGCCAATTCGGCCTTTGCCGGGCTGCTGATGACTATTGCCTCCATCCTGACTCCGTTGCTGCCCGGAGTATTTAAAATAAAAGTAATATAACGATAATAATTAAAAATGCCATTGAATTTAATTGACACACATGCTCACCTGGATTTTGAGGAATTTTCAGATGACCGGGGAGAGGTGATTGCCAGATCTTTTAAAGTAGGTTTGGCTGGTATTATAAATATTGGCTGTGATGAAGACCATTTTAAATCAACTCTGGAAATCGCTTCGGCTTATGATAAAGTTTATGCGGTCATTGGTATGCATCCGCATGAAGCAGTAACCTTAGTCCAGCATAAAGATAATCCGGAAGCTGAAATTAAGCGTGTAATCAAAAGAATTAAAAGTTTTTTATCTTATAAACAGTTAGTAGGAATCGGAGAAATCGGGCTTGATTTATATCGGATAGCAAGAGGAGAGAGGATTGCCAGCCAGATGAGCATTTTAGATTATCAAAAAATACTTTTAAAAGCGCAGCTTGAATTAGCAATTGAAGCGGACTTGCCTATAGTTATACATTGCCGTGACGCTTATCCGGAACTTTTAGCCATACTTAAGGATTATTCAAATAAAGTCAATTTGCGCGGTGTAGTGCATTCATTTGAAGGGTATTATGATGTGGCCGAGCAATTTATTGATATTGGGTTTAAGCTTTCATTTAACGGCATGATCACTTATGAACGATCAAGAGATTCAATTATGGCCATAAAAGAGATTCCTTTGGAGCATATGATGATAGAATCGGATTGCCCTTATTTATCGCCGGTGCCGTTGCGCGGCCAGCGAAACGAACCAGCCTGTGTGGAGTATGTAGCCAAACGTATTGCTGAAATAAAGGGGGTGCCGGTAGACAGTGTGGCCGCGCAGACAACACAAAACGCCATTTCATTTTTTAAACTAGACAAGAATTGACATGTTGATTGATACGCACGCCCATTTGAATTTTTCAGCTTTTAAGGATGATGGACCAGATATTATTCAGCAAATTGTTAATGACGACATGAAAGTCATTAATGTTGGCTCCCAGCTTTCTACCAGCAAGAGGGCAGTTGAGTTGGCTGATAAGCATCAGGGCAATCTTTACGCAGCCGTAGGATTGCATCCGATACACCTTTTTGCTATGGATTATGATGAAATGGAAATGCCATTTAAAACTAAGAAGGAGGATTTCAGTCAGGAAGCGTACGAAAAATTGGCAGAACATAAGAATGTGGTGGCCATAGGGGAGACCGGCCTTGATTATTTTCATCGACCGAAGGATATTGCAGAAATGGAATTTATTAATAAGCAGAAATGGACATTTTTAAAAGAGCTTCAGTTGGCTAAGAAGCTTGGTTTGCCGTATATTCTCCATTGCCGGGACAGCCGGGAAAAACCAGGGCAGGCGTATAAAGACATATTGGCAGTACTAAAAGAGTTTAAGTATTTCAAGGGGGTAATTCACTGTTTTTCATCTGACTGGGACATAGCGGCAAAATTTCTGGACATGGGTTTAATGATTTCATTTACTGGCATTATTACTTATCCCAAAACTAATGAGCTTACCAGGGTAGTTAAAAAAACGCCTTTAGATAGAATTATGGCGGAAACCGACGCGCCGTATTTGGCTCCGCAAATAGTCCGCGGTAAAAGGAACGAACCTAGGTTTGTCAGGTATATTATTGACCAAATTGCAGAAATTAAAGGAAAGGAATTTAATGAGGTTAATGAAGCTGTTACCAGGAATGCGAATCAGTTTTTTGGACTGAAATAGTTGACAGGAAATTATTTATATATAAAATTAATTCAATACTGGAGGAATTTAAAGGAGGTTAGCTTTTTGACATGTGCAGAAGTTGAAAAGGCATTGAAGTCAGGAAGATTTCGGGGAGTCCTTAAGGCACTGCTGGCGCATTTAGATGGATGTGATTGCTGCAGTGAGCTAGCGTTTGGTTGCTTTGATTCAGGCCGTGATTGCCTGTAATTAAGACGGCCGTCTGTTGGATAAGCAGGTGGTTTTTTTATGACTTATGGCGTGGTTGTGCAGGCTGAGCTTGTAGTTGTCATCCTGAGGGAATGAAATGACCGAAGGATCTCCACCGCCAAAGGCGGAGGGGACTCTTCGTCCGCACACCTTTAAAAGGTGTGGGACTCAGAATGACAAGGGGGGTAATATTCTATTTTAAAATATCGTTGACTTTTTAGCAAATCAAGTTATTATTAATATGTAAGATAATTAATACATTAATATAAAGCATATGAATAGGGAAGCAGATCCAAGTGAGCGGGGGGAATTAATATCTTCAGCAGTAGAAGAAGAGGGTAAGGCAGATCAAAATACATTTCAAGCAAAGCTGTCAAAGGAATATTCTGATGGGGAATTGCAGAGATTTCATGAGGATTATGAACGAGAAAAACCTGAGCTAGCAGAAGAAATGGATGAAATAGATGAAGTATGCGATTATTTGGAAGAAATTGAGAAAGGCATGCATAAAGATGAGCTAGGGAAAATACTATTATCAGTTTTAGAAAAGCTGGGTAGGAAAACTAAAGATAGACCAGGTGATCTTGACCCGGTACAAGAGAAAATTGCAGAATTGATTTCTAAGAATGTAGCCAAAGAAAAAACGGATGATGTCATCATTGAGATTATTGATTCAGGTGATGATCAAAGGATTGCTGAATTGTTTAAAGATGCATTAGCCGTGGAGTTTAAAAAGTGGAAAGGGGTAGCTGGTAAAATGTTAGATTTGCAAATAAAAAAAATAAAGTGGCTTGCTGGAGAGTTTGAAAAAAAATAGGTTGCAGAAGAGGCTGGTAATTAGAAAATTTAATAATATAAGCAAGAAATCACCCCTCTTTTTGGATACAAATTTGTTGATCCATAACCATAGACTCATCCAGCGCTAGTTGGATGGGTTTTTATTGTTTTTCTTTAATATTTCCGCTACAATAAGACATATGGATATAGCTTTATTAATTGCTGCTGGAGTTATTATAATCGGAATTATTGTTCTGTATTTTAAACCTGGCTCAAGCGCAGGGCAGCAAAAGGATGTGCAGGAAAAAATGGTGCGTCTGGAAGAGCGCATTGGCCAACTCAATGAGAAGAGCAGTGAAATGACCCGCGTCTTGGATACTAAACTCGCTGAATCAAATAAATCCCTGCAAGAGCAGTTTGGCCAGTCGGCTAAGATTGTCCGTGACGTGACTGAGCGCTTAACCAAGCTTGACGAGACTAATAAACAAGTCTTGAATTTTTCTGATCAGCTGAAAAACCTGCAGGATATTTTGAAAAATCCCAAGCAACGCGGAGTGCTCGGCGAGTATTTTCTGGATACGCTTTTGAAAAATGTCCTGCCGCCTGGTTCTTATGAAATGCAGTATAAATTCAAGGACGGAGAAATAGTTGATGCCGTGATAAAAATTGGCGATCAGCTGATTCCCGTTGATTCCAAATTCAGCCTGGAGAATTATAATCGGCTGGCAGAGACGCGCGATGAAGCAGAGAAAAAACGCCTGGAAAAGATTTTTGTTAGTGATCTTAAAATGCGCATTCAGGAAACAGGCAAATATATTCGGCCTAATGAAAATACCATGGATTTTGCTTTTATGTTCATTCCGCATGAGGCGATTTATTACGATTTACTGATAAACAAGGTTGGCGCTATGACTTCTGAAGATACCGAAAATTTGATACAGCGAGCAGTCAGTAAATATCGTGTAATTATTGTTTCACCGACATCTTTCCTGGCTTTCCTGCAGACAGTGCTCCAGGGATTACGCGCGCTGAAGATTGAGGAATCAGCCAAAGAAGTGAGAAAAAATGTGGAATTGTTAGCTAAGCATTTATCCAGCTATAAAATTTATATGGAAAAAATTGGTACGCATTTAGGCACTACGGTGAATACGTATAATACTGCCAGCAAGGAATTCAAAAAGATAGATAAAGACGTTTTGAAAATTGGCGACGTGGGTATTAATGTTGAAACGATAGAGTTAGATAAACCAAAAGAGGAGTAATTAATTTAAAATATTTATGAAAAAAACAATAGCAATTATCTTATTCATCGCCGTGCTGGGTGGAATATTTTTTTCTTTTTTTTACGGTATAGATGAGAAAATAGCCTGTTCCTGTATGGCTGGATCAAAGTTCGGTATTGGTATAATTACTATGATAACCAACAACCAGGTGACAAATTACAGTATCTGCCCTAATACTGAATTAGCAAGTTGCTATCAAGCATACACAATAATACCGATTGATTTTATAATAATCAGCCTTATTTTATTGGTAATCAGCATTTTTCTGTTTAGAATAAAACCAACTAGTAAATAAAAGTGCTAATATTAGTAAAATAGTATAATATTACCCTGGTTGGCAAACAGGGGGGCCTTGATTTATTTGCTGTTTTTCATTAGAATGTAGCCAACTTGTGGATAGTGATAGCATATTTTAACCAATATTTAAAGGTAATTTTATCCATAGGGGCCGTACTTTAATTGGATATTGATATGGAAAACGAGCCACAAAAACCATGGTGGCAGCCGGGGTTGGTAGTATTTGCTGAAATAACCGGCTGGATTGCAGTACCGATTTTGATCGCTTTGTTTTTGGGTAAATACCTTGATGAAAAATATGGAACTGACCCTTGGTATTATCTGGGCTTAACAGCTGCGGCTTTCATTATTTCTAGCATAGGTATCGGGATAATCGCGGCCAAATATATTAAACAAATTGAAAAAGAAAGCAAGAAAAATAAGGATAACAAAAATTTAAATGAGCGAGGAAGTAATACACGAGGAAACAACGGCCAATAACGAACATGCTGAGCAGGAGACAATCACTGCTGAAGCAGGAGAATATGCAGCAGAGGAGACGCATGCGGAAATTTCTCATGAGCCCACATTATATGCTGAGCCGATTTTTAATATCGGCAGTTTTCAAGTAACCAATTCGCTGATAAATTCCTGGGCCGTAGTATTGATATTAGTAGTTTTAGCCCTAGTTATTCGTAAGAGCATCAAGAAAATCCCACGTGGTATGCAGAATGCTTTTGAAATAATCCTTGAAGGCGCAATGAATTTAGCTGATTCCGTAACCGGTAACCGCAAAAAGACCGTAAAAATATTCCCTTTCGTTTTTGCGGTTTTTGTTTTTATCCTGCTGAATAACTGGCTGGGCTTGATTCCCGGCATCGGTTCAATTGGCTTTATAGAAACGCACGGCGGCCATGATGTTTTCGTACCTTGGTTTAGGGGCGCTACGGCGGATTTAAATACCACCTTGGCTCTAGCCTTGTTTGCAGTTATTGGTTCTAATTTTTTCGGCATATTAATGGTAGGAGTTTGGCGGCACTTTAATAAGTTTATTAACCTTGGAGCTCTAGTTCAGATACCAATGAAGATAAGGAAAGAGCCGACCTTGATATTTGTTAATCCAATTAAGTTTTTTGTAGGCATAATTGAAATAATCGGAGAAGTGGCTAAAGTAGCTTCGCTGTCATTCAGGCTGTTTGGTAATATTTTTGCCGGGGAGGTCTTATTATCATCCATGGCTGTCTTGTTTGCTTTTGTCCTGCCTATACCGTTTATATTTTTGGAAATAATTGTGGGCATTATACAGGCTTTGATTTTCGCCATGCTTATGCTGGTTTATTTTTCAATTGCCTCAACCGCAGAAGAACATTAGACGTGTAATAGGTAATTCGTAACTCGTAATGAGTAATTTATAAATAATTAACAGTTCATAGTCACCGACTTTAAAAATTATTACCAGTCGAGTGATAGGTGAACAATAAGAGAGGAAAATATTATGGAAGCAGGTTTAATTATGCTAGCTAAAGCGCTAGCTATCGGTATCGGCAGTATTGGCCCTGGCTTGGCCATCGGCAAGATCGGCGCTAAAGCCATGGAATCTATCGGACGCAATCCTGAATCAGCCGGTAAAATTCTCGTGCCCATGCTGTTAGCCGCTGCGTTTGCTGAAGCTATTGCTATTTACGCATTGGTTATCGCATTTGGTATTAAGTAGTTTTTTTACTAACAGAGGATTTGCGATTGTCGCAAGTCTTCTGGAGTAAGCAAGCTATAAATTAAATAATAAAAATCAAAATGCAGAAATACATATCAAATATTTAAATTTTCAATTATCATTTTAATATTTTAACTTTTGATTTTAAATTACAAAGAATATGGATGAATTAATAAAAACATTTCACATTGACTGGAAATTATTAGTAGCGCAGTTTATTAACTTTGGCATTGTCCTGGCGGTGCTGTGGTTTTTTGCCATCAAGCCTCTGATGAAGGTCATGCATAAACGGAGCTCTGATATTGAGCAGAGCCTGAAAAATGCCGAAGAGATTAAAAAGAAATTGCAGGAAGCGGAAGAAAGTAAGGAGAAAATCGTGATAGAGGCCAAGAAAAAAGCGCAGGCAATTTTAGAAAAATCAAACCAGGAAACGGAAAAGATTAAGCAGGGCAAGCTGAAGGAAACCCGTGATGAAATGGATAAGCTGGCTGTAAAAACTAAAGCTAACTTAACCTCGGAAAAAGAGAGGATGATCCAGGAAGCCAAGCAGGAAGTCGGTGAATTAGTGGTAAAAGCCAGTTCCAAGATTGTGGGCAAGAACCTGGATAGTGAGATTAACCGTAAAATTATTAAAGATGCAGTCAGCGAAGTGAAATAAATTTATGAAGAAGATAACCCCAAAAAAGTACGCAGTTAGCTTGTATGAAATCTTACAGGAAGTCCAGGATGATAAAGTGCCGGAAGTGCTGGGAAATTTTGTAAAACTGCTGGTTTGGAACAAGGATTTATCACAGGCTGATAAGATTATCAATGTCTTCGGCAAGTATGCTAATGAGCAGGAAAACATTTTAGAACTTATAATTACTTCTGCAAAAAAGCTTGATCAAGATGTTAAAAACAATATTGTAAAGCAATTAGCCAGTTCATTAAATAAAAAAATAGAGATTAATGAATTAGTTGATCCAGGTTTAATCGGCGGAGCTAAACTGCAGTATGGTGATACTATTATAGATGGCAGTATTAAAAGGCGTCTGGAACTGCTTGGGGAGTCTTTGAAAAAATAAGAAATTAATAAAACTCTTATGTCATTCCGAACTTGATTCGGAATCTCCATATTTAAGGAGATCCTGAAACGAGTTCAGGATGACAAGTAGAGTTACAATAAAATTTATAAATAATTAATATATTAGGAAGTAAATAAAAAGATATGTCAAATAAAGACTACATTATTGAACAGTTGAAAAAGCAGATTACTGATTTCAAAACTTCGGTTGCCCAGGAAAAAGTGGGAACTGTTGAATCAATCGGTGATGGTATTGCCAGAATTTCTGGCTTATCCGAGGTGATGGCTTCAGAAATGTTAGCCTTTCCAGGCCAGAAGTTCGGTCTGGCCCTTAATCTGGAAGAGGATTCAATCGGTGCTATTATTTTGGGCTCTCAGGAAGGTATAAAAGAAGGTGACACAGTCAAAAGCACGGGCCGCATTCTGGAAGTACCAGTTGGCGAGGCTATGGTCGGTAGGGTCGTGAATCCATTAGGCCAGGCTATTGACGGTAAAGGCGATATCAAATCAGATAAGTCGTACCCGGTTGAAAAGATTGCCCCACGCGTTATTACTCGTGAGTCAGTTAACACACCGGTTCAAACAGGCATCAAGGCTATTGACTCAATGATACCGATTGGCCGGGGACAGCGTGAACTTATAATTGGTGACCGCCAGGTAGGCAAAACTGCCATTACTCTGGATACCATTATCAACCAAAAAGGCCAGGACATTATCTGTATTTATGTAGCTATTGGCCAGAAAGAATCAAAAGTAGCCAAGATTGTGGCTGAACTGGAAAAGCACGGAGCTATGGAATATACGATCGTGGTAGTAGCTGGCGCATCCGATCCGGCATCATTAACTTTTATTGCTCCATATGCCGGTTGTGCTATGGGAGAATTCTTCATGGATCAGGGCAAGGACGCGCTTGTTATTTATGATGACTTATCCAAGCACGCTTGGGCTTACCGAGAAATTTCATTATTATTACGCCGACCACCCGGACGCGAAGCCTATCCCGGAGACGTTTTTTATCTGCACTCGCGTTTATTGGAGCGTGCGGCCAAGCTTAATAAAGACTATGGCGGTGGATCATTAACCGCTCTGCCCATAATTGAAACCCAGGCCGGCGATATTTCTGCGTACATCCCAACTAACGTCATTTCTATTACCGACGGCCAGATTTATCTGGAGCCGGATTTATTCTACCAAGGCATCCGGCCGGCACTTAACATTGGCTTATCAGTGTCCCGCGTCGGTTCCAAGGCGCAGATCAAAGCAATGAAAAAAGTGGCCGGCAAACTGAGAATGGATTTGGCCCAGTACCGTGAGTTAGCGGCCTTTGCGCAATTCGGATCGGATCTTGATGAGGCGACACGTAAACAGTTAGAGCGCGGCAAACGATTAACAGAAATTCTTAAGCAAGGCCAGTTTGTACCCATGCCAGTAGCCAACCAGGTTACTATTCTGTACGCGGCTGTTAATGGATATTTGGATGACGTGCCGATTAAAAAAATTAAAGAATTTGAAGATGAATTTCATAAAAGACCGGGTACTTCCAGTAAGGATTTACTGCAAGGTATCCTAAAACAAGG
This sequence comes from Patescibacteria group bacterium, assembly GCA_018816445.1. GTDB lineage: Bacteria > Patescibacteriota > Patescibacteriia > UBA10025 > JAHIVO01 > JAHIVO01. The sequence continues at coordinate 18,743 of JAHIVO010000025.1, forward strand.
GGATTTAACTGAAGAGTTAGAGAATAAACTAAAAAGCGCAATTGATGATTTCAAAAAGACAACGGATTTTGTAGTTAAGGAAGATTCAGAGGATAAAGGTAAAGGAAAAAAATAATCAATTATGCCAATAGCCACACGAGAAATCAAAAGGAGGATCCGCTCAGTCACCAATACGAAAAAAATTACCAAGGCGATGGAGCTGGTTGCGGCTGCGAAAATGAGAAAGGCTGTCAATGCAGTCTTGGCGACGCGCTCTTATGCCAATTCTGCCTGGGACATAGTCAAGAGCCTCTCTGTTAAAACTGATCCCTCCTTGCATCCTCTGCTTCAAAAAAGAAAACAGGTAAAAAATGTTGGGCTGATATTAATTACTTCTAATCGGGGATTATGCGGCAGTTTTAACCGTGATATTATTGAAACCGTGGCTCGTTACATCAGAAACCATAAAAGTGAGCACGTAGACATTGAGGCAGAAGTTTTTTTAATGGGTTCCAAAGGCCGTGATATTATGTTCAAGCACGGGCATAAGGTGGTGGCTGAATTTGCCAAGCTGGACGTGACCACCAGGATTTCAGAAATTTCTCCGATTGCCAAAATGGTTATTACAGATTTTATTAACGGGAAATACGATAAAATTTCTATTGCCTATACTGACTACCAGTCTGCTATTATCCAGAGATCGCGTGTTCGGAAATTGCTGCCGATTGAACGCGAAGACAGGGAACTGGGCTATGTTGGCGATACGTATAAGGATGACTTGCCAGATTCCCGATCCGAAACAGAAACCCCTGGGCTTAATGCGGACTTTGAATATTTATTTGAGCCTTCGCCTGACGCCGTACTGGAGCAAATGCTCAACCGTCTGATAGAATTGCAGGTTTATCAGGCCATATTAGAGTCCAATGCTTCTGAACATTCAGCTAGAATGTTAGCTATGCGCAATGCCACAGATGCTGCCGGAGACATGATAGACGATCTTACCCTGACCTTTAATCAAGCAAGACAGCAAGCCATCACTTCAGAATTAGCAGATATTAGCGCGGGTAGCGCGGCGGTAAGGTAGGTTATGAAAAGTTTCGTAGCTACTTTAGTGACGCAGGACTTTAGATTGATATGCGACTAAAGTCACTAAGAAGTTTATTAAAAGTTGTTAATTATTAAATTATACTTTTTAAATTAAAAAATTATGACAAAAGGAAAAATATCGCAAATAATCGGCGCTGTAGTTGATGTAGCCTTCCAGGGGGAATTACCAGAGATTTATACCGCTCTTGAAGTTTCAAAACAAGCTGATGGTAAAAAACAAAATATTGTACTTGAGGTTCAGCAGCAATTAGAAGGCAATATTGTCAGAACAGTGGCTATGGACTCTACTGATGGATTGCAGCGAGGCGTGGATGTTGTTAATACAAAAAAGTCTATCACTATGCCGGTTGGCAAAGATACTCTGGGGCGCATGTTTAATCTGCTGGGCCATCCTCTTGATGAAGGTGAGGAAGTGAAAACAGAAAAGCGTTATCCTATCCATCGGCCGGCTCCAAAATTTTCTGACCTGTCAACCCAAACAGAAGTACTGGAAACAGGCATCAAAGTTATTGATTTGATCTGCCCTATAGTTAAAGGCGGTAAGGTTGGTTTATTCGGCGGTGCCGGCGTCGGTAAAACAGTGATTATTATGGAGCTGATCCGGAATATTGCCCAGGAGCACGGCGGCTATTCTGTTTTTGCCGGAGTAGGCGAGCGTACACGCGAGGGCAATGACCTGTATCATGAAATGAAAGATTCAGGAGTTCTGGAAAAAACCGCAATGGTTTTTGGCCAGATGAATGAGCCGCCTGGAGCTCGTGCCCGTGTTGCTTTGTCCGGCCTGGCCATGGCTGAATATTTCAGGGATGAGGAAAAACAGGACGTGTTGCTTTTCATTGATAATATTTTCAGGTTTACCCAGGCAGGTTCAGAAGTATCAGCATTGCTGGGCCGCATACCGTCAGCTGTTGGTTATCAGCCAACATTGGCTACAGATATGGGTGAACTTCAAGAGCGCATCACGTCAACCAAGCAGGGTTCAATTACTTCTATGCAAGCTGTCTACGTACCCGCTGATGACTTAACTGATCCGGCTCCAGCCACTACTTTTGCCCATTTAGACTCTACGGTTGTATTGTCCCGTGCCTTGTCAGAGCTGGCTATTTATCCGGCTGTTGATCCGCTTGATTCTTCATCTACAATTTTGGATTCTAAAATTGTCGGCCAGGAGCATTATGACGTAGCCAGAGGCGTACAGAAAATTCTGCAGAGATATAAGGATTTACAGGACATTATTGCCATTTTGGGCATGGAAGAGTTAACCGATGACGACAAACTGACCGTAGCCCGCGCCCGCAAGATACAGAAGTTTTTGTCCCAGCCGTTTTTCGTGGCTGAAACATTCACTGGTTCAGAAGGCAAATACGTGCCGCTTAAGGACACTGTTCGCGGATTTAAAGAGATAATTGACGGTAAATACGATAAAGTTGCGGAGCAGGAATTTTATATGAAAGGCAGTATTGACGATATTAAGGTTAGCTAGTCAGTATTTAAGCTTATAAGCTAAAAAAATTATGGCTAAAAAAATAAATTTTCAAATCACCACACCGGAGAGGATAGTTTTTTCGGACCAGATTGATGAAGTGGTTTTGCCTACTGCAGAAGGGGAGATTGGAATTTTGCCTAATCATATACCATTAGTATCATTGTTGGTGCCGGGTGAGATTAAAATTAAACGGGGTACGGCAGAGGAGTTCATGGCCGTGTCAGGCGGTTTTATTGAAGTTAGGCCTGATAAGGTTGTTGTTCTGGCCGATACGGCCGAACGAGAAGAGGAGATTGACGAGATCCGGGCTGAAGAAGCTAGGAAAAAAGCCCAGTCAATCATGCATGAGAAAAGAATTGATGCCAAAGAATTTGCTTCACTAACCGCTAAGATTGAAAAGGAATTGGCCAGATTAAAAGTAGTCAACCGCCGGCGCCGCAAGACCAGGGCTTCCTTAAGATAAAAAAATTTGATATCCATATGTCGCATAATTGCCAAGCTATTGTCTTTACCTGCATGGATTTCCGGTTTCATTCGGATATCCGGGATTTTTTAGTTTCACTAGGTCTCAAAGATGAGTATGATTTAGTCAGTTTAGCGGGTGTGACAAAGGGGTTAGCTGAAGATGATGCATTAAGTAAAGAATTGATTTTAAAGCAGATTGAGATTTCAAAAAAATTACATAGTATATCCGAAGTGTACCTAATCCATCATATGGATTGTGGTGCTTATGGCGGCCACCAAGCTTTTGACAGTTTAGAGGAAGAGAAAAGTAAGCAACTGACTGATTTATCTACAGCAAAAAAAATTATTAATGAGAAATTTCCTGCCATGGAAGTGAAAAAAATTCTGGCCAGGGTTGAATCAAGGGACGAGAAAAATGAGATTGACTTTGAATTAATTAATTAGTTTCAAAATTATTGATGGTCAGGCCAGCCGGCTTTTTTTTGGTTGATTAAATTTATATGATGTGATAGGATTTTATAATTGAAAATAAAAAAGCGAGGTAGTAGTGGGTTCATTCGTACCTTCCTATGCAAGAGAGGATAAATTAATCATCTCGTTCTGTAACAAGCAAGAGACTCTGGAAGTATTAATGGCTTACCCAGATGCTCAGGGTGATGAAGTAGTAATGTTCCGGGATTCTGACCTGTATCTGAAAAAAGGCATAAAATCTGCCTCCTGGTTCGTATGTCAGTATGGGCGCAAGCTGGGCAGAGCCAAGGTGGTAAAAGAATTATCATAAGGGCACTTAATATTTATGGGTGCCTTTTCTTTTTTCTGCGTTTCTGCTAATATGTATGGAAATGGAAATATGTTCTTTTATTAAGGAAATGGAGCGATATCATGGCAAAATCAATTGTCATAAGCGCAGACGGCGATGAACTGAAAACAACCCAAGCTGATACTACAAAAATTCAGGTTGGCCATCTTATCGGCACTCACGATGTATGCGGGGGACAACTGTTTCTCAAAACAGGTTCTGCAGCCAAGCATGTTATTCTGTGCAGTGAATGTGGATTACGGGTAACCATTCCGGTTGATACGGATACGTATGAAAAGCTGCGCAATAATTTCTCCATCTGGAATACCGGTTCGTAAGTTCATTTCACGATCTGGTTCAAGTTTGACCCACTAAAGTATTTGGTGGGTTTTTTAATACAAAAAAAGAGCACACCTGGATAGTGGCTCTTGTACTAAAGATCTTTTTGTTATTAGTTTTCTACTACACAACAGTGATTAGCATTGACTCCCCATTCTGTTGCGCCTGAATTACGCTTTTCTAGCCCGCTCATGCCACCGGCTTTGGCGCGATTCAACATAAGTGGTTTGCGTTCAATATCTCTGAAAACTGTATAGTGGCCAGAAAGTTCTTCTTTAACTTCAAAGAATTCTCCGACCATGTCACGATACCAGGTTCCTCGATCGCTGACTGTTATTTTTATTTTCACTATTCCCCTCCCATTATTTATTTATTATTAATTTAGCAAGTTTAACATAGATATTAGTTATGTCAATGTTTAGTTTACTTTTTTTGCGCACCCTGGTTTCACTCAGGGTAGACCAAAAAAATAAAAGGCCGAGTAGTTAAGACTAAACGACCTTCGTAACCATGGTTGCCCTTGGTTAGAATGACAGCGACCTGACTGGTTTCCACCATTTGATGGAGTAATGCCAGTAAAAGATCAGACAAGCCAGGCAGTCAAATCCCATAAAGCAGAAGAACCACCAGCCTGTGTCTCCCTGTACCGCCAGCTGGAAAAATCCCAGAGCCAATACAGGCATACCAATGCTCATAGCAGGGGCGGTTACCATCAGGTAGACTCGCCGCAACCAGGTTAGGATTGTTAGAATTGCAATCCGCATGTCGTTATTACCTCCAGTACTGTTTTGGTTTTATTAACTTAGTATTTTAGCGTATGTTTAAGATTTTGTCAAGGTGTTAGGGGCAGGATTACCATTTTTATTTAAGATATGATAAGCTGAACTAACGTATGAAAAAGAAGTTTTTAGTAAGTTTTATTATAATAGTTTTTGTATTGGTAGTGATTATCCCTATTGCCATTGGTTTAGCTACTGACTGGCTTTGGTTTTCAGCTCAAGGTTATATCGCAATATTCACTACAGTATTATTAACCAAGCTGATCTTAGGGGTAATAGCCGGCCTGGCTACTTTCAGCATACTGTATTTAAATTTTTATATTGCTTATCGCCGCACTAAAGATCAGCCGGTTGCTCTGAATAACTTACAATCTCAGCGCCCTGGCTTTGACCTATCAAAAATTATATACAAATTACTATTACCTATATCACTTGCCATAGGACTTCTGACCGGCATAGCGGGCAGCAGTTATTGGCAGGTAGTACAGCAATTTATTAATGGAGTAAGTTTTAATGCGGCCGATCCATTATTCGGACGTGATATTTCTTTTTATTTTTTCACCTTGCCTTTCATAAAAATGGCAATAGGCTTTTTGTTCTGGATAATAATAATTTCAATTTTAGGCGC
>JAHIVO010000026.1 GCA_018816445.1 Patescibacteria group bacterium
AAAAAGAACCGCCAGGGATAAACCGAGGCGGTCATGATTCTTGTTGAGCGATTCTTAGCTCGAGCGGCGTGTTTTAGTTGTCAGTGAGTATGATTGCTTTTCTCCCGTCGTGAGCTTGACCTTTGCACTTTGGCCACTAATTGAGGTAACACGTCCAGTTTTTCTTTGACCGTTGCCAACCAGGAATTCAAACGTACCAGCGGGTGTGCCACCACCATTGCAGAAATCTGCCAGTTTATTCCACTGACTCATACTTGTCCTCCTCAACGCGTTTTTTTGTGGTAAGTAGTTAGTAAACGCGTAGAGGTTAGGGCGAAGATTTGTGAGGTACGGTCCAGAGCATATTTGCTCCTTCCTTTTGTTTGAGGATGAACGATTTACAAATTGCGGAGAATATAATACTCGTAAATGTTTACGAATACAGTATTATCAGCAACTAAGTCGGGGTACCCGGACCCCGTACAATACTCATTCCATTCGTATTTACGGGGCAAGCTTGAACCTATTAAATATTCGGGGTGCCGGGACTTGACCGATCATTCGATCGGTCATTCGGTCGAATGGCCGAATGAACTCAAATGTAATTTCGGGGTGGGGAGACTTGAACTCCCGACCTCAGCGTCCCGAACGCTGCGCGCTAGCCAACTGCGCTACACCCCGTAAATGTACGGGGCAAGCCCCGTTACCACGGAATATTAACACAATTGGTGACTGAAATAAAGGGTTTTTAACAAACGACTGTTTATCCTACAATTATATATTAAAAATGTCAATAGGTTTTTCCACAGAAAAAAATAGCCACCGAGATGTATATCCAGGCGGGCCTGTGCGGACTTCCAAGAGCGAGAATGATCAAAATACCTGATCAAGACCGTGTTCACCTGTGACAGAATCGTCTCTCATACCCAGGACTAATCTGGGAGTACCGATTACACCGCATCCACTGCTTTGTGGAATTGTGAAAAGAACCTTAGGACCATCGCCAGTTCCATCATTTTGGGATCCTGCTGATAGGTCAACTATGTTGCCGATCAATACATCTGTTTCCATAAAACCTCCGGAAATTTGAAATGCTGTTTATAATATTGCATAATAATACAGTTTTGTCAAAGGCAGGCTTTTCTAGACCATGTTGAAATGGTAAAATTGGAATATATAAATATGCAAATAAAGCCAATAAAAACTAAGATTTTAAAACCTCCGCAGAATGATCTTTTTAAGGTGATAAAAAAGAGTATAAAGCGTTTATCTGAAAAATCCGTGGTAGTCATTGCCTCTAAAGTAGTTAGCATTCACCAAGGCAGGTGTGTGTTAAAATCAGTAGTGGACAAGGATGAGCTGATTAAAAAAGAAGCTGACCGTTTTTTACCGCGGAACAAGACTCCAAGAGGTGCTGCTGTTCTGACTATTAAGAATAATATTCTGATTCCCAATGCTGGGATTGATGAATCAAATTCTGGCGATTATTATATCCTCTGGCCCAACCAGCCGCAAAAAGCAGCTCAGGAAATTTGGCAGTTCCTGCGCCAGGCTTACAAAGTAAAAAGGTTAGGTGTAATAATATCTGACAGCCATACCGTTCCTTTGCGGCGTGGGGTAATGGGTGTAGCAGTTGGTTATTATGGGTTTGAACCGGTAAAAGATTACCGCGGCACCAAAGATTTATTTAAGCGAAAGTTTAAAATTTCTACGGTAGACGTAGCAGATAGTTTAGCCGCTGCCGCTATGGTGGTTATGGGAGAGGGTAGAGAACAGACGCCGTTGGCGATAATTACCGATGTGCCGTTTGTTAGGTTCAACACAAGGTCGCACAAGTCTAATCCAGTCTTAAAAATTAATCCTAATGAAGATTTATATAGACCGTTATTAAAATCAGTAAAATGGAAATAGAATACGAAGCTACATTTACTAATGTACAAAAAGATGAAGTTCGTCAGCGATTAAAGAAAACCGGAGCAGAATTAGTAAAACCTGAATTTTTAATGAAGCGTACGGTATTTAATCTGCCTGGCAATGAAAATATTAACACAACTTGGTTGCGTGTGCGGGATGAGGGAGATAAGATAACTTTAAGTTTAAAAAAAGTAGATGGTGATAAGATCGAGAACCAAAGTGAAATATGTTTAATTGTTAGTGATTATAATCAGGCTGTTAGTTTGCTAAAAGGAATTGGTTGTAACGAAAAAGCATATCAGGAAACTAAGCGAGAAGTGTGGCAGTTGGGCAAGGCTGAAATATCATTGGATGAATGGCCTTATCTGGAGCCGTTTATGGAAATTGAAGGTGATTCTGAAGAGGCCACCAGGCGAGTAGCTGAACAACTAGGATTTGATTGGGATAAAGCAAAATTCTGCGCTGTAGCCACATTGTATAGTGAAAAGTATGGTCTATCTATTAATGAAATAAATAATAATATTAGTAAGATAATATTTAATGGCGAAAATCCTTTTATAAAAAAATAATATGGAAATTGAGATTAAAGCAAAAGTTAAGGACCTCAAAAAAGTACGGCGTCAGTTAATAAAACTTGGTGCTAAGCCAAAAAAAAAGGTGCATCAAATTGATGCTTATTATTCTTTGTACAAGCGTCCGTTCAACAAAAAGAAAGGCAGTGTTGTGCGGGTGCGGCATAATAAAAATAAGCATCAAACGTTTTTTGAATTTGACTGGGCACTCAATAGTGTTGCAGCGCATGAGATTGAGATTGAGGTAAGTAGCTTGGAAAACATTAATAAGATATTAAAATTAATGAAAGCCAGAAAAGAAGTGGTAGTTGATAAACAACGTGAATATTTTAAAAAAGGCGTGTTAGAAATTGTACTAGATAGAGTCAAGGGGCTGGGTGATTTTATGGAAATTGAAATCCAAGGTAAAGATTCAAAAAGTAATCGTCAGCGCATTATTAATTTTTATCAGCAAATTGGAATAAATAAAAATGATTTTGTTTTAGGACCGAAATATAATTCAATGTTACTTGCGAAAAAAGGAAAAAAGTATGCGTATTTCTAAAAAACAAAAAAAAGATTTGTTTGATGATAAGCTGGTTAAAGAATTAGCCAGTGAATCGCCTTTGGCTGACCGCATTCGGCCGGGAAGATTAGAGGATTTTGTAGGCCAGGAAGAAATTATTGGTAAGGGGAAAATTTTGCGGCGTGCTATTGAAAATGATGAAGTTTTTTCCATAATTTTTTGGGGACCACCGGGTTCTGGCAAAACAACTTTAGCTCGGATTATTGCCAACATCACTAAGTCATATTTTGAAGACATGAGCGCGGTTTCTTCCGGCTTGGCAGATTTACGGCGCGTGGTTAAAGAAGCAATTGAACGGCGCAAGCTTCACAATGAAAGAACAATCCTATTTGTGGATGAAATTCACCGCTGGAATAAAGCCCAACAGGACGCATTTTTACCGTATGTGGAAAAGGGGATTATTACATTAATTGGTGCTACTACAGAAAATCCGTCTTTTGAAGTGATAGCGCCATTACTATCCAGATCGCGTGTTTTTGTGTTAAAAAGGCACGGAGTGCCTGAAATAAGCCAGATTCTGAAGCGCGCCCTAAAAGACACTAAAATTGGCTTAGGAAGCTATAAAGTGGTAATTCTACCCAAAGCCTTGGATACGCTCATCCTAGGGGCAAATGGAGACGCTAGGACGGCTTTAAATGCCTTGGAAATAGCTGTAAAGGCTACAAAATCGGATAATAAAGGAATAAAGCACCTAGATCTAAAAACAGTTGAAGACGCCCTTCAGCACAAGGCTCTGCAGTATGATAAAAAAGGGGAAGAGCATTATAACGTGATTTCCGCTTTTATAAAATCCATGCGCGGTTCTAATCCTGACGGCGCTCTTTATTGGCTTAATAGAATGGTGGAAGCTGGCGAGGATCCGGAGTTTATTGCCAGGCGTATGGTGATTTTTGCCAGCGAGGACGTGGGTATGGCTGATCCGATTGCATTGCAAGTAGCCTTAGATGTGTTTAACGCAGTTAAGCTAATTGGCTATCCCGAGTGTCAAATTAATTTAGCGCATGGAGTGGTATACTTAAGTAAAGCGCCCAAGGACAATTCGGCATACGTTGGTTTGTTAAATGCCAAGAAAGATGTTAAAGAAACAATGAACGAGCCCGTACCCTTGCACTTGCGCAACGCTGTTACGGATTTGATGAAAGATTTAAAATACGGTAAGGATTATAAATACTCACATGATTATTCAGAAGAAGAAGGACACCAAGAATACCTTCCTAATAAATTAAAAGGAAAAAAGTATTTTAGTCCGAAAAATTCCAAATCCCAATTTTTAAATCTCAAATAATTTCTAATGTCCAAAATTTCAATATCAAAATTCTAACTTAAAATTCTAGAATGGTTGCATTTGTTATAAAAATTATGAGGCACGTGAGTTCCAACTTGTAAAATTAATTTTTAACGTTGGTAATTAAATGACCAAGAGAAAAGTAATAGTCTTGAAAAAGCAATGTTCAACAGAAATAGTTCCGAAAGCACCTTATAACTTTGATAAGACAGTTTATGATCCTTCCCATTTTCCTACTCCAATTGAAATTTGGAAACCGGGGAAGTTCTGGAAAACTATGCGTTTTAAAGATAGGATTCTGGGAATAAAATTTATGGATGTTGGCACTATTAGTAAGCCAAAGATTAAGTTAACAGTTTTTTCGGCTTCAGAATTGAAAAAGGAGTTTATCCGGGATCTAATTAAAGATATAAACTTCAGGTATGGTTTTAATGAGGATCTGTCAGATTTTCATCGCCAGTATAAGTCGGATTCACTCCTCCGTCCGGTATTCAAAAGAATGAGAGGCGCTCATAGTCGGTCTTTTGAATCTTTGTATGAAATAATAATGATTTCTATTGTTTTGCAAAATGCGATCGTAAGAAGAACAGTTCAAATGATGAATAACCTTTTAAATAAGTATGGGCAGAAGATAAAATTTAATGGTAAGGAAATGTATCTAGTCTGGAAACCAAATAAATTAGCAAAGGTGGATGAGAAAGAGTTAAGGAATTTAAAAGTTGGTTATCGAGCAAAAATGTTCACAAAAATATCGGAGCAATTTGCGAAAGGAGACGTAAATGAATATCGGTTAAGGGAGATGTCTCTAGAGCAAGTCGAGAGAGAATTATTAAAACTGTATGGAGTTGGTCCCGCTTCTTTGGATAGTTTACTTGGAATTTTGCGTATACATCAGCCAATTAGAACTATTTCTCCCTGGGAACAAAAAATATATTCAAGACTTTTATTTAATAAAGTAATAGTATCTCCTGATAAAATTTTAAGAGAATTGAAAAGGAGATATGGCAAATGGTCAGTTTTTGCTGGTTATATTTTATTTGAAGACTTATTTTGGAGACATGATAAAAAATCAATACCTTGGCTAGAGAAGGAAATTAGACTATAAACTGATATAAAGTTTTCAAAATTCAAATGTTAAAACAATTGGAAAAATCATTTTCTATAAGAAGTAAGAAAGAACTAAAAATTATGCCGGCTATTAGAAAGATATTGGATTAGTAAAATTATTTTTTAATTTTAATAATAAATTATTAATTAAAACCATATGCCAAGAAAAACGAAAAAAGTATTTGAGGAGAAGTTAACTAGGACAGATAAAATAGCTCAAAAAATTTCAGATTTTGTGGGTAATATCTGGTTTGTTTGGATACATGCAATTATTTTTTCAATCTGGATAATATTCAATGTTATTACAATAGACAGTTGGGATCCATATCCGTTTATCTTCCTGACTTTGATTGTCTCATTGGAAGCTATCTTTCTTTCTACTTTTGTGCTTATGGCGCAAAATCGTGAGTCAAGGGAAAATGAAATTCGCGATCAGCTGGACTATGACGTTGATTTTAAATCCAGCCTGGAAATTCAGGAAATTAAAAAGTTGTTAAACCAGTTGGTCAGAGAGCAAAAAAAGTAGGACGCATGGAGAAATCTTTTATAAAATCAGTTTGTGATAAATATAACCTGGGAGGGTTGAAAAGTTTTTCAGTCATACCTTTAGGTTTAATTAATAAGAAGATATTAATTACCTCATCCCGGGGGAAGTTTGTATTAAGGTTGTCTATCAGGTCGGCCAGGCAATTAGAATTTGAAGTGGCTCTGCTAAACCACATTTGTGAATTAAAAGTAATCCGGTTGATGCCTTATGCTCCAGGAAAATATATTTCTTTTTATAATAAAACTCCGTACCTAGTTTATAAATTTATTAAAGGTGAAATACCGAAAAAAATTACACTCCAGTTAATTAACCAAATTGGAAAGTTTCAGGGTAAGTTTCATGTCCTAGGCAGGAGTTTTAAACTGCAAGTAAAGCGTGATTATTATTATGATTTTTCTAAGCCACGAGTCAGGGAATTTTATAAAAAGTTGTATAAAAAAACTCCCCCGCAATTCAAAAAGCAGTTTAGGGTAGTTCGTGATACCTTATTAAATATCCAATTACCTAAAAATATCCCCACTGGCCCAATTCACGTGGATATTAAGCCGGAAAATGTCCTGGTGAAAAAGGGGGAACTGGCCGGTGTGCTGGATTTTGATAATTCTTACTTTGGCCCGTATATAATTGATATTGGCAAGACGGTTATGTGGTGGTGTATAAATAAAGGAAGAGTAAATCAACAAAACTTCCAGGAATTTATTAAGGCATATACAAGCCAGAGAAAGTTAACCAGCATTGAGCAAAGATTGTTGGGACAATCAATACTGCATGCTATTGCCAGCCATATTTATATTGATTATTTAAAATACCAGGAGGGGATTATTCCCTTGTCATATTTAACAATGTTGCACCGCGAGTTTTATCCGGTGTTATTAAAAGATATTAATAGATGAGTTTGCCTAAATTCAATGAAGCCAGTTATGCTCATTTCATCACAACCAAGACGTTTGAAAACCAGAAGGTATTTAGGAATGATAAATACTGCGAAATTTTAATAAAAGATATAGATTTTTATAGAAATAAGCTGGGTTTCAAGTTAGTTGGTTATTGCATGATGCCGGATCATTTGCATATAATCATGTGGTGGGATGTGGATGTTAACAAGGATTTAACGATTTCTAAAATAATTCAATCAATTAAAAATCATTCGGCCAAAGAAATTGAGTATTATTTTAAAATGGGTAGGCGAAAGCCCTCGCTTTCGCCTCATTCAAAAGCAGGAAGCGAGGGCTTCCTGCTACCCAAAAACTACCAATGGAAAGATGAGGGGACGGTACATACACCTGTAAAAGGTAGGATTTGGCAGCACGATTTCTACGACTTTAATATATATTCTGATAAAAAAATGAATGAGAAATTAAATTATATACACTGGAACCCGGTTCGCGCCGGATTGTGCAACAAGCCAGAGGATTGGCTATGGTCATCATATAAGTTTTATGAATTTAGAGAAGAAGATAGGATTAAAATTGATATAATTAGGTAACTTATGACTATAGGTTTTTTATTAGCTTTAGCCGCGGGATTTATCTGGTCTGGAGTAAATGTGATTGACAAGGCAATAGTCAGCAAATACATACGCAATCCAATATTTATCATCGTTGTTTTTAGCTTTGTCTCTTTGGCCGTAGGTTTAATTATGGCTCCGTTTATATCATGGGATTTGAGTGGTACAGCCTGGGTCTGGATGATAATTGGCAGTGTTGGATATGTCTTAGGTAATTTGTTTTATTTTTATGCCTTAAAAATTGAAGAAGCTTCACGAGTGGTTCCGTTATTTGCTTTAAGTACTGTTTTTTTAGTTATCATGAGTGCAATTTTTTTAGGTGAGCTCTTTGGTTTTCAAACATACTTTGGAATTGCAGTGATTGTTTTAGGATCAATAATAATATCAGCCAGGTCAGGCTTTTCGCAAATCTTGCGCAGTAAAGCATTATGGTTAATGATCGTAAGCAGTTTTGGATTTGCCGTAGCTTATATTATTATTAAATATCTATTGGATGCATATGACTATTGGCAGGTATTTGGCATTCAAAGATTGTTGGTAGGAATTATCGGTCTTTTGTCTGTGCCATTATTCTTTAAAGAAATCCGCGAAGTATATCAGCAAATAAAAAAGTGGCATATGGCTTTAAGCAGTTTTTCTGAAATCCTGAATTTATTTGGTAATTTTATTTTTACAGTGGCCATGGCTTTTTGGTTTGTCGCCCTGGTTGAGTCAGTGTCTGCGGTGCAGTATGTATTTATATTTTTCTGGGCTTTAATTATTTCACGATTCAGGCCGTCACTGTTCGCTGAGGAGGTCAATAAAAAAGTTATATTCCAAAAAATAATATCTATTGCTTTAATAGTATTAGGCATCTATCTAATTACTTAATATGCAGAAAAAATTTGCCATAAAAAACCGCAGAGGCTTAACTATCAGGGGGATTATGGAGTGGAAATGGGATAAATACGGTCCATTGGTTATCTTAAGCCATGGCTTAGCTGTTACCTATAAACAATCCCAGGTCAGATTGGTAGGCGATGCTCTAGCCGAAGCTGGTTATACAGTTTTTCGTTTAACAGCCACAAATAGCATTGGAGAAAGTGATGGTTCGCTTTTAAATTTTACTGTAAGCGGGTATATCCAGGATATTAAAACAGTCATGCGTTACGCTTTTGAAAAAACCGGGCAGGACTATTGCGCATTAATGGGATATTCTGTGGGTGCTATGGCTAGCTATATCGTTGCTGCTCAGGATGAGAGGGTTAAGGCATTAGTCTTGCAAGGGCCGCTCTATGATCTCAAGGCAGAAATGAGTAGATTAATTTATTTACCGCTTTATAAGGCCATGGGCTGGATGTGGAAAATGAGTAAGACTGCCAACAAAAGATTTAGACTTGGCTATGAATTTTATCATGATGGGATAAGGTACAGGCCGGATGATTATTTAAGGAAAATTACTTGTCCAAGTCTGGTGATTTATGGAACCAAAGAGCTATTATTGCAAAAACATGATTTTATTGAATTATATAAACGTTTGCGTTGTGATAAAAAGCTGGTAAAAATTTCCGGCGCTGGTCATACTTTTAGATCAAAAAAGAGGATAAGTGAATTAGCTCGGGAAGTATTAAAATGGCTAAAGGAGGTTAAATATGAAAACCAAGCTTAAAAAATGGAAAAGGATTTCATCTAAAATAGTATATGAGAATAATTATTATATTGTGATTAAGGATAAGGTGCTGCTGCCGGATGGAACAAAGTATAATTATTACCTGACAAACCGTAAGATTAAAGCCGTAGTTGTTTTACCAGTAAATGCTAAAGGACAATTATTAATATCCAGGGAGTATCGTCATCCAGTAGGCCAAGTAATTTATCAGTCGGTCGGAGGCAAGGTAGAAAAAGGGGAAACACCTTTACAAGCAGTTAAAAAAGAATTAAAAGAGGAGGCTGGATTTCAGGCTAGCCGGTGGGAATTATTAGGAAATTTTTATGCAAATCCTTCGCGCACTGGTACAATTTTTTATGCTTATATGGCATCTGGATTGAAAAAAGTTAAGGCAGAGCCTGAGTCAATGGAGTTTATTGAAAATGATTTTTTTTCACAGCCACAGGTTGAAAATATGATATATGAAGGGAAAATAAAGGAGCCGTTTTTTATGGCTGCATATTTGTTATATAAAATAAAGGGAAGAAGGTAGTTTTATTAACTAGACAATAAAACTACTTTAGGTTAAAATTGATATATAGGTTGATCATTAACCAAAATGAAAGGCAATAAATATGGAAGAGAATCAACCAACGCAGCAGCAACAACAACCTGCCCAGCCTGAAGGACAGGCGCCCAAAGAGCCTGGTAAGAGTAAGATGGGTACTTGGCTCGTAGTTTTAGCAGTAATCGTCATCGTGGTAGTTGTTGTGTTTTTAGTTTTCTAAGCTAGATAAAAATTTAATTAAAAAATCAGGGTAATAGTATTATAGTATTTTAATGCTGCTCTGGTTTTTTGTAGTTGGCAATTTTTTTTAATTAATGGACAATCAGATGTTGGTAGCGTATTATAATAATAGTGAATTAACTATAAATCATTTTTTTAAACATATATTATTATGGTAGATGAGCGTTCTGCCGGAGCGATAATATATTGCCAGCAGGATAATAAAATTGAATATTTATTGCTGCAGTATCCTCAGGGGCATTGGGATTTTGCCAGGGGTCATATTGAACCAGGAGAAACGGAGCATGATGCTGCCAGCCGTGAAATATCCGAGGAAACAGGCATACCTGGCCTTGAGTTTGTCCCCGGGTTTAGGGAGTTGAATAATTGGACTTACAGGCTGCCCGGCGGAAAAATTTCCAATAAACAGGCAGTTTATTTTATTGCCACATGTAAGAATAAAAGTATTATAATTTCTGAGGAACACCGTAAATTTGAATGGCTAAATTATACGCAAACCCTGGAAAGAATTACATTTTCTAATACAAAAGAAATATTAGCCAAAGCTCATAATTTTATAATTAGTTCAGGAGAGAAAGTATAATTATTAATTTTTTTAAAGTTTAATAATATGCAGGACGATAAATGGCAAGATATCATTGGCCGCGTAAAAGATGATTTTGAAGTACTGGAGAATAAGACTAAAGATTTAGATGAAGGGCCAGGCAGTGTTGAGTTTATTATTTTTAACGGACCGTTAGGTAAAATGAAGCTTGAACGCATCAGCCGGCCAATCGTACTTGATAAAAAAGGTATTGGTTCGAGACGGATTGGCAGTCAAACTTCAGTGCAATACACTTATTCAGAAACGGAAAAATCACACAAGTTTAAGGCTTATAAATGGAATGATGAGCAGAATGACTGGGTAGCCATGGAAGCGGGTGAGAGTTTTCAAATATGAAAAAATTCATAACAGTTCTATTATTAATATTGATTATTGTAGTTTTTTCTTACGTTGTTCTTAGGTATTTTGCTAATTCAGAAAACCAGGATAACTGGTTTAATGATTCCTGGAGATCCAAATTTTCACGTTACCCCTTTTTAAGAACAATAATAGGTTTGCATTGGGATGGCGATGCCTTATCTGATTATCTGATGCCTGAAAAAATGGACAGTCTGGTAATAGAGTTTGACCGTTATGAAAACTGCGATATTGATATTGATTTACAGGAACAGTTAGTTCAGGAAATCAGTAGGGTGATTGATAAACCCGGCGGTATAACTTTTAAGGAGGATGATTATTATATATTAAATCAGCCCAGTTATAGCAGGGAAGAAATCAGAGAGCTGGCTAAGATACATCAAGATTATAGATCAAAAGCCGGCGTGGCAGTTTTGTATATTATGTGCATGAATAAATCAGCTGACTACCCGACTAACATCGGCTTAACAGTCCATGAAAACGGAATTGTAATTTTTCAGGAGGCCATCAGGGAACTAACAAAAAATAACCGGGCTACTCATGATATTTATATTGTTTCTACGATTTTACATGAATTCGGTCATCAGCTTGGATTGGACCATGTTGAAGATAGGGATTGTCTTATGACTGAAAGAGTAGAAAGTCCGGGTAATGCCCTTGGCGCTTTATCTTTAATCCCTGATTCATTTTGTCCGATAGAAGTCAGGATGATTCAAAATAATAAAGCTTTGTTGTATAATGAATGAACATTAGGATTAGCTTGGTGAGATTAAGTAAAAAACCAGATTTTAAAAATTTAATTTATGCAGGTTAATAATAAAGTAAATGGAGTAATTGCTAAAAAGTTTCTATTAAAAGCTGAGGCGCTTGATAAAAAAGGTGAGCGCTATAAGTACAGAGCCCTATCCTATCGACGAGCAGCCAGAACACTAAATGAGCTTGAGCAGGGTGTTGACCAGATATATACAAGAAGCTGGCTGGTAGGCCTGCAAAAGATAAACGGCATAGGCAACCGCTTAGCCCATGAAATTGAAAATTATTTAAAAACAGATGATCCGGCTAAAAAAACCGGGCAGAAACATATAATAATTAAAAAATCACCATGAAATCAAAGAATTATTTTATCATCATTCTTTTGTTAAGTATAGCGGGGATGATTTTTTCCGGCTATTTATCGTATTATAATGTATTTGAGGCTGGCTGTGAGGATGCGTTAATTAGCTGTGGCACAAAGCCGGTAGAAATATTTGGTTTGCCGAATTGCGTATATGGCTTTGCAATGTTTGTGGTAGTCGGTATTTTATCCGTTATTGGTTTAGATGAGGCTAGAGCCAAAAAAATGATTAAGACAATATTAATTCTAAGTATAATTGGGGTGCTATTTGCCGGCAGTTTATCGTACTATGAAATGTACGTAATTGGTTCTGGATTTAGCAGCATCCCTGCCTGCGTGTATGGATTTTTCTTATATATTTTAATATTAATTTTTTCCATATTCGGTCATAAAGCCAAGCATGTAAACATATAATTATGGAAGATTTATTAAGCGAGATAATTAATTTTTTTACAGATCCTGATGGTGTAGGCTTCCCCATACTATTAGCTGCCAGTTTAGGGATAATACTGTTTTTAATGAATTATTCGTCAAAGGGATGGACTGTCTCTTCAAAGAAAAATGTCTCTAAGCAGAATGATTTAAAGAAGAGGAATTATCCGTTTAAACCATTTTAAATTTATCAAACATGGTTTTTGGAGAAATTATTATTTTTATTTTGGCCATATTGGTAATGTTGGTTGGTTTAGCGGGAATTATAATCCCAATTCTTCCCGGCATCCCTTTGATTATGGCTGCAGTTTTAATTTATGGGTTAATTGATGGATGGCAGGCAATCAGTTGGAATTTGGCGGGCATCTTTGCCATACTGACCGTCGCCGCATTAACTATTGACTGGCTGGCAACTACATATGGCGTTAAAAAGATGGGCGGTTCAACCCTGGGCATTATTGGTGCTATTGGCGGTATGGTTGTCGGCTTATTTTCAGGCGGAATAATCGGTTTGATTGTCGGCGCATTTGTCGGCGCATTTGTTTTTGAATTGATTGGCGGCAAGAATAAAGATCAGGCTTTACGTGCCGGCCTAGGCAGCTTCATTGGCTTTATTGCGGGTGGAGTGATAAAATTTGCAATAGGTGCGTCAATGATAGGTGTTTTTATCTGGCAGGTATTATTTAGGTAAGTACAGGGATAATCATAAAGAACAATTCATTTGGAAAAATGGAATTTTTTTGATAAAATAAACTATTATATGGAATTATTAGAAGTTAAAAATTTAACGAAAAAATTCAAAGGAAAAAAGGGTGATGTATTGGCTGTTGATAATATCAGCTTTTCAGCTTCAAAAGGAGAAATTTTTGGCTTATTAGGGCCGAATGGCGCAGGTAAGACCACTACAATACGCTTAATTGCCACTACCTTAGCCCCTACTGGCGGCACTGCGGTGGTGGGAGGTTTTGATATACATAAACACCCGGCCGAGGTCAGGAGGCAAATCGGCGTATTAACTACTGACATCGGTGTTTATGACCGTTTTTCAGGTAGAGAAAACTTGCGATATTATGGCCATTTGTATGGTTTGGAGGGTCAGGATTTAGAAAATAGGATTGATGAGCTGATTAAACTTTTAGATATGAGTGATTTTACTGCTAAGCGAGCAGGCAAGTATTCAACCGGCATGAAGCAGAAATTAGCTATTGCCCGATCGGTAATCCATGATCCTAAGGTAATAATATTTGACGAGCCAACCTCCGGCCTTGATGTGATTGCCTCACAGACAGTAATTGCTTTTATGCATCGCATGAAAGAGTTGGGTAAATTAGTCGTGCTTTCAACCCACCAAATGCCGGATGCTGAACGTTTGTGTGATAGGATCGCCATAATTCACCAGGGTAAGCTTATTGCCCTTGATAAGATATCCGTTTTAAAGGAACAAACAAATACGCAAAATTTAGAGGATACTTTTTTAAAGCTAATTAAGCAAAAGCATTTAAGATCCGAACCGCAAGAAGAACAGGAACAAAAAAAAGGCATGACTGGTGACAGTAAGATAAAATTAATTCGGCAAATACGAATAGCATCGTTGATTGTATTATTAATTGGCATAGCAGCATTTTTTATCCCATCTTTACAACAATATTCAATCGTTACCAATGCTTTAATATTAGTCGGAGCCCTGGGAGCGGTGGTGACAAAAACATATTTTAAAAAATATAAATAATGGACACTTATTTATTTATCTGGGATTTCCACGGTACTTTGGAAAAAAATAATGTATTTGCTGTTCAGGAAATTGTCAATAAAACCCTTAAGCATTTTGACGTTCAGCGGGAGATAAGCCTAGATGAATCAATCAGGCTTTATGGCCTCGCTTGGGTTGATTATTTCAAATATATGTTTCCGAGCGGCAATGACCAGATTTGGCAGGAAATGTGGCAACAGGCCATAGCTATTCAGACTAAAGATCGCATTGTTGAAAAGTATATTAAGCCTAATGATCATGCAGCTATAGTTTTAAAAGCAATTCAGGACGCGGGACATTCAAATTTATTATTATCAAATACTTCGCCAGAGCATATTAGATTTTTTACTCGGCTGGTAAATGTTGACGAATATTTTGATGATTATATTGGACTGGATACTCATAGCGAGCCCCGTGAAAAAATTGATATTCAGGAAAAAAAAGCTAAGACTATTCAGCAGTATTTAGAGGGTAAGCATTTTAATAAGGTAAT
This sequence comes from Patescibacteria group bacterium, assembly GCA_018816445.1. Taxonomy (GTDB): domain Bacteria; phylum Patescibacteriota; class Patescibacteriia; order UBA10025; family JAHIVO01; genus JAHIVO01. Next base: position 14,662 of record JAHIVO010000026.1, read on the forward strand.
TAAGATAGGGGATCGTGAAAGTGATATCAAAGCAGGCCAGGCAGTAGGTGCTATAACTTATTTTTTTCGCAATATCTTTAATACCAAGCATCACCTAAACATAAAGCCGGACCATGAAATTTCTGACTTAAGGGACATACTTAAAGAGTTATAAAGATGAAAAATATAATTACAATTTGGAAAAAAGAATTAAAAGACACCATCCGTGATCGGCGTACCCTGATGGCGATGATTATTTTGCCGATGTTCCTGATGCCTTTGATAATTATCGGCATGGGGTGGTTTATAGAAGCTCAGGTGGAAAAAGCTGAGGAGCAGATTGTACAAGTAGCCGTAGAAAATATTGATGCAGCACCTGCCTTTATGCAAGTCATGGATCAGCATGAAAAAATAACCACAGTTGATTTCAACGGCAATATCCAGGAAGCTGTAAAAAATGATGAATATCTGGCTGGCATTATTATCCCGGACAATTTTAACCAGCTGATTGAGACCCAGGGAAAAATTGAAATTGTTATAGTGCGTAATTCCATTAATACTGATTCTTCTACTGCTGTAAGCCGTATTGCTGAGGGGGTAACCAGTTATAATAATTTAGTTTTAGCCGGACGCTTTTCTGAACAGGGAATTGAAGCCAGTATTTTGAATAGCGTAGTAATACAGCCGGAAGACGTAGCAACAGAAAAAGAAGTGGGTGGATTTGGATTAGGTTTTTTACTGCCATTATTTATAATTTTGTGGTCAGTAATAGGCGGACAATATACTGCAGTTGACGTTTCCGCCGGGGAAAAGGAAAGAAAAACGCTTGAATCGCTTTTACTGACTCCGGTTAAGCGTCTTGATATTGTATTTGGAAAGTTTTTAGCAGTTTCCACAACTGCTTTAATATCAGTAGTGGTTGCCTTGAGCAGTTTGTATGCGGCTATTTCAATATTTGGTTTTGGTGACTTTGGGGCAGGCACGGGCGTCTCCGGAGAATTAAATTTTTCCATTGATTTAAATGCCGTCTTAATCATGTTTGGCATCAGTATATTATTAGTCCTGATGTTTTCTGCTATGCAATTGTCTATTTCAATTTTTGCCAAAAGCTATAAAGAAGCTCAGAGCTATATTGGGCCTTCGTATTTAGTAGTTATCCTGCCCACAGTGCTGGTAAATACTTTGCCAAATTTTAAACCGGAAACCTGGTTTTTTGCCATTCCGGTGGTCAATGCCATTATGTTATTCAAAGAAGTGCTGATTGGCGTGTATGATGTCAGCCATATAATTACCACTATTGTTTCACTATTAATCTGCTCAATCATCGTAATATTCATAGCTACAAAAATTTATTCTAAAGAAGGTATTTTATTCAGAGATTAATTATCGCCAATCAGATCAGTTATTTATCTTACAAGCAAGCTTTATTTTTATGCAAATTTCCACTATAATAAAGAAAAAGTCATTAGGCCTAAGATTTAAACAAAAAAAGACGCGTTTTATCATATACTATGAAGGTTAGTGAAATAATGACAACCAAGGTTATTACTGTGCCAGAACAAGCTACTTTAACTAAAACAGCTAAGATTTTAGCTGATAATGACATTTCAGGAGCACCGGTGGTAAATAATAAAAATGAGCTAGTAGGCATTATTTCAGAAAAGGATTTATTTAAGGCCCTGTATCCTTCGCATGCGGAGTTTTATGACAGCCCGGGGGTTTGGATTGACCTGGATAAATTGGAAGAAAAAACAAAGCAGTCGGCTGACAAGCTCGTACAGGATATGATGGTCAGGGAAGTGATAACGGTAAACGCAGATGCTTCTTTAATGCAGGTTGGTTCAATGATGCTGGTACGGGGAATACACAGGGTAGTGGTCGTTGGGCAGGATGAACAGATTGAGGGTATTGTGACGAGGCGCGATATATATAAAAACATTCTCAAGAAACGTTTAAATATCTAATGAATGCCTGAATTACCAGAGGTTGAAACCATCAGAAGGCAGTTATCTGCTGAACTTTCCGGGAAAACAATTAAAAATGTAGAAGTTCGACTGGCCAAAATGATAAAAGGTCAGGTTTTTAGATTCAAGAAAAAAATAACCGGAGCCGGAATAACTTCAGTTTCCCGGCGGGCAAAGATATTGATTTTCAGCTTATCAAACGGCTATGCCATTCTTGTCCATCTTAAGATGACCGGCCAATTAGTTTATACGAAACAGGGCAAGATTAAAACAGGAGGCCACCCGATTAAGGATGGTCATAAGGATTTACCCAATAAATTCACGCATGTAATTTTTAAATTGAATGGAAGGGCGACTCTATTTTTTAATGATATCAGGCAGTTCGGTTATTTAATGCTGGTAAAGGCCGGAGAGCTTGATGGTCATTTTAGTAGAATGAGGATCGGGCCCGAACCATTAAAATCAGATTTTACCCTGGGTGCTTTTACAAAACTGCTGTTAAAGAAGAAAAAATCTAAGATCAAGCCGTTATTAATGGACCAGTCTTTTATTGCGGGGGTGGGTAATATTTACGCGACTGAAGCCTGCTATTATTCAAAAATCAGGCCGACCAGGCGAGTTGGCAGCCTAAAAAAGGATGAAATCAGTAAATTATACTTGCACCTGATAAAAATTTTAAAGTTTGCCATTAAAAAACAGGGTACATCAGCTAAAAACTATATTGATGCTTTTGGTGAGCCCGGCGAGTATGCACCTTTATTAAAGATTTATGGCCGCCAGGGAGAACCGTGCCTGCATTGCAATACTACCGTCAAATCATTATTATTAGGAGGACGGGGTACAGCTTACTGCCCTAAATGCCAGGTTTAGGCTAGATAAAATTAATTACAGTGGAAATTGTGAAGCCAATAAGAATGCCAACTAGGGCCTGAGGAAGAGTGTGGCGGAGCGCAGTGGAGATAAGGGGGAATTGCTTTTGTTCGTCAGATGGCAACCTGGCAATTAGTTTGTTGATAGCGTGATTATTTTGATCAATATATTTCCTGAAAACCAGCGCATCAGTTATTACAATTATTGCAAAAATTAAAGCTATACCAAATGCCGATGATTCAATGCCTTCTTTATAAGCTACCATAGTAGAAATCGAAGTCACAAAAGCTGAATGTGTTGAAGGCATGCCACCGTATGTACTAAATATACTTTTTAGGTTAAAATTTCCTTTAATACCGTCAGTAGCCAGTTTGATCGACTGGACAATAATAAGTGTAACTAACGGCGCAATTATTATTTCGTGTGACATTTAAGTAATATGGATTATTTATATTCAATAATTTTAGGAATCATCCAGGGCTTAACTGAATTTTGGCCGATATCAAGCTCCGGTCACCTTGTTGTTGCTCATGAATGGATGGATTTCAGTCTGGCTAATGATTTGAGTTTTGACGTTGCGCTGCATCTGGGGACGCTGGCTGCCTTAGTAATTTATTTCAGCCGGGATATCTATAAATATATCGTATCATTCTTTAAAAGTTTTGCCAATTGGAATCTCCATAATGATTTGGATCAAAGAATGTCCTGGTTTATCTTGGTTGGTACAATTCCGGCAGCAGTGGTTGGCTTTTTCATCTCTGGCTTAGCTGAAACCGTTTTTCGGAATTTATGGCTGGTAGCTTTGCTGTTAATTGGGATAGGTTTATTATTTTTGGCATTTGAAAGGATTTTTAAAAAAACTAAGGGCTTAGATCAGCTAGGGCGGAGGGGTGCAATAATTGTCGGCATAGCGCAGGTGTTTGCTTTTGTGCCGGGCGTATCGCGGTCAGGCATCACTATTTTAGCGGGTTTAACGCAAGGGTTGACCCGGGCGGCAGCCGCACGATTTTCATTTTTACTGTCCGTGCCTATTGTTTTTGGGGCTGGGATAAAGAAAATTATTGAGTCTGTTAATGCAGGTAATACCAGCGATGAATGGGTTCTAATGCTAATTGGTTTTTTAAGTGCGGCTATAGTCGGTTATCTGGCAGTAGCTTTTTTAATGCGTTATTTGGTTTGGCATTCTTTAGATGTTTTTGCTTATTATAGAATTTTACTGGGTATAGTCATAATACTTATTCTATTATTTTAGAAATAAAAAACCGGCTAATTTACGAGCCGATTTTTTATATTAATTTATTTAAAACGGAAGTTCGGTCTGTGATGCATCATCCATATCAGAATTTTTTTTAGATACAACCTTAAATAAGGCTGTTAATACCATTCCGATTAGTATTACTATCCATGGCCACCATCCATAAGTGCCTGTACAAATATATTTGTAGAAAATAACCAATGCAATAGCCGTCAGAAGAATGGGGAATATCCACCAGCTGGGTGTTTTTTTCTTGTGTTCATAAATGTAATAAACAAACAATACTACGCCGTAGATGATAGGCATTAAAATTATCAGCCATTGAGGCCAATTATTGCATTCTTCTGTTTCTCCTTCGGCATCCTGTTCTGTTGCCTCATTATCACTATAAACGGTTTCCTCTCCTTCAACTCCCCCCTCTTCTGTTATTGTTTCCTCTTCAGGAGCAGCGGTATCTGTTTCGGTTGCAGCTGTGGAAGTTATTGTATCATCAGATGGCTCTTCTTGCGTGGTCTCCGCTACTTCCTCAATCTCATCCTCAGTGACTAGAGTATCACGAATATCCTTGACTACAACACCAACTGAAGTTTTTACTTTATCAACCGTGGCTGCCACAAAACCAATGCCGCCTACTTTGGCTAGAAATAAACCATTGGCGTCAATTGAGCCGTATTGTTCGTCAGTTGACCAGGTAGTTGTAGCGTTAAAAATTTCATTACTATTCTTATCAAATAATTTCGCAGAGAATTGTTTATTATCGCCTATGTTTATGATTGTAGGCCGGTCGTTTGGTGTAATAATTATTGTATCAACGTCACCCGCATTAACTGATATTTGCCAGGTTTGGTTATCGTACCCGCCTTGATTATCAGTGATTTCAAGTGCTACATTGGCAATGCCGACACTGGTCGGCTGCCAGGTTATTGTATTATTAACAATTTTCATGCCGCTTGGAGCAGTAGTAAAACTGTAAGAAATACTGTCATCATCCATGTCTTCTACCACAACGATATATTCATAGGGTTGTCCCGAGGTTGCAGTTAACAGCGGGCTTGAGGTGATGGTAGGTACGTTATTATCATCAGTTGCTGCCTGGATTTTTATCGGCATCAGCACCATAAAAATTGCCATTATTGTTATTAAGGCGTAAAAATAAGGTTTCCTCCCAGAAATTAGATTAGACATACTGGTTTATTAGGTTACTTTTTTAGGTAATTACTATATTTTATTAGAAAATTCAGCAATGGTCAAGGCGATTTATTACCAAAACCTCCTTATATTGATAAGGAGGTGTGGATAACTTAATTCAGTAGGATTAGATAATTTTTAAAGCTCTTGGTACTTGTTCCAGGAAGTGGGGGTGGAAAAGAATGGCTGTGGCGGTAATAATAATCACGATAAGGGTTTGGAGTATTATATGATGATGCTGGATTCTGATTTCAACAAGCACATTGATCATGAGTGCAATTACCAGAAAGATGATGAAAATAAAATAAAATCTTTGTGAGTAGTCAATTATTTTTCCAATAAATCCTTGGGCTTCTTCACCTTTTTGCTGTGCAGTGCCAAGGATTTCGGCCTGGTTCTCATCAGAATCTTGGCTTAAAGTATTTTCCATGGCCAGCGGCTGTTCTTCGGTTGGTGATGCCTGATTTGTATTGGAATTAACATTAGCATTAGCTAGGGGAGTGGTTATTACCTGCACTTCCTGCTCGGTTGTCTGTTCTGGCGGCGCGACTACCACTATAGGTAGTTCAATTGAACCGCCATCCATCCAGGCCAGGTCTTCTATTACTAAGCCAAAATCTTCTTCATAGGCACCGGCCTCATCAGGAGCCTGTAAAATAAATTCAAAGCGGCCAACTTGTCCTGAAGTAACCCGGTCATGCATTAGAATTGCCGGACGATAATATTCAATCCAGGTTTCATGTTCAAATTCACTATGGCGATCTGATGGATTAGTTACATTAAGTGCGACAAAGTATTGGCCTTGGTTAGTCCAGGTTGCAGTGCCGGTATTTTTAAAGTCAACCCAGAATTTAAATTCTTCAAGAGTTTTAATACCTAGTTCTTCAGCACTTTGGTCAGCTAATTCAGCACGATAGTATAGTGGCTCTGGTTCTGGCTTCGGCTCAGGCTGTGGCTCGGGTTGTGGTTGTGGTTCGGGTTGTGGTTGTGGCTCAGGCTGTGGTTCCGGTTCTGGAGTAACAACTGTAGCCTGGTAAGGCGTACCAAAAAATTCAACCAAAATTGTTGTTGAATGCCCTTCCAGCTCGCCTTCAATTACGGCAATGCCCATTTCAGAATATTTTGAATTGACGATATTTTTTTTATGGCTGGGACTGTTCATAAAAGCAGTGTGTACAGAAGAAGCTGAAGTGAAGTCCATGGCTAAATTTTCACCAGCTGAAGAGTAGTTATATCCAGTCTGCTTAATAAATGACCATGGCTTGGTGCCGTCAGGCGCCGTGTGGGCAAAATAATTATTAGCCACCATGTGCTGGGCTTTTAATAAGGCAGCCTGGTTTAAGGTTTGATTAATAGACAGTGAAGCAATACCCGCTTCTGTACGCGAAGCGTTAGTGGCGCTTAATATTTCCGCTTGCGTGATAGATGCAAATTGGCCCGCAGAAGGATATGTAATAAATAAAAAGCCGGTAACAAAAAGCTTGATTAAAATTATTGTAAATGAATACAGCCTTAGGGCCGTTGGGCGCAAAGCGTGCGGTTTATGAGAATTACCTGTGTGTGGAATTAAAAAATGCTTGGTGTGATGCGGCACACGCTTAGCATGATTGTAGCATTGTTTATGGATTTTAAATTCTGAGAAAAAAGACATAACTTATAATTAATTATACCTTAAAAAAATCTGTTTTCATAATTAATAATAACAATATATACTAACAAAGAATTTTTATTTTGTCAAGGGTATTTATTAACATAATAAAATTAATATTTAATATACCCAAAAGGCCCCGGAATTATTTGGGTGTTTTTTGAATATACCCAATTCCGAGGCCTTATTTAATATAACTGGAGGTTTGCCAGAATTTAATCCTTTTTCCTGTTTTGAATCAGCAAAGAAGCTCCCATCAATGTCCAGCCGGCCAATATAATTCCAATGCCACCACCTGTAACTGGCAAGACTACCTCTTCGGTTTCTTCGCCTAATACCTGGATGGCCCTGATTTCAAGGGAGGCCTGGTCGGATTTATTACTGACATTATCAGCTATTACTGAAGCAGTATTAATATATTTACCTGCTAACATTGAAGAATCGATCATTACATCGTAAGTCACAGAAATAGTTTCTGTGGGTACGATATCGCCAAGCTGCCAGGTGTTTGATGTATTGCCATTATCTTTAAATACAAAACCGGTTGGCAGAACATCAGTTAGCACAACATTGGTAGCAACTGCATCGCCGGTGTTAGTTACTTTCACGGTATAGCTGGCAGTATTTCCAGGATTAGCAAAATTTTCCATGACAGTCTTTTCAATAGCTAGGTCAGCAGCGGTCTGTTCTCCAAGCACAACCGGAATTTTTACCTTTGTTGAAGCTTTATCAGAGATGGTCTTATAATTATCTGCGCTAACGGCTGCAATATTGTCATATGTACCGGCAACAGTCTGGCTATCTACCAGGACATCATAGGTGACAGATACGTCTTTGCCAGCGGCTAGAATTTCCCAGGTCCAGGTCTTTTCAGTGTCGCCGCTGTTAGTGCCGTCCTCATTAGCAAAGGTAAGACCGGATGGCAATATATCAGTTAATGTCATATTGACTGCATCCCCTTCGCCTGAATTATTTACTACAACTGTATAAGACAAGGTATCTGAAGGATTTACTATTGCCTTGTCAACTGATTTGGTAATATTTAATATAGGTTCTAAAACAACTGGTTCTGGCTCTGGAGTTGGTTCAACAACTGGAACGTATATTGATGTTTCAACTGTTTCTGTGGTTTTAGAATTCTCTTCTACATCTTTTACCACAGCTACATTTTCCATAAGGGCACCGTCTAAGGCTCTTGTTTGGATTTCAAAAACAGCGGTGGCGGTTTTTGTTTCACCGCAGCCGACATTGTCAAATGTCCAGGTCAGGATATTGCCATTCTGGACAGCAGTTGGATTAGTTGAAATCAGGTCAGCTTCGGCCAAAACGTCAGTAATGTCGTCGGTTAGTGTTAGGGTTTTTATATCACAGAGTGTATCCAGGATGTTAGAGTAGATGGTGTTTAGTTGGCTGGAGTCTGGAGCGAAATAATAATCAGATTCTGCTGAGGCAATAGCTTTTAGTGTATCTAAACCTGTTCCGCTATCAATTCCTAAATTTATTGAGATTAGTCTAATGCCCGCAGCTTTGGCAGTAGTAGCAGCAGCGACAGGATCGCCAGAGCTAACGCCATCACTTAATACAATCATTATTGGTTTTACTGGCGCAATTCTGCCATTATTTGAAAATTCGGTCAGAGCGATATTAATGCCGTCAGCAATATCGGTACCACCACCAGCACTCAGGGTATCAATTGCATTTTTGACATCCAATTGAGTAAAGGTTAGTTCTTGATCCAGTGTGGCCGAACTATTAAATGACGCTAAACCAGATTTATCATTGATTGGATTTAGTTGATCAACGAAAGTTTTTGCAGCTGTTTTTGCATCTGCAATTTTAGTTCCAGACATGCTACCCGACCTGTCTAATACTAGCATAACATCTAGTGGTGTAGTTTGGCTGGTGCTGGTGTTAGTTACTTCCATGGTGTAGGTTACTTGATCACCATGAGTTCCGGTTTCTTTATCAACCGTCTTGGCGACTGACATTTGAGGATTAAACTCTTCTTGTATTTCAGGCACAAATACCTTAAATTCCTGCGCAGAAGCCTGGGTAGCGCCAATAATTCCCATGGTTGAAAAATAAAAAACCGTAGCAATTATGGTAAACATGTATATACCTTTTTTCACTTTTTTCATAATTATTTTTGATTAGTTAATTACTTAGATATTTATTCTAACTATATATTAAAATTGACCTTTATTTACTTTAAAATTATAGCTAGTTATTGTGATGTTTGTCAATGTTTAGTTGTGCACGAATTAATAACATACCTTATAATATACTATTGGCTAAGTCAAAGGGTAATTGTGGAAAAATGGGGGGCGTGGTATTATTGAGTCAGAAACCTTCCCCATAACTAATCGGGAAGGGGTTTTTATGTGGGGATTATCGGAAACTCAACCACCCCTCTTAGCTGAAGCACTGCTAGAGTAGCCGTTCGTACTTTTCCCCTCCTTGCCAAGGAGGGGGAGAACAAGCGTCAGCGTATACTTTCAAGATTGTCTAGGGGCGGTGGTTCCACAACACCAATATGACATTTATCTACAACAAACAATCAATGAAAGAACGGCGCCAAACTTTAAGGAATTCAGTCCCAAAGGCAGAAAGTATTTTATGGTCTTATTTAAAGAATAAGCGCCTTTATGGCTACAAATTTCGCAGGCAGTATAGCGTAGGTCCATACGTAATTGATTTTTATTGCCCGAAGTTGAAGCTGGCTATTGAAATTGACGGACCGTCGCACATTGGTAGGGGAAAATACGATAAAGAGAGACAGAAATATATTGAGTCAATTGGTATTTCATTTCTGAGATTCATAAATGAAAATGTTTATAATAACTTGGAGGGCGTAATTGAAACGATATGTAATAAATTACCATAACCAAAAAGGCCCTTAGTACTAACTAGAGGGCCTTTTTGTATTTTAAATCTTCTAAGTCGTTTAAGATTTCTCTTTTGAAGAAGTCAGTTTCAGTACAAACAGTGATCCACTAATAATTAATCCTGCCAGGATCAAATACACGTAGTGCATGGCCTGCGGGCCGGTGACCGGCAGTTCTTCTTCCGCGCCTAAGATTTTTACTTCAACCACATTCAGGTCAGCCGTAGCTGTGGCTTCCGGGGTATCGTCCGCCTTAACAGTAGCGGTATTGGTGTATTTACCAGCCAGCGCATTAGAAAGCACAGTTGCTTCATATTCAATAGTTACGCTTTCGGTCGGTACAATATCGCCAAGTTTCCAAGAAGCTTGTTTTTGGGTAGCAGTACCGGCATAAACTAAGCCTGTTGGTAGGACGTCTGATAATACCGCGTTGTATGCCACTGCGCTGCCGTCATTGGTTACAGTTACTGTGTATTTCAGGGTCTCATTCGGATTAGCGATTTTTACTGCTGCTTCCTTAAGAATGCTTAAAGAAGGTGTTTCCTCGCCTTTAACTGTTGGGGTAATTACGTTTACGGTAGCTGTATCGCTGGCCTCATCTGCGTTGTCAGCTTTAACAACAGCAGTATTGATGTAATTTCCGTCAGCTGCTTTGCTGTCCACTAATACTTTATATTCTACGCTGACATCTTCACCAACGCCCAAGGTATCCCAGGTCCAGATTTTAACAGTTTCGCCGGTGTTATTTCCGTCTTGATCAGCAAAAGTAAGGCCGGCTGGTAAGGCATCGGTAAGTTCAATATTGGTGGCTCCAGTATTGCCTGAATTATTAATTACAATTGTGTAAGTTAAGGTGTCAGTTGGATTAGCTAAAGATTGATTTACAGTTTTGCTTAAATCCAGAACTACAGTCGGAGCGCTAATCTCGGTAGCTACTTGCTGGGAAGTAACGCTATGGTCACTGCTGTCATGTACCCAGGCGATATTTTCTATAACAGCGCCGTGATAAGCATCGGATAGTACTTCTACTACAACTTCTCCGGTGACTGTGGCACCGCAAGCTACGCCATTAAATACCCAGGTCAGAACATTGCCGTCCTGGCTGGTAGCGTCTGTTGAAACTAAGCTAGCATCAACTAGAACGTCGGTAATGTCATCAGTGATTGTCAGAGTGGTACCTTCGCAATAGTCATTATCAAATGAATTTGTTGCAGAAATTTCATAAGTAACCAGGTCGCCATGTGAAGCGGTTTCCTTGTCTACTGATTTGGCAATGGACATGTCAACTGGGGTTAGCTGGATGCAATCTCCAGTACAATTTTCCGTACTGTCACATTCCTCAGTACCATTTACTATTCCATCACCGCAGTATTCTTCAGTAGCACAGGGATTTAATGAGCAGAATGTCTGCTCTTCAATTGGCTGGAGTTCATTTTCAAAAACTACATCAAGGGCAAATTCATGGATTTCTGTTAATTCTTTCATATTGCATTCTTTGATACCAGCATAGCCGTCTTCAGTTACGCAGGCTACTGGCTCGGCATCACATTCTTCATTTCCATTAATTGTGCCATCGCCACAAAATTCTGTTGGTTCACACGGGTTCCAGGTGCACATTAATTGCCTGGTTTGTATTTCACTGCCCATAAAGCAGGTTTGAGTGCCGGTGTAGCCATTATCTGTTACACATTCTTGTTCATTACCATCACACTGTTCAAACTCATTATTTACAATACCATCACCGCAGTAAGGTAAATCAACCAAAGTGCAGTCAACGCATTCTTGGTGTTCGCCAACTCCGGTTGAACCATCGCATTCCTCGCCATCTTCTACGGCTTCATTGCCGCAGACTGGATCAGTTATTCCTGTACATTCTGCATTACAGTGGTTTGGTTCGCCATTGGTTTGGTCGCCTTCGTCACATACTTCATCACCATTTATAATGCCATCACCACAGCGCTCGGCTAAAACATTGAAGCCAACGCAGTAATAAATTTCACCATGCTGCGGGCTATCTATTCTATCATAGTTATCATAATTCAGTACGTCACCGTGGCAATATATTTCTGCACTGACGTTATTGCTGTTATTTCCACCTTCTGAATTATAGGTGAAGGGGATATAGTTACTGTTCAATGCTTCACGGAACCAAAAGTTACTTTGAGTGTTGTAAATATAAGTACTAGTCATACCATTACTGTCAGTTGGCTGGAGGTTGTGCCATTTAGCATCAGCAGTTAATCCGGTATTATCTCCAGGATTGCCTGCGTCTGCATCGCCCCATTGGAAATACCAGCCTTGTTCAAAATCACAACCCGCGTTGTTGGCTACAAAATCTACAGCTGTAGAGGAGTTGATATCTGAACTACCATTACCCCAATTTGGAAGTTTTGATTCGTCGTCACAAACAATTTTATGAGCTACGATTTCTATTGGAGGGGTTGGTTCAACAGTACATGATTCAGTGCAGTAAAAACCAGGCGGATAATTTGGTGCGGCTTGTGGATCGCATTCTTCATCGCCGTTAACTATACCGTCACCGCAATATGGTCCTTGGACACCAACCCATCCTTGGCAATTATCACAGTATGAGCATGAGTCACCGTAGTCTGGCGTACAGGGGTTATTATTACTTGCGTCGCATACTTCAGGTGGATCTTGTGTTTGACCATCACCACACCAATCATCGGTATAACAGGCATCACCCCAGGTGTAGTTATCAGTGCATAAATGGTATCCGGCATAACCGTTGTCTGTGGTGCATTCGCCGGGTTGTCCTTGTAGTCCGGGTGGGGAACATTCTACTACTGACACGTTAAAGTGATCCTCGCCATACCCTGACCATGTCCAGTTAGAACTATTCCAGCAATTGTTATTACAGCGGCCTATCTGAATATCCCATTCTCCGGCTGGTGCATCTGAAGGCAGATCATAATCACAATACACTGTAGTTGAATTAGAGTAATCGCATGTTTTAACTACATTATTTGAAGGGTTTCTATATCGCAGTCTCATGTTTGCTGCAGAAGAGCGGGTTGCTTTTCCATAGACTGTCTCGTTCTGATAAAAATCATTTTTAACAGTAGTATAAGTTCCATCACTGTAGCTTTGTACAGTGTAGGAAATTTCTACAATTATAGCGTTATTTAATTTTTTGTAGCCGTTGTCGCCCGAGCAGCCACCATCCTTATAAGCGCGAACCTCTAAATCATAAGTACCGGTGTTTGACGGTGCCGTTACCACAAACGATTCTGTATAGGTGCCATCACCATTATAATTGGAGGTATTTACACAAGTCCAATTACTACTACCCTCAATTTTATAGCTGGTTGATTCCCAATCGTCATTAGAGCCTGAACCAGATGTAGTGACATTTACATCAACATCTACATTGGCACCTGGCGCAACAGTTGTTGAACTTGAACCATCTACTTTAACCCAGTTAACTGTTTGAGAAGCAAGTACTATTGTTGGAATTAATAGTACGGCCACAACAAAAACTCCCACCACGACGATAGGGAGGGTGTGTTGGGCTTTATTAATAGGGTTTTTCATAAGTTTTTTGATAATTATTATTAGTTATTATTTAAAGCTTTTTAATTTTAGGTTTGCCTTAGAATTATAGTTAAAATTGGCTGTTTTTGTCAATCAGAAGTTATTCACGTTTTAATAACATACCTTAATCCAGCCCAGGAAATAAGTCAAGGGGGGAGTTGGGGAAAAGTAAGGGGTGTGGTATTATTGAGTCAGAAACCTTCCCCATAACTGGGAAGGGGTTTTTATGTGGGGGATTATCGGAAACTCAACCAACCGCTCTTAGCTGAAGCACTGCTAGAGTAGCCGTTCGTACTTTTCCCCTCCTTAGCAAGGAGGGTATCACAACCACCTCTCTTAGCCGAGGCCTGTGAATAATTCTTAACCATACGCAATTCCCCTCCTTGCCAAGGAGGGGGAGAACAAGCGTCAGCGTATACCTCCAAGATTGTCTAGGGGAGGTGATTCCACAACACCAATATGACATTTATCTACAACAAACAATCAATGAAAGAACGGCGCCAGACTTTAAGGAATTCAGTCCCAAAGGCAGAAAGTATTTTATGGGCTCAACTTAAAAACAAACGCCTCTACGGCTATAAATTTAGACGCCAGTATAGCGCAGGTCCATACGTAATTGATTTTTATTGCCCGAAGTTGAAGCTGGCTATTGAAATTGACGGACCAAGCCATATTGGTCAGGAAGCTTATGACCAGGAAAGGCAAATTTTTATAGAGCAGTTTGGCATTAAGTTTTTGCGTTTTAATAATCGAGACATTTTTCAAAATATTGGAGGTGTAATTGAAGCTATATGCAGTAAATTCCAATAACCAAAAAGCGGACCCTTATAGAGTCCGCTTTTTGTATTTCTAAAACTGTATGTCGTTTATGACCTTTCTTTGGTAATGGTCAGTTTGAATATATAAGCAGCAAACAATATAACCAGGCCAGCGATAAAGAAGTAGAGGTAGGTCAGGAATGATCCGCCAGTAGTTGGCAATGCCTCAGCTCCAAGGACCACAGGTTTTCTAACATCTACGCCGACTGTATCAGATACTTTATCGTGGTTATCAGCCCAGGCAATAGCTAAGTTGTCATATTGACCAGGAATCAGGGTTACATCAGATATTGCGGTGTACTTAATTTCTTTGCTTTCGCCAGAGCGAATATCGCCTAAAGTCCAAACCTTAGTAACTTCACCGTCTTCAAAAGTGAAACCAGCTGGCATCACATCCTGAACATTAACATTTATAGCTACAGCTTCTGCATCTTCATCGCCGATATTAGTTACTATTACCGTATATTCAACGCTGTCGCCTTGGTTAATGAATTCTTGAGCGACTGTTTTATCAATAGTTAATATTGGATCTGCTTCTTCTGCTAATACTTTTGGAGCGCGAATTTCTAAGTCTACTTTATCGGTCACATTACCATGATTATCAGCTGAAGCTACAGCTAAGTTTTCATAAGTACCTGGCTTAACATCTTCGCCAACTGTTACGTTATAGGTAACTGTTGTATTTTTACCAGCTGCTAAGTCACCTAAATTCCAGGTGTATTGGTTAGTGAAGTATTCCGCGAACCGGAAGCCTGTTGGCAGAAGGTCTGTTAATTCAACATTATAAGCAGTCTCATCGCCAGTATTTGTGATAGTAACTGAATAAGTCACTGTATCGCCAGGATTAGCCCACTCTACATTGACATTCTTCTCAATGGTTAAAATGGGATCACCTTCCTCTTTAGGAAGCGGAATCAGCGCGGTAGCTGTGGCAGTCAGGGGATTAGTCTGGTCAGAAGTAATAGTAGCAATGTTGATTATTTCGGTATTTTCAGGAGTATTTTCGTTAATGCTTACAGCATAGCTGACTGAACCAGTTTGCCCTGGTGTTAAAGTGCCGATTTTCCAGGTCAGCATATCACCATCATCAGTAGCTGTGCCTGGATTTGTAACTGTAACGTATATTTGAGGATAATCATCAATTATCACCACGTTGGTTAAAGTAACATTGCCCGTATTCTCATAGTTCAAAGTATAGTTGATGTAGCCACCAGGCATTAATTCAGATTTGGTAATGTTTTTAATCAGCGTGATTGTGGGCACTTCTTCCTGGTTGCCAAAGTCTACTATAGTAGTTTGATTAGCAATAACTTCAACATTTACCACTGGATTCTGGGTGGTGTTGAACCAGTTTATTGGCACAACTTCCATTACTTCATAAAGTCCAGTTGGCAAGTTTTCAAATAAGTAAGCGCCATTAGCATCAGTGGTTGTTGACATGCTATTGTCTAATTTGATTTCAACGCCTTCAATAACCGGCTCGCCAGTATTT
>JAHIVO010000004.1 GCA_018816445.1 Patescibacteria group bacterium
AACAATAGGGGTAATTTATGAAACAAGTTGTTGTACCTATAGTAGCAGAAGCAACAGAATGTCCGCGTTCAGATTGCGGCACCAAAACCACAGATCATTTCATCTGCCCTCACTGCAACAAAGGCTTTTGCGGCAATTGCTTCATTGCTGTAACAGAAAATGAACAGGGCAATGAAATAAAATGTCCTGAATGCAAAGAAAAAATGCTTTTGCCTACTAACATTAAAGCGTAACCTTATGGTTCCGCTTATATGCTCCTGGCCAGCTTTCTATAGGTTGGCCTTTTTTTATTGACGAAATTAAAATTCTCTGATATTTTTAATCAAATAGATTTGCTCATTTCATGAGGGAGGAAACATGAATATCTCATTACTTTTAATGACGCTTATACTGTCATACGCAACACCCGACCTAACACAGACTCAGCCAGCAGTTCAGCAATGCCAAGTCAGCAATTTCATAGTGCTTGACACAACTCGTTACCAAGGACAAGCTCTGCTTATCGCAGTACCTGAAATCTTAACCCATGACACAATAGAAGCTATTACATCTCTGAAAAATTACCTAACCCTAATATTGTGGCAACATGAGTCAGAAACTAATATAATCCAACCTGGTTACGTTATTAAGCTGGATCATATAATGGGTTATGGTTCTATTGTCATAGATGGTCTTGAAATAAACTGCTGCGCTCCATTAATGCTGGAATGTACACGCCAAGTACGGTTGGATTCGGAGCCGATCTGCCAATCACTCATGCCATTTGTCCAGACCGAATTTCCATACGTGTTGAGGGTATACTTAATCTCCGTGTTAAACCAGGCGCTGGAGCAGGAAGGCACTGTCAGGATTAAAAAAACAATCCCAATCAATGAGCCGGAACAATAAGTTTCGGCTCTTCTTTTTGCTATGATATAATTAATTTGTTACTATTCATTTACTACTGACTACAAACTACTAACTATTTACTATCAATTATGTGCGGACGCTATTCATTTTTTTCAAAAGACGATATCCTGGAAGACCGCTTTCAGGCGCATTTTAATATACCTATTCAAAGGCATTACAACGCCGCCCCTACTCAAAAACTGCCCGTCATCCTAAATGACAACCCAAAGGAAATTGTGCCAGGCCAATGGGGTCTAATCCCCCGCTGGCTCAAAGACAAACCTGGCCGCGGTTTGATCAACGCCCGAGCTGAAACCTTAACGGAAAAACCCTCGTTCAGAAATGCTGTTAAAAAACACCGGTGCCTGGTTTTGGCAGACAGCTTTTTTGAATGGACCAGACAAGCCAGCACCAAAATCCCCTATCGTATCTTACTAAAAAACGAACGTCCTTTTGCTTTTGCCGGGATTTGGGAATTTTATAAAAATAAACAGGGCGTTACTTTTCCAACCTTTTCAATAATAACTACGCCAGCTAACAATATGATCAGTGAACTTCATGACCGCATGCCAGCTATCCTGGAACCTAAATACGAACAACTATGGATTGACGATAGTACTGAACTGGAAGCGGCTCTTGAAACCCTAAAACCACTGCCAGCCAATCAAATGAAGATGTACCAGGTCTCTCCGCAAATGAACAGTGTCCGCTATGAATCTGAGGATATTATTAAACCTACTTAGCATTGACTCTTTTTCCATTTGAAGATAAGATAGTCAAAAGTTCATTCACACAGGACCCAGCCTGCTCTGGCCATCTGAGGTAACAGGGATCTGCTCTTTGGATTTTTCTGAGGCAATGCGGTAAACAAGTAGCTCTTGGCGTGCACTAGGCAGGTTCATCTAACTGTGAAGTTAGATAACAGTTTTCCGCTTGATGTCAAACCACTTCAAATTTGGGTGTTATTCCCAAAATCTTGATTTTGGGAGTCCAACCCCGGGGCTGGATTCTGTGATAAAAATACAATCCGTTTGTAAAATAACAGACGGATTTTATATTGTTTTAAACGCACAGTCGCAGGCACGGAGGCCTGCTCCTGTATTTCTCAAAACTCAATTCTCATCACTCACATACTGATTGCTCACCCCACTAAACTCCGCTTCCATGGTTTTTCTAAACCCAATCCGATCCGGCGCGTGCATCTCATGCAATTTTAATAATGGCCCCTGCACAATAGTTTCCTCACCATACCTGTTGTTTAGCTCATCCATTGCCTGCGATAACTCTCGCGACATCCTTTTCTTACCGTTAAACAACGCCAGTTGATTAACCCGCGGACGCAGGTGGAATAATGCCAGGGCTAGCTGGCCTGGCTTGTATATTTTGGCCATGGGCGCAATTCGCTCCCAGACAAACCGGAAAATCTGATTGGTAGTGACAATAGGGAGATGAACTTTTTTGCTGCCCTGGAATGGCTCATGACCATCAAACTGCACACCCCAATAAATTCCGTGCGCTTCCAAACCCTGTTCGCGCAAACGCCGGCCGGTCCGTTCAGCCAGACGCATTAAGACTGACTGGTTGAACTTAACATCAGTACACCGACGCTTTAAAACATGCGAATGGCCAATAGTCTTGGGCGGCCGCTTTACCTCTAAACCAGCCAGTTCAATGCCATTAACATTGGCCCATAAATAATAACCCTGTTTGCCCATAACCGACATCAGATTCTGGACTGGATAGCGAGCCAGCTGGTCCAAAGTATAAATCCTGCACTCTGCCAAGCGCCCGGCCATAGCTCCGGCAATGCCCCAGGCTTCCTGCACATCCCGCCCGTCTAAATATTTATATAAATTTTCTTTAGTCAACAAAACAATACCCCCCTTAGGCGCGGTATCACTGGCAAACTTGGCCAGCCATCTGGTTGGCGCAATACCCATTGAACAGCCCAACCACTCGCCTATTTCTTTTTTAATACGCTCCTGTATTTCTCTGCCAATAACCTGCGCCTGGTCAAATGAAGACACCATGCCGGTTAAATCTAAAAACGCCTCGTCAATGGAATAGGCTTCAATTTCTTCCGTATACTCCGCGCACAAAGAAAAAATCGCCTGGGTGGTTGACCGGTACTTAGGTGGATCCACTTCAACTAAAATAACATCTTTATAAAGCTGGAGCGCTTCATTAACCCGGCAGCCGGTTTTAATGCCGACTTTTTTGGCTTCTTTGGACGAAGCTATAATGCACCCGCGGTTGGACATGGTTGAGCACACTCCCACCGGCTTACCACGCCAAAAAGGATTTGCCTGCTGCTCTACTGAAGCAAAATACGAATTCATGTCGAAATGAAGAATTATTTTCTTTGTACTCATAAAAATTTAAAAAGGATGAGTATTTTAGAATGCTGGGTCCGGGGCTGCACTAAGCCCCTCATATACAGCGCTTTGAAAGTTAACAACAGGCGCATTGTAGCCCCGGCAGTTCCCTTCAACTTCGCTCAGGGCATGCTTTTGTTACTTTTCTTGCTACCAAGAAAAGTAAGAGAAAAAAACTACACCTGCACTTCTTCCAATCTCCACTCCAGGCTTTCTGGATTATATGAAAGAACAAACGCATTGGCACTGTCTGACACGGCAAAACACACGTCGTACCTGTCCCCCCGCCTTTTCCTGAAAACTAAATTTATTTTCTCAATCTTATACTTTTTACCGCCCCATAAGAAAGCTTTGGGCCGCACATGCCCAAACCGCCCCACCGCACCTTTTCTAAGGTGTGGCATTTGAAAATCCACAAACACCCTCACCGGCTCCCTTGGTTTTTCATAAATCACTACCATATTCATTACGTGGCCTAGCGAAGCGAAAAGCTTCGCCAACCAATTAATAACTTATATATAGTATACCCGAAGAAAAACCGAAAGTCAAATCAAAAACAAAACCCTTAAATCAATCTTCTAATTTAAGGGTTTTTGGGTGTGATTCGTAATGTTCATGTTGACACCTTCGTAATTGTTGAGAAATTCATTGTACCAAATTAACCTTGTCGTGATTCTGCAGCTTTGCGGTGATCAAAAAAAGCATTAATAATGAACAATCCGATTATTCCTACTACAACACTACCTAACCAGCAAACTAGAATCCATATCCAATTACCGGTGATTAATGCAACAATGATTCCGATCACAACACCCAAAATAACAACTGGGAGTATTGCCATGAGATTCACCCCATCCTATAAAAGGTTCCTTTTTTGATTTCCGGTAATAATATAGCACGTACTAAAAAAATGTCAACACTAATAAGACCCTAAAAAAATTAAGGCTACTAATAAATGATATTTAGCTATTTTCTATTTGTTTGTTCTTTACAGGCTTCAAATTCACTATCACTGTTATGGCAATAATTACTACCCCAGCTCCCATCCACTGCCCTGCTGATAATATTTTATCATGAATAAAAAATTCCAGTACGATAGCACTTACTGGAAACATCATTTCGTAAATTGTTGCTCTAGCAGCTAATACTCGTTTTAAGCCCCAATAATATATAAATATAGCCGTCCCGCCAGTTGTCAGAGCAATAACCATAAAAGCTCCAATCAAATTCCAGTTTATAACACCAAATCCGCCAATACCTTCATATCCTGTATTTATATTCAAACTATTTAAGGCGGTAATAATTAAAATTACCACCACCATAATCCCTGTAGTAATTATAAAGCGCAATGCAGTACTCAAACTATGGCTGATTTTAGTTACGGCTTTTTTGGAAAATACTGTCGATGAACCAAAAGAAAAAGCAGCCACAATCGCCAGCAATGCAGGAACAAACATCCCCTGGGCGCTGAAATTAGGCGCTTCCAAGCCAAAAGTCAAAAAATAACTGCCAAATAAACCCAGGCCTGCCCACAGAAAAAATTTATTTTGCGGTCTTTCCTTAAGCCATAAAATTGCTAGCAAGATAGCAAAAATTGGTTGTAATTTTTGTAACATCAAAACTACGGTAATGTTTAAATCCGCACTATAAACTTTAATAATTGCCGCAATTATGGCCATAGTACCAATAGCCCCGCCGAATAAACCCACTAATATAAATGACCGCCAGTCTGCTTTATTTAAACGCTTTAATTCACTGCGTTTTTTTATTAAAAAATAAAATAAAAATACCGAGGCTACTGCATGCAGCATAAATACAAAGGTTGGAACGTCAGTTAAGCCTAATTCCATTACCCACGGAGTCAGTACCACCCCATCAAAGGCCCATAAAAAAGCCGCAAATAATACTGCTAAAGCTGCCCATTTCCCGATATTTTTTAATCTCATAATAAGTAATTCAAATTAATTAGATATATTATAACATAAAAAATACTTTTGTAGTAATCAAGGTGTAATTAAATTAGCTGATATTATTTAATAATGATATTGTTTGCCATTCAGGATCATACTGCCGCGGTATAATTGCTCCAGAAGAATAACCTGGGCCATCTGATGAGTAAACGTCATTTTTGACATTGACAGAAGGATGTTTGATTTCCTCAAGATCTCAGGATCCAGGCCCAAGGGGCCGCCAATGACAAAAACGATCTTTTTGGCAAACTTGGACCATTCTTCCAGCTCTTTTGACCATTCAGGTGAATTGAACTGGATACCAGTGCGGTCCATGGCAATTACAGTAGCTTCTTCAGGCATGGCTTTTAAAATTTTTGCTCCTTCTATGGCAATTATTTTATTGCGGTCTGTTACTTTTTGAAACCTTTCTTCTGGAATTTCAATAAAATTAAGCTTTACATAAGGCTTAAGGCGCTTGATATATTCATTGATTGCCTGGCGCCAAAAGTCTTCCTTGATGCTGCCCACAGATATTACTGTTACGTTTAACATAGTTAAAATTTAAATTTTTTAATAATTAACTGATGGCCAGAACGATCAGCATTAACTTCTACCATGTCCCCTTTTTGCCAACCTAAATGCTTAATCAAATCTTTAGGTAAAGTAATAACATAGCTGTACTCGCCTGTTTGAAAAATTTTACGCACCATTTTTGGTTGATACGGTGTCATACTATATATGTATTATATACTAAATATATACCAACTATATATCCATTATATATCAGGCAACAAAAAAAGTCAAGCCCTTTTCAAAAAAAGACTCCAATACCAGATGGTAAGGAGTCTTTCGCAAATTTATCTTAGAACATGGATAATTCCGTACATAAATGTGGATAAGCCAACAATCAGTACTGTTACCTCAATCAATGTTGAGATAAATTTGAGAGTGTTTGGAGTCCTCTTCTTTGAATGCTTGACTCGTTTTCGTCTGAGCGAAATTAACACGAGGCTTCCACCGAAGAGAACTATGAATTCGTAAGTCATAGCCCTAATTATTAATGATTAAATCATTAAGTATAACTTACAAGATTCATAATGTGCGATAAAATGTGCAATTTCTGCTCTTCATAAGATATTACCATATTCAAAATTAATGTCAAGTGTATTAACCCCAACATCAAATTAATATTTAAAAATGTCTTATTTACTTACCAACTACCTCCCCCCCCACCGCCAAAGCCGCCGCCTGAAAAACCACCGCCGCTGCTAAAGCCTGATCCGCCAAAGCCGGCTGTTGAACTCCTGCTCGGAGCTACTACCATGGATTTGTTCATATCAGTTGACATAGTACTTAAAGCGCTAGCTAAGTACCAAGCACCGAAAGCTGTACCAGTCTGTCCCTCGTACCACTCAGGAGGCGTTAAATACATATCTGAAAACTGCTTGGCCCACTCGTTTTCAACACCTAAAACCATGGCATACGCTAATAATTCCTCAAATTGCTGTGGCGTTTTTTCAGGAGCATTATGGAATTTTAGCCTCTCCTTTTCGGTTACTGATAAAAACCATTTAAAACCATTAATCAATTCTAATGTCTCAGCGCCTTTTTTTGTTTTTCTAGGCATAAAAAATGAAAACACTATAGCCACTGCTCCAGTAATGCCCACTGCAAAAGCCGCTAATACATGCCCCATAAATCCTATAGCGAATGGCCCAAAAAATATTATAATTATTCCAATGGTTAAATATAATTGCCTTACTTTTTCTGGATTAGTCGGAAAATATCCCTTACTGACAACTAATTCATACATATCCTTTTTTATTTTCTTCAAATGAATATAAAATTTGTTTTTTAAACTTGAAATTGTTTTACTCTGGTCTTCACCAAAAATGCCTTTCATAATTTCCCTTTGGTAAGGCTTTAATGACCCATCGACTTCTCTTAATTTAATTAACTCATAATCCTCAGGTTTTTTACCTTTTTCAATTTTACCAACTTCCTTAATTTTTAAATACCCATTTACAGCTAATTGAATAATCGTGGCTGAAATATCTTTTAGGTCTACTTTTTCATCCACTAAAGTACCTACCTCACCGGCTGTTAAATTATCTGGCGATTCATATATTGGAATTACCGTACCCCTGCCTTTTGGGTCACGACCGCGCGTATACCATAAATAAAATAAAACAAAAAAAATAATTACAGGAATTACTAAAGGCCAATTATCTATAATAAACCATCCAAACTGCTGCCTTGAATCGGGCTCAATTACAACATCCTTAGGCCATCCTACAATCACTGTTAAGCCTTCATGCCAATTAAATTCGCGCAAACTGGAAAAACTCACTGACGACCCGCTTTCATAACTGCTTTTGCATTCCTCTTCCTCAGAGCCAAAATACCCGGTATAGCATTTTAATTGCCATTCTTCCTGATTAATAGCCTGAGGTAATGAAATCGAAATAGAAGCTTCTAATATATGCACCTCCCAGTCAGTGCCGGTCACATTCCAGTATAATTCATCATGTTTATCAAAATAATTAATTGCCCGGCTGACAGAATATGTAATCACATAAGTATGCTCACCTGAAATATATATATCAGAATCCCCTATTTTAACATTTATATAGCCACCTGACTTACTAACCACATACGGCATTGCTTGACCCTTTTCATCAGCTACCTCCAATACATCAATGCGGACATTATACTTAGTTCCTTTCCGTTCATATTTATAAGGCAGATAACGGTAAATCCCCCTTCTTTCATTATCATTAAAATCATAAATGATTGTTTCAGTCACTACAAAACTGCTGTCTTCATTAATTACAATGTCAGCGGAAAAATCTGTAATATACTCATCAAAATCAGCTTGGGCATGAGTCTGCTGGCTAATAAAAAAACAGCTTATTAAGAATATTGAAAATATTGCTGCTTTCCTCATATAATTTTAATTAATATATCTAATATATCATATTTTTGAAATTAAAACAAAAAACCTCAAATAATTCTTGGGGTTTCCAAAAAATAATATTTAGTCGGTTCTAATAATACTATTTATATCTATTACGGAGCCTTAGCCTCTCAATCTCTTCTTGGCAGTCAAGGCAGTAGACTGGTTCATGTATCTCTTCACCGCAGCCTGAACAAAAATTCCTTACCCTCCTGATACCAAGAAAGCGCTTCATTTCCTGAAACTTCATATCTTCCATCAGCTCTCGTTCTGTCTTAGTGCGCATATTTTTCTTGATTAATAATACGTTGCTGGGTAGGATCCATTGAACAGCTTCTTTAACTTTTGAGTCCTGGCTTATTACCAAGGAATCCGGTTCAAGTAAAGAGATGAAAGGAAACTTCAATTTTTCCTTGCTACCTAACTTGATACCAGCTCAAATAAGAAGTGACCCTACCCAGTAATATACTATCAATGATGTTAAAAAAACCAATACTTTTTTTATTTTCCTTTTGTATTGGATTTTTATTCGTGTTTTTGTTTTTTCTGATTTATTCAGAGATATTTGAAAAACACTAAATATTAACTATTAAATTGTCCGAGTTTATAATATTTTTTATCAATAAATTTGTCAATGTGGATAACTAACTTAGCCAATTTATTGGCTAAGTTACCCTGAGCCCTGAAAAGGCGAAGGGTCTCTTAAATATTATAATAAAATTAATATTGCTCCGAGTAAAACGAGGGGGCTCATAATGAATTTAACCAAATCATCCCGAAATACTATAGTGAGAGGTCTTTGTAAAAAAAATAAAGTTGATATTGTCCAAGAAAGGCAAGGGGAGTCATTTTTAAAAAAATTTATGATTTAAATGAAAAAGGATTAAATTTCGTATCTGTATCATATGCATCAATGCCTTCTTTCTTTTTCAGTTTATTTACAAATAAATATGTAAATGGCGTAGCCAACGCTTCAAATCCAACCTTGAATATATAATTAGACACAATAATCGTAATAACTAAACTGCCTGGTAAAACACCGACAAAGGCAATGAGTACGAATAATACCGTATCAATCCCCTCCCCAATTATTGTTGACCCAATAGTTCTTGACCATAAGTGACGGCCTTTGGTCCAAACTTTCATCTTTGCCAGAGTAACCGAGTTGGAAAACTCTCCGGCAAAATACGCAATTAAAGAAGCAACCACTATTCGCGGCGTTAAACCGAGAATAGCATCATAAGCTTCCTGGTTAACCCAATCAGCTGCCGCTGGCAGCTTACCAACAATAATCAATACCACTGACATTAATAAAGCACCGGCAAATCCTGTCCAGATAACTCTCCGCGCCGCCTTATAACCATATACTTCAGTTAATATATCGCCAAATATATAAATTATTGGAAATAAAATTGTACCGCCATCAAAAGTAAATGGCCCGAAATTCAATATCTTTGTTGAGGCAATATTGGAAATCAATAAAACCGCCACAAACAAACCCAGTATAATATCAAAATACTTAAACCTCATTTTTATCTTTCCTTACAGCGCAGCTGAATTTAACTACAGCCGTTATAATCCTGGGCAATCGCCATGGCTGGCGCATTAAACGATATAGCCATTCAAGGCCCAAATTGCGCATCCAGCTGGGTGCACGTTTGACTTTTCCGGAAATATAATCAAACGAACCGCCAACACCCATAGCCAGTTTGACTAATGGCAATTTTGGTAAATTATGATAAATCCACTTTTCTTGCTTAACCTGCCCAAAAGCCACAAATAAGATATCAGGCTGGTGACGGTTAATCATCTCCACCAGCTTTTTTTCTTTAATATGGCGATGCCAGCGTCTATAACCGCATTCCGCACCAACAATTTTTAATTTTGGATATTTTGATAGTATATTTTCTGCAGCTTTTTCCGGAATTCCTCTTTTTGAACCTAATAAAAAAATTGATTTATTCTCTTCTTCCGCAATCCTACAGATTTCCCAGAGTAAATCAACACCTGTAATGCGCTGTTTTAATTTTTGCCCTAGGCGCCGCGCGGCGTATTTAATGCCCACGCCGTCAGCCACTGACAGATCCGCCTTGTTTAAAATATGCCGGAACTCATCATCATGCCGCGCGGCCATGATAAATTCCGGATTGGTAGTTACGATATAATGCTGATTTTGGCTATTAAAAAACTCATGAATTTTTTCCAATACCTCATCAATTGTATAATTATGAATTTTAACTCCTAGAATTTCTAAACTCATGCTTGTTCATTATTGAATATTCTGACCCAGTTGAATATAAATTACTTTGCATTATTTCAACTAATTTTACCTTAAATTCACTTTTAAATCCAATCTTATTTAAGGCGCGGAAATTCGCATTTACTGGTTTAACGCGGCCAATGGTAATGTGTCCGGAAAAAGGATGACGTTCAGATTCACCAATCCCCTGATCTTCAATAGGATCAGCAATTTTTTTCTGTAATTCAAACAGGGATTCATTCTCTTTAATATTCAAACAGATTACACGCGGAAATTTAAAACTGGGAAAAGCAATAAAATTATTAATTTTTAAGGTAAAAGTTTTGAAATTATTAATTGCCCGACTTACTATCTCGTTTATTTGGCTAATATTTTGTTCTGTGATTGAGCCTAAAAATCGTAACGTAATATGCAGCTTATCTTCATCTTCCCAGCGTACTGGCCAGTCAAATTTTTGTAGTTTATTTTGTAATGCAACAATATTCCTTTTTAAATCGTCAGGTAAA
Source organism: Patescibacteria group bacterium (assembly GCA_018816445.1). Classification (GTDB taxonomy): domain Bacteria; phylum Patescibacteriota; class Patescibacteriia; order UBA10025; family JAHIVO01; genus JAHIVO01. The sequence continues at coordinate 10,938 of JAHIVO010000004.1, forward strand.
TTAATAGCCACAAAAATTCGCTTTGTCATAACATGATTATAACTCCTGAACCGCTTTTTGACAAAACACTTTTGCATGATAGAATTTACCTATAAATAGTTATTTATACAAAAAACCAACCAATCCAGGAAGATCAATCATGAGTGCATGGATTAACAAAATTTTAATGCGGAGCCTGATGATCATCATAATGGGCTTGTTGCTGCTCGGATGCAATGGAACCAGCGGTGAACAGACTGAGAAAACAGAAGCAAAGGTACAAGAAACAGTTGCCCAGTGGACACCGGAACAAGACAGTATCTGCACAGCTGCCCAAGAAGAAGCAGATCACTTCTTACCGCTATTATACGCAGTAGCAGAGAAACATTCATCGCCAGCTCTTTGCTGCGGAGAATACAAAGTCGACATACTATTTAACCGCCTGGCCGACCCGTTAACATCTCCTGACAACTTGGAGTGTACCTACTCCTACGCAAAAGCTTCATGCGGTACGAAAGGATTCTATCTGAGCGCTAAGTCTAAGGTCTTACCCGACTGTTCCTTTTCAGTAGACGCAAAAGGCGTTTATAAGCAATAAGAGATACAGCCCCGAGACGCAATTTCTCGGGGTTTTCTATTGACAAATTATTAATTATGTATTAAACTGATCAGATAAAAATAGTAATTTTACATCACACCAAACATCATCGGAGGATGGAATGAACCGGTCAATAAGGATTATTGAACTGATTGTCATTGCGATCATCACCCTGGCAATTTCCGGGATGACGGGTTGCTCCGACATGGGAACTGATGTTCCAATTTCTGTCGGGCCTGACACTGTGGTAGTGGAAAAACTGGTATTCGTTACTGATACAGCCTATGTATATTCAGTGGACTCGTTTTACGTTTACAACGGCGACACAGTTACCGTCTTTGACACGACGGTGATATACATCTGGGAATCTCTAATTGAATACCGCTACGACACAACCATCGTCGTTGACACATTCTACTTACCCGAAAACTACGCATTTCTGCAAGACTACGAGTGGAACATAAACAGCGCCAATATGACGGCCTATGTCCAATTATCCAATGATTCGGGAAAGTATATACTTGGTTTTAATACCAAATTATACGACCCACCGCCAGACTCGCTGAAATTCTGTATCCGGATACTGGGTGGTAGTGAAGCGGATCACTTCTTCTCAGTGTATGGCTCACCTATCCTCTGGCATTGGATCGGCTCAGAACCTGAAGGCAGTGTATTCCTGCCAGCTGATGCAGTATTGGAAATCTCATTACGCAAACCGTACTACTTGGGCAAAGCTGCTACACCGCAGGACCCGATTGTCTGGCTGGAAGGACTCTACTTTATAGGCATACGCGCTCCTAACCTTGATCTTTAGTTTACCTCTGTCCCTGAGCAAGCAACTCTTGCTCGGGGTCTTTTTTTATATATAATAATATGGTAAAATATTACAACATGAAAGAGGCTCTTCTTTATGAAAAGCTGGATCAAAATAAAGTACAATGCCACGTGTGCAATCACCATTGTAGTATTTTGCCTGGGCAAAGAGGTACTTGCGGGGTACGGGAAAACCAAGATGGAACTCTTTACCTGCTCGTGTATGCTAAAGCGATTTCTGAAAGCATTGACCCAATAGAAAAAAAACCATTTTTTCATTTCCTTCCCGGCTCACGCTCATTATCTATTGCCACCGTAGGCTGCAATTTCCGCTGTAATAACTGTCAGAACTGGCAAATATCGCAAGCCTCAAAAAAAACCGGATATACTGACCTGCATATTACTGGCGAAGACCTGCCGCCTGACAAGGTAATCCAGGACGCTATTGAATCCAAATGCCGAAGCATAGCCTATACTTATACAGAACCTACTATTTGGATGGATTACGCCTACGACTGCATGAAACTGGCACATAAACAAAATATCAAGAACGTCTGGGTCTCTAATGGATACATGTCAGATAAAACCCTTAAGTTAATACTCCCCTATCTTGACGCTATTAATATTGACTTAAAGTTTTTTGATAATAAGAACTACCAAAAAAACTGCGGTGGAAAATTAAAACCAATTTTAGAAAATCTTATAACTATAAAAAAGGCCGGGGTCTGGCTTGAAATAACTACCCTGGCAATTCCTACTTTGAGCGATTCGGATAAAATGTTTTATCAAATTGCTGAATTTATAAAAAAGGAGCTGGGGGCAGAAACACCATGGCATATTTCGGCTTTTTCACCAGCGATTTCTTATAAACTACAAAATCTGCCTCCTACAAAAACAAAAACATTAGTTATGGCCCATGCCATTGGAAAAAAAGCAGGCTTAAAATACGTTTATACCGGTAATATCCCCGGTCTTGATAGTGAAAACACATTTTGTCCAAAATGTGGTAATATAATTATCACCAGACGGGGTTTTTCCTCCAAAAGACATGACCAGCGTGGAAAATGCTCAAAGTGCAGCGAAATAATTGAAATAATTACTGAATAATAAAATGTACAATATTCTACAATATACGAAAAAAGCAGTAATCCTGAGTTTAGTAACATTCCTGCTAATTCCGAATATAGCTTCAGCTTTGACATTTAATCCCAACCTGATAATTTCTGACAATGACCTGGAAAATGGCGATTCCATGTCTGTTAATCGCATACAGCGATTTCTTGGGAACCAAGGCAACCTGGGCGGCTATAGCACGCTTGATCCATGGGGCAATGAAAAATCAGCTGCTCAAATTATTTTTGACGCAGGACATTACTGGACCATTAGCCCCCAGTATTTACTGGTTAGGATGCAGATTGAACAAAGTTTAATTACTGGAGCGCTTACTGATTATCGCCTAAACTGGGCTACTGGCTATGGCGTTTGCGATGGGTGTTCAACTACTGATCCGGAAGTTATTAAGTATAGAGGTTTTTTCAATCAAGTTAATTGGGGTGCTCGGAAAATTCGGGAAAGTTATTTAACCGATTTAGAAAATAACGGCATGACCTTTACGGGCTGGGGCCCCGGGATAACTAAAACCACAGGTGACGGATATAATATCACCCCGGCTAATGATGCCACGGCTGCTATGTATACTTATACGCCCTGGGTTTATAATGCTAATTATAATATCTGGAATTTTTATAACAGCTGGTTTGCCAAGAACTACCCCGACGGTTCTTTACTGCAGGTCCACGGGGAGCATGGTGTTTATTTGATCCAGAACGGCAAAAAAAGAGCTTTCCTTTCCAGGACTGCCTTGATATCAAGATTTGATGCCTCGCGCATCATACTAGTAAGTTATTCAGACTTAGACGCCTACGAGGATGGGCTGCCATTCAGATTTGCTAATTATTCATTAATCCGTTCAACTGATACTGGACGGGTATTTCTCATTGACGGCAACACACGCAGATATATAGAATCACCTGAAGTCTTTAGAGCCATTGGCTTTAATCCGGAAGAAATTGAAAATGCTACTGAAGCAGAATTAGTTTCCTACAGCTTTGGTCCAAATATAAACATGCAAAGCATCTATCCCACAGGCGTATTATTGCAGTCAAAAGAAACTGGTGGCATTTCTTATGTAGAAAATGGAATCCGCCAGTCAATCTGGTCAAAAGAAATACTACAATCACGTTTTCCAGACAAAACTCCGGTTATAGTGGAACAAGCAACTATTGACCAATATACAAAAGGTGATCCTGTCAAATTCAAAGATGGGGAATTAATCACTTCTCCAGGTATGAGGGGTGTCTACTTTATTTCCAATGGCCAACGACGTGGTATTGCTTCCAAGGAGACATTTGAGGCCTTGGGCTTAAAATGGGAAAACCTGATCTGGACTACGGACCGGGCAGTAGAAATCCATATTGAAGGTGAACCTATTGATATTGAAGCCTAATTATAATTTAAATATATGCTAGTATTCAGTGCCATCACCCCCCATCCTCCAATAATCATTCCTGAAATAGGCAAACAAAATTTACGTTTTATAGAAAAAACGGTCAAGAGCATGGAAAGATTAGCAGAAGATATTTATGCAGCTAAACCCGATACAATCATCATAATTTCACCGCATGGACCTATGCTAAGTGATGCCTTTGCTATTAATATGTCACCGCAATTCACCATCTCTTTCAAAAACTTTGGCGATTTATCTATTAACCTGACAATAAATGGAGACGTAGGCCTGATACACCATTATAAAGAAATTATGGAAACTAAGATTCCGGTAGTTTTAGCCAATCAAGCCGAACTAGACCACGGCGCAGGCGTTCCACTTTACTTTTTAACCAAGAACCTTGATAAGAAAAAGATTAAAATAGTACCAATCTCCTTTTCTATGCTTGATTACCAAAGCCACTATGAATTCGGCAGAAAACTCCAGGAAGATATTCTCAATGACACTAAAAGGATTGCTGTTATTGCATCGGGTGACTTATCACACAGGTTGACCAAAGATGCACCAGCTGGCTTTTCCCACTGGGCTGAAAAATTTGATAAGACAATTATAGAAAAAGTAACCAATCAGGATCATAATGGCCTTAAAAGCCTTGATGAAGATTTTATTGAAGAGGCCGGCGAATGCGGGCTTAGATCAATTATAATTTTACAAGGTATCTTAAATAGTATAAAATATAAAACAGATATATATTCTTACGAAGGCCCTTTTGGAGTCGGATATTTAGTAGCTAACCTAAAATTATCAATATAAAAATATCATGTACAAAAAAATAATATACCTGGCATTATTCATCGGAGTGGGCTTTGTTCTGCTGCAAATCCCCTTTACAAATATTATTGGTTCAGGCCAAAACTTTTCATTTTTTGATTTTTTCGCACCTAGTATAGGGATGTTATTAGCTTCAATTTGGGGAGCCATTTCTGTAGTAATAATTAAAACTGTCAACGTACTAGTATCAGATCAAAGTTTTGATACAGCCACAATTATTAGATTATTCCCGTTAGCCTTAGCAGCTTTATATTTTGGAGCAAAAAGATTTAAACCTCTCGTTGCGGCTGTCCCCCTTATCTGCATGATAATGTTCATACTGCATCCGGAAGGACGGCAAGCCTGGTTTTATTCGCTCTATTGGCTGATCCCCATGGCTGCAATATTTGCCAAAAAAAGTCTGGTCTTCAACAGTTTAGGCGCTACTTTTACAGCACATGCGCTTGGTTCAGTAGCCTTTTTATATGCTTTTAACTTGCCGGCTGAAGTCTGGATAGCGCTGATACCCATAGTCTTCCTGGAACGAGCTCTGTTTACCGGTGGTATTGCATTAAGTTATGTAATTGTTAATTCTCTAGCTAATTTAGTAGCCAGAATATTTTCCATAAATTCACTGAAAAAAATTGTCAATCCAGACTATACTTTTTCAAAAAAAATTCTTGCACATTTGTAAATAAATATCAAAAATAGAAAGGGCCACAGTACAATTAGTGGCTTTTTCTATTACCTTAAAATTTGCTATGATAACAATATGGATCCACACATACAACTAGCTTACGATGCAATTAAAGAGTATTTAGCCAGTAAAAAAACCTTGCCCCTGCCAGATAACCTGCCTAATATACTATTAGCACAAAAAGCGGGTATTTTTGTTTCACTCCATAAAAAATCAGATAATTCACTCAGGGGCTGTATAGGTACCTTTTTGCCAACACAAAAAAATATTGCTGAAGAGATTATTTCAAACGCTGTATCCGCAGCTTTTAAAGATCCGCGCTTTATGCCTCTTCAAAAAGATGAACTGAATGACCTGGCCATAAACGTAGATGTATTGGCTGAACCTGAGCCTGTTACTGATATGAACCAATTAGATCCCGTCAAATACGGCTTAATTGTAAAAAGCGGCAATAAATCCGGATTATTACTGCCTGATATTGGAATAGATAATGTTGAAGAACAAATAAATATATGCTGCCAAAAAGGCGGCATAAACCCGGCTAAGGAAAAAATTGAATTATTTCGTTTCACAGTTAACCGACATAAATAAAATATGTTTGCAGAGATTATCCTTTCAAGACGTTTTCCAAAACACATAGGAATTTTTGATTATCAAATTCCCAAAGTTTATGCTAAACAAATAAAAATCGGGCAATTAGTGACGATACCATTTAGAAAATCCGAAGTTGAAGGGATAATTATCAAAATCAAGGAACAGGGCATTGCCGGAAAAAATATTAAAGAAATAATTAATATTACAAACCCTGATCCCATAATCATACCAAACCAAATTTTATTGGCTGAATGGATGTCCAGATATTATTTTGTCTCCTTGGGTACAATAATTAAGATGATGCTGCCCCCAATCCCAAAAAAAATTCATGCAACTAAATATCAATATAAATCAGCTTATCCGCCAGTAATATCTTCAGAAATAAAAGATGCCTTAAACTTAATAAAAAAACAGCAGGCAGCCAGCACATTTGTTCAAATAACTGACCATCTTGAAAAAGAGCAATTTATTTTTGGGCTAATCAATAAAAATAAAGGCACTAAACTAATAATCGTTCCTGAAATTAATCAAATAAACAAAATTATAAATATATTTCCCAAGGCTTATCAGGAAAAAATTGCCATAATCCACAGCCAGCTGAATAAAAATGAATTTTATAAAACGTATAAGTTAATTCTTGAAAATAAGGCGGAATTAATAATTGGCACTAAACTGGGAATTTTTGCACCATTCCAAAACTTAAAAGCAATAATAATTGATCACGAGGAGGATGATAATCATAAACAATCAGATCAGAATCCGCGCTTTGATGCCCGGACCGCCTGCCAGCAGCTTAGTAAAATTTATAAATCAAAATTAATTTATCTTAGCCACTCTCACTCAGTAGAAACTTATGCACAAATAAAAAATCAAGAGATTGTTAATTTACAATCAAAAACTGCCATAAAAAGACCAGTCTCAATAATAAACATGCGTGATGAGCGTAAAAAAAGAAACTATTCAGTTTTTTCAGATAAGCTGCATGAAGAGATTGATAAGGCAATAGCTAATAAGAAAAAAGTGTTTCTCTTTATTAATAAACGCGGCAGCGCCTCTTCTGTAATTTGCCAGGATTGCGGTAATATATTGGACTGCAACCAATGCCAGCAGCCTCTTATGTACCATGAAAAAGGCTCTCTTCTCTATTGCCATAACTGCAATTCAAAGTCTGAATTACCGCCGTTTTGCCCTAAATGTTCCGGGCCTAATTTTAAATTTACCGGCTTAGGCACGCAAAAAATTGAGAAAGAAGCTAATAAATTCTGGCCAAAGCAAAAAATTATCCGGATTGATAAGGATGAAAAAGAAATTAACATTCCAGCTAATTATAACATTATCATAGGTACATCACGGGCCATTCATGTATTAGACTGGGATGCTATTAGTTTAGTGGGGATAGTATCAGCCGATACCTTTCTATACCTGCCAGACTTCCGGGCCAGTGAAAAAACCTGGCATCTGATGCATAACATCGCATATTACTCGTCATGCCCAATTATTATCCAAACTTACAATTCTGAACATCCGGCAATTAATTTATTTAAAATTTCTGACAACAAAAATTTTTATAAAAACGAATTGGAAGAGAGGAAATCATTAAAATATCCTCCTTTTTCTCAACTTATAAAACTAACTTACCAAAATAAAGATAAAAATGAATGCCTTAATGAGACTATGCGTCTATTGCGGATATTAAAGTCTTCTCCTTGTGAGGCCTCCATTTTAACTCCTCTCATCCCCTTCCAGCGCGGCCAATGGCGGATGTATATCATTCTAAAATGCGAGCTATCACTTAAAAAAAATCTACTTGATAATATCATCAATACCGTACCGGATAACTGGATAATTGACCGGGATCCGGTTAATTTACTGTAATAAAACGCTGAATACTTTTATATCCAGCGTTTTTTCAGAAAATAGATTAATATATTTATGTGGCTTTCACATAACGT